>JAQIBY010000043.1 GCA_027858835.1 Bacteroidales bacterium | reverse complement strand
TAGGAATGTTAAATTATTAAAGATGACAACAAAACAAATTAAGTATAGTCAGAATTTAATGTGTAAAAACATAATTAGTAAATAGTTTTAAACGGTCAACCCTATTCAGGCATTGACATTGACTAACCTCTAACCTCTAACTGAACTTGTCCGGCGTAACGCAGTGAAGACGGAAACCTCTAACTTCCAACCTCTAACCTATCAACATCTTCGATTTATTACAATCGTTTCAAAAAATCCTCTGCTTGTTTCAAATAGGCAGTTCGTCTGTCTTCAGGCATACGATCCCAAATTGCAAAAATCTGATTTAAGCGAGGATACCATGCCAAGCGCTTCCGGTTTCGATGATAGAAATGCCAATATAATGCATTAAACGGACAGGCATCTTTTCCAACTTTTTTATTCTTATCAAAAGTGCAAAACTGGCAATAATCACTCATATTATTGATGTAATTTGCTGATACAGCATAGGGTTTTGTCCCGACAATGCCACCATCTGCAAACTGACTCATTCCGCGTCCGTTAGGCATCTCAACCCACTGAATAGCATCATGATACATTCCCAGAAACCAATCATCAACCTGATCGGGATCAGCACCAATCAACATAGCAAAATTGCCCGGAATCATTAATCTTTGAATATGATGAGCCCAACCATAATCTAAACTTTGAGTAATGACATGGCGCAAACAATTCATATCGGTTTTTCCTGTCCAATAAAAAGCGGGCAAAGGTCTGTCAGCAAAAAAATGATTCTTTGTTGCATATTCAGGCATCTGATTCCAATACACACCACGCATATACTCCCGCCAACCAATGATTTGCCGGATAAACCCTTCAACCTGCGGCAATGTCACAGAAGCATCATTTTGATAAGCATCTAAAGCAGCCTGTACAACCTCTTTGGGAGATACCAACTTACGATTTAGTGCAAAGGAAACCCGAGAATGGAACAATGTCCAGCCGCGGGTTGTCATCGCATCTTGATAGGTACCGAAATGTGGCAATAAATGCTGTAAAAAATGATTCAGCATTTCTAGTGCCTCCTCTCTACCAACCGGCCAAATAAAATCTTTCTGATTCACATGCCCCATGGATTTTATTTCCATTTTATCGAGCATCTCATTTATTGAAGTCAAATCATGATGGAAAACATAAGGTTCTGGTACCGGCATATCATCCGGAAATCGCTCGCGATTTTGTCCATCATAATTCCACTTTCCACCAACCGGCTCGTCATTTCCGTCCACTAAAATATGATGGCGTTTTCTCATGTGACGATAAAAATGCTCCATCAGGAATTTTTTCTTACCGGCAAAAAACTTTCCAAGCTCATCTTTTTCAGTAAAAAAATGTTCTGAAGAAACTTCTTCGTAAGGAATATCCAAGGAAGTCACAAATTGCTGCAACATCGCATGAGTAGAATACTCATCGGCTTCTTGAAATTCAAATTTCGTAACGGGATATTCTGATAATAATCGCAATAAATTCCAATCTAATTGCTGCTCATTCTCCGAATCATCAAGGCATATGTAATGCATATTATTCCCTCGGGATCGAATTTTACTTGAAAAATCACGCATATTAACCAGTATTCCAAGCTGTTTTTGACGATGCAAACAAACATATTCCATCTCCAGACGAGTCTCCATCATCACATATAAAACATCCTCAGATTTTGTTTGAAACCAGGAGTGATTTATATTTAACTGATCAGATAATATTAAACGCAATTTCATATTTGGCAGTTTGATTATACAAGATGCTGAATGTAATTATAATTTTTGAAACTTCAAAATATTCCAAAATCCCAAGCAACAAAAATTCATGTTTTAATACTCAATTTAGCCTACATTACAAAGATTATATAGGTAATTTCACGTAGGTGTTTTTACTGAATTTCCACAGCGAACAATCAATAAATATCACAAATAAAACCACTATTATACGAATACTCAAAAGCTATCATCCACAAATATATACTAAACCAATAATAAAGAGGCACAAACCGATTAATCAATTTTGCAATTTCCATAAAAACAACTAACTTAGCTACTCTGGATAAAATACTGAAACAACAAGCAATGCAAAAAATAGCTTTCATATTATTACTTTTCACTTTTAGCAACCTACTCTTTGCACAAAACATCAAGCAAATTGAAAACAGGAATCCATTGAATAGCATTGACATCAATTTTCTCGGTGATGCCTCTATTTTATCCCTTAACTATTCAAGAATAATCCGTACGCCCACAGACATTTTCATTAACACAAAACTGGGAATCGGATATCAAGAAACATTTGAGCTATGTCTTTGGGGTGGCTGTGATACACCGGAAAAACTCATTACTATCCCACATCACATTACAGGAAATTTGGGCAGAAAGCGAAGTTTTTTAGAACTTGGAATTGGAGGCACACTTCTTTACGGCAAAGATTACCAAAATTACGTTTTATATCCTATCATTGCCTATCGGTTTATTCCTTTTAAATTATACCGTGTAAATTTTAGAATTTATGCGCATTATGTTTTTTATAGATCAAATAATGAAAGTGGGCTTGTACTTATTCCTGCGGGAATTAGTGTTGGGTTAAGTTTTTAGCAATTTTTAAATCATGTTTCAAAGATTCAAAAGCATTAATGAATACGCTTCGAAATTAGAATCATCCACTTGAAATCACTTAAAATAAAAAAAACAGCACTCACAATTTATAGCGATTTCATTTACTGATAAAAATCACCATCTCTAAACTGCCATAATCCCAACAACAGACAAACAAGCATTAACACCTAATTTACAAACACTTACAAACAACGCTGTTATTTAAAGCCAGTCTAATTAAATACCAATAATTTGGGATTGCGACCGTCAATTTATCACCCCATTTTTGCAGTGTAAATTAGTAATAAACAATAAAAACGATAATAATATGAAAGCTTTATTGATTTTTTTCTTAATGGTTGTGACTGGCATAACCGCCATATCACAAACATCGGACAACAATTCAAATCTGTACTCAAACTCAGCAGAAAATCTTTTATTAAAAGATAACAAATTACTCGTTGGGGGATATGGTGAAGTCCATTACAATCAATTATTGGATCCCTCGGTTTACAACAATGGCAAACTGGACGTTCACAGAGTTGTAATGTTATTTGGATATAACTTTACCGATAAAACACAATTCATTACCGAACTTGAATTTGAACATGTAAAGGAAGTTTATGTGGAACAGGCATTCCTGCAACATAAACTTAATGATTACATAAATCTCCGAGCGGGATTAATGTTGGTACCTATGGGTATTATCAATGAGTATCATGAACCTAACACTTTTAATGGCGTAGAGCGGCCCCTCACAGACAAATACATTGTTCCAACCACTTGGCGAGAAATTGGCTTTGGAATAACTGGAAATATCCTTCCTGCCTCAATTAAATACCAGGCATACATATTAAATGGTTTTAATGGATATGACGGAACCGCAAATCTAAGCGGATCGAACGGCTTGCGCAAAGGTCGCCAAAAGGGTGCAGAATCATTCAGCAGTTCACCAAACGTGTCAGGAAAATTGGAATACTATGGCATCAGAGGACTAAACATTGGGCTCTCCGGATACTTTGGAGAAACTCAGAGCACCTTGTATGACGGCATTGATAAAAATAATGCAGAAGCAGTTGCAATGGCAGATTCATCTGTAGTTGGAGTTTCAATGATGGGATTAGATGCCCGTTATAGCATCAAAGGATTTCACTTTCGTGGACAAATGTATTATTCAAACTTATCAAATTCAGAACAATATAACCTATTCACTAAAGATGCAGATGGCATAATAAATGACCTTGGCAGTTCTATGACCGGATATTATGCTGAAATCGGATACAATATATTACGTCCTGTTAAAACCGAAACACAGTTAATTCCATTTATCCGATATGAATTTTTAAATACGCACAACAGTGTAGAAAAAAGCATAAGCAAAAATCCAAGCTATGAAATAAGTGCAATTACTGCAGGATTGAGCTTGAAATTAACACAAGGTGCTATTGTAAAAACGGACATACAGTTATTGAAGAATGCTGCCTCGAACGAATACACAAAAACAATAAATGCAGGAATCGGAGTAATGTTTTAAACAAAAGAGATATGAGACTAAAGTCAGCTATAACACTCATCATTGCTGTTTTGATCAGCGCTGTAACTATTGCTCAAAGTGAGATAAATTACAAGCACAAATCACTCATAAGAACCTTGAAAAAAGCAGGCATTTCAGACATCTCATTGGTCGAAGAAATGACACTACCGGAATCAATTCAGCATACAAACACTATGAATGGAAAGTTCTTTAGGATTAAAAAAAGCAACTTTCAATACATCTACGTTGGACGAGTTTACAGCTGCCGTACCGGTGGCTGTTCTTCATCAGAGAACACGCTCCAAAAAGGCAATTCAGAATATTTCGACTATTATATGCTCTTTGATAACAGTAAGTCAGTAAAAAAAATCAAAGTCTTTAATTATCAAGCTTCTCATGGATATGAAATCACATCAAGAGGCTGGTTAAAACAGTTTATCGGTTATGACGGCTCTGAAAAATTAAAAGTCAATAAAAACATTGATGCAATAAGTGGTGCCACAATTTCTGTAAATGCAATTACTGAAGATGTTGAAATAATAACTCAATTTTTGAAAACACGATTAAATTAAGGAAACAATCTCTTACTATTCCTTTACAAAAGATAAAACCTTATCATCAGTTTTCAAAAAATACGAGCCTTTAGCAAGGTTTCTGATATCAATTTTTATCGGTTGAGCATGAGACTCAAACTTCTTATTCATCACCTGCTCTCCAGCTACATTGAAAACAGAAAAGGTACAATTTGTGTTGCTTTCTGGGACAAATAAGTAGATGGCAGCAGTCGCAGGGTTTGGATAAAGGGAAAAATCAAAATTAGATTCTGTGGATATTCCGGTAAAATCATACAAATTTACGTCCTGGGCGATTTCCACCGGTTCATCGTAAGCTCCATTGATAATTGCTTGAAGGTAGAGAATGTAATCTCCCGGCATTAAGCCATGGGTGTTCCAGTGGGCAATTACATCTTGATATATCGCACCGGAAATTCCTTCGGCAATCAGATTTCTATCATCAGGCAAATCTGCAGAAGCATAATACAAGCGATACTCATTGACAAAATATGGGGCATCCTGACCAACAAAATCCTGCGCATTTCCTCTGACAGGCACAAAATCACCAATGGACTGCATACTCAAGCTATCCAAAGCCAAATCTACAAGAAAGGAAGTGTCACGCACAGAAAAACCTTGGTTCCTTTCAGTATTTGCAAACACAGCAATACTATGTCCGGCAAACACATGTTCAGCCCAAGGGTAGTATAATTCAGAATTAATAAATGTTCCGCTTGAGCGACCCTCCATCACCACTTGACACTCAATTTGACTTGCAAATGCATTAATATTACCATGATTTGCTCCAAAATAACCACCGGAACCATCACATATTCCACCAAAAGACTGGATCGTACCATCTTCCATAGAAAGTGCCTCTCCGTAAAAACAGCCTTCAATATTGAGCAAACTAGCGTTCATGGAATAAAAATTCCATGTCCGGACTCGAGAATTCACAAGATTCAATTGCCGGTCACCCGGATTAAAACTTTCCATGGCATAAAACTGCTCATTCATCATGCCTGTGACAGTATGCTCTCCTCCATCATTGAATATCCAACCGCAAGTTCGCATATCAGAATTTGTAATTGTAACATTAGAACCTGCCATAGGGAACATCCCCCAATTGACATTTGTGCAAGAATCTATACTCACACTGTACGGAATTTCCTCCAATCCCGGAATTGTCTGATTGAAATCCATATCCTCAACCCAAACTCCTGCCGGGAAAGCATAATTTGCAGTCACATTTTCAGGAAAATAAAACCATAAAATTAACGATTCGTTATGCGCAAAACTTGCCGAGCAGGAATCTGTTAACAGAAATTCCCAGGCATTTACACAACTTTCAACATTCAGCACGGATTCACCCATAGCGGAAATAGTCACCGACTGTGCAAAACTATCCCGCTCAAAATTCAGGCTGGCACTTCCAATCACGGACCCTTCAAGCTGCCCATCAGCAAAATCAAAATCAGTATCCCGAATGCTGACATTCGCGGTATCCATCACAAAAATTCCGTACTGATAGCGATAATCCATCGGAAAACTAAGATTGCAAAAATCAACTTGCATCACTGACTGTCCCAGGGCGTAATAATGTCCGGCGACAATCAAATCGGCATGTTGAGCAAGTATTTGTGAAGTATTCAAACTCACAAGGTTTCCGCTTATGCTCAAAGCGCTTCCTTCCTGTAAAATTAACTTTCCTTGATTCAGCAAAAGCAAATCGCCTGTCAACACACTATCACCGGTAATAACCCATGTTTCATCAGGCGAATCATCTCCAATTACATGCTCATAATCAAGAATTTGCCTATCCTTAACATCCAAATTGCTATTTTTATTTAACGGATTATAATGATGCTTTGATAAGGACTGCCCAAAACTAAAACTGCAAAACAAGAATGCAACAATAATGAATAAATATTTCATAGTTTTTTACGGAAAGATACAAAAAACTTTCAAAACAAAAAAAACATACAAACATGAATAATTTCTCACTATCCCATAATTTTTAGTATCTTTGCATTAAAACCACATGACTATGAAAAATCTTAAATTAACAACAATCTTCATTTTTGTAAGTTCAATTGTCTTTTCTCAGTCAGCAGAAATCAATTTTTCTAAGCAGATTGGAGGCAGTGAAAACGACATGTTTCTTAATAGTAGCATTGCGCATGATCGATTATGGTCAGTCGGATATTCAGAATCAGACGACATTTCATCACAACAAAAAATTGGGGACACAAAAGCCTGGATTTATGGATGTAATTATGATGGGGACTCTATATTAAGCAAATTCATTAACGGCTCCGGAACGGAAATCATCTTTGATGTGATTGAAGGAGGCGAAAATAATCTCATGGTCGTCGGACAAACAAGCTCAACCGATGGTGATTTTGTTGGACTAACGCATTATGGAGGATATGATGCATTTTTAGCGATAGTTGATACGCTAGGCAACATTATGTACATTACTAAATATGGCGGGAGTAATAATGACAATATTAACAAAATAATCCGTACGAATACTAACGGATTTTTATTAATTGGCGACAGTGAATCAAACGACGGATCATTGCCGAACAATGGCACACCAGACCAGGACGCATGGATTTACCGCTTATCTCCAACATTAGACTCTATTTGGTCAATTAAAATTGGCTGGATACACGAGCAATCATTTATAGATGGAGCAATAACCAATGAAAATGAAATCATACTCGTAGGAACCACTCAGTTTCCTAAAGATGACAACCCAACTTTCTGGGCAGTTAAGCTCAATAGCCTGGGTGAATTAGAAATGGAAATTGGAGTTGGAGGCTCAGCATACGATAGAGTTACAGGGTTTAATGAAAACAGTGATGGAAATTATATGATGTATGGATTTTCAAATTCTGATGATCTGTATGTAGAGGATCACCTCGGGGGAATAGATGGCTTTGTTGTGAAATTCACAATGACTGAAGAAAACTGGGAAGACAATATCTTATGGACTAAATCACTCGGCTGGAGTGACTCTGATGAAGTAATCAGTGATGTTTTTGAGTATGAAGGACGCTACTATGCACTACTAAGCACTCAACAAAACACCGCATTCAACAATTACGGAGAAACTGATATTGTCCTTGTTGAATTTGATGAAAATAATCAAACCTATATCAATCATTTTGGCGGACAAGGCAATGAACCCTTCACTGAAGGCTCATATGTTTCTACTCAAAAAACTGACAATCAAATCCTTATTTCAAGCAGCAGTAATTCCTCAACCGATGATCTATCCACTTCCCATGGAGGCGCTGACGGCTGGATATTCAGCCTTGACATTCTAACAGCATTGGAAAGCAATCAATTAAAACATGAAATAAGTTTATATCCAAATCCCACAAAATCAACAATCCAATTGGAAATCTCAAAATATGAGCAATTTCCTATCGGATACACCATTATAGACAATCAGGGGAAACTTGTTCAAAAAGGATTGATTTATCAAGCATCCGAGACAATCGACATCCGAGATTTACCGCAAGGAGCTTATTATATCAAAACCGATAATCCGTACTGCAATGCAAACAGCTTTATTAAAGAATAAAAATTCTTAAGCTTGAAAACACAGAAAGAATAAAACATAATTAGCTTCTGAGATAATGGAAAACAAGTAATTGCATTTTTATGTAAATTTGCAATATGCGAAATTTCTTTTCCATCGCTCATAAAATTACCCTGCAATTAATTTTGACAGGTATTTTTGCGACAATTATACTTGGAACATATGCATATTATGCATCTGGGAAGGCCATGCTGGATCGAACCTACGAACAGCTAACATCTGTAAGAACTGAAAAACAAAACCGATTAGAAAGCTTTTTCACTGATAGAAAACGAGAACTAAAACACATAAGCAATTTACCGGAAACCAAAAAATATTTAAAAAAAGAATATCCATCCGATTTAGCAAAAGCGCCTCCCGATTTTCTGTTCAACAATTACATTAACAGCCTGTACTATATTCCTGTGAATTCAAGGCAATGCATCCGTTTCATTCATCAAGGAGTTAAGGCAATTCAATCCACTGAAGCAACTCCTGATTGGCTACCACAAAATCTGGAAACAATTAGTGATATACAAATCATCGATTACACAAAAAATCAAAAAAACAAGTACGTATTTCACATGCTTAGCCTTGTAAAGTCAGAGGATTCAATCATCGGCATTATTGCAATTGATATTTCACAGGATTTTATTAATGAAATTATGTTTGAAAACAATCCACACAACGGATTAGGAAATTCAGGCGAAGCTTATCTTGTCGGATGTGACAGCTTAATGCGCAGCACTTCAAGATTTCAAAAAGAAGCTGTTATGAAAATCTCAGTAAAAACTGCCGGCGTACATAAAGCACTTTCAAAACAAACAGGAACAGATATTTTTCCTGATTATCGCGGCACCGAAGTTATCAGTTCATACGCCCCACTGGAAATAAAGAATTTAAACTGGGCAATTCTGGCAGAAATTGACTTAAGTGAAGCCATGATTCCAATCCACGATTTGAGAAATAAATTTCTATTTCTCGGAGTTCTGGTAGCAAGTTTGTTATTTGTGCTTGCTTGGTTTTTATCAAGATGGCTCAGTCGTCCGATTATTGCCCTCAACAATGCATCAAAAATGCTTAGTGAAGGTGGTTTGCCAAAGACGGTAGAAGTTAAAAGCAATGATGAGATCAGCGATTTAGCCGCACAATTTAACGAAATGGCAAAAAAAATCCATGAGCAAACGCAAAACCTTCGGCTTTCAAAAATACGCTCACTTCGCTCAATGATTGACGGACAAGAAAAAGAAAGACAACGACTTTCCCGCGAACTTCATGACAGCTTGGGTCAAATGCTCATTGCACTAAAGTTAAAATATCAATCCGAAACCGACGAAAATGCCAGCAATGAATTACTAAAACTTATCGACCAAACCATTGAAGAAACACGCAGATTATCAAACGACTTAAAACCGGCAGAGCTCGATGAATTTGGTCTGAATTCTGCACTGGAGAGGCTTTGCAAAACCGGAGAATCCATCAGTAAACTAAAAATTTATTTAGACACAGAGGCACTCCCCTCTCAGATGAGCAGAAAGCTTCAAACCTATATCTACAGAATTGTGCAGGAAGGAATACACAATATTATCAAACATGCAGAGGCAGAAAATGCGGAGATAATATTCCAAACAATAGATGATGAACTAATTATTTTAATCAAAGATGACGGAAAAGGCATGACAGACGAACCGATTAACTGCAATCAGCATCACGGACTAAAAAACCTTGAAGACAGAGCAAACATACTGGGTGGTGAAATTCAGATAAAATCAAGAGAAAAATCCGGCACCAAACTTATTATCAGTTTACCGATAAATCATAAAACTCATGAATAAAATCCGCGTCATATTAGTTGATGACCACGAATTGGTTAGAGACGGTATAAAATCACTACTCTCAAAATCTCCTGAAATTGAAGTTATTGGGGAGGCCGGTGATTTCTACCTGCTAAAATCCATCTTAACTGATTTAAATGCAGATGTCATTTTAATGGACATCAACCTTCCAAACATTTCCGGGATAGAAGCTGTCAGAATGCTAAAACCTGAATTCCCAAACCTAAAATTCTTAATGCTTTCAATGTACAATAACGAAGATTTTGTAATTAATGCCGTAAAAGCCGGCGCAAGCGGATATCTGCCAAAAAACACCACCCATCAGGAACTCAGTGAAGCAATTAATACAATTTATCAAGGAAACGATTATTTCAGCAAAAGCATTTCTGAAAAACTATTTCTCGAAATGATGCGTCGTACAAAAATAGGTGTCAATCAAACAGAAACAGAAGACGCTATCATCACAACTCGCGAAAAAGAAATTCTGACTAAAGTTGCAGAGGGCTTAAGCAATGCTGAAATTGCTGATCAGCTATGTATTAGCATCCGTACAGTGGAAACCCACAAAACAAATCTTTTCAAAAAACTTAAATTTTCAAGCACGGTCGATCTTGTTAAATATGCCATAAAACATAAACTCATTCGTTTAGATACGTGAATCACGTAAGACATTTTACGGCATCCCCTAATTGACGGGCATCTACAATATTACAATTTTTGTCATTGTAACTAATCACTCAATGACATGAAACAAAAATCACTTGCCATTCTTATTTTAGCTATTTTAAGCTTAACCTCTGTTAGCAGTTTTGCTCAAACAGAGTCCAAAGAAAACCCATTCAGCATAAGTCTTGATATTGCAAGCCGCTATGTCTGGCGTGGAACCGATTTTGGAGGTTCACCTAGTTTGCAACCCGGATTAGAATACAGTTTTAAAGGGCTGACAGTCGGTTCATGGGGAGCTTTTACCACCAATCTGCCGGGAGCTCAGGAATTAGATTTGTACATCGGATATACTTTCCTGAACGATATGATTTCTTTGACAGTAACAGATTACTTTTTCCCGGATGAAACCATTGGAAATGACCACTATTTTGATTACCGTGAAGACTTTACAGGACATATTTTTGAAGCGGCACTATCATTCAATGGCTCTGAAGACCTGCCGCTCGGCTTCTTAATAGCCAGCAATGTATATGGTGCTGATGCCAAACGTCTAAATGATGATGGAAGCGTTGCCGGCAATCAATTCTCAAGCTATGCAGAACTCTCTTACAGCTTTAAATTTATTGATGTATTTGCAGGTGCTAACCTGACCGCGGCAGATACCGACAAAGGCGAAAGTGGATTTTACGGAGATAATTTAGGCTTCGTAAACATTGGATGTACTGTTAGCAAGGACATAAAAATCACAGAAGCATTCAGCCTTCCCCTTTCTGTATCATTAATTAATAACCCACAAAGCGAGAAAGTCTTTCTCGTTGCAACAATGTCATTTTAACCAATAAAACATATAATTATGGATTTTAATACTGGATCAACCGCTTTTATGATTCTTGCGACCAGCCTTGTCATGCTTATGACACCGGGTCTGGCATTCTTCTACGGAGGACTCGCAGGAAAACGAAACATTCTCGGAATTATGATGCAAACATTTGTGTCATTGGGAATTTCTTCAATCATGTGGGTAGCTGTAGGCTATTCACTATGCTTCTCTGGAGGAGAAGGGGGAATTATTGGGAACTTTAATCACATATTTCTTAACGGAATCAGCTTTTCAGACACCTTTAATCCGGGTACCGGACAAGAATACCCAACCTTCATCTTTATTGCCTATCAAATGATGTTTGCAATTATTACACCTGCCCTAATTACCGGTGCATTTGTAAATCGAGTAAGCTTCAAAGCCTATTTAATTTTCTTAATTTTCTGGCAATTATTTGTTTATTATCCTTTTGTACACATGATTTGGGGTGGAGGATTACTCGCAGAATGGGGCGTTCTAGATTTCGCAGGTGGAATCGTTGTCCATGCAACAGCAGGCTTTGCAGCCCTTGCATCAGTATTCTATGTTGGAAAACGTCGCGACCAAAATTCACCACCGAACAGTATCCCATTGGTAGCAATCGGTACAGCTTTACTATGGTTCGGATGGTATGGTTTCAATGCCGGAAGTGAATTAGCTGTTGATGAAATTACAACACTCGCGTTCCTCAACACTGATGTTGCCGCTTCATTTGCAGCAATTACATGGCTGATTATTGAATGGGTACGTGAAGGAAAACCAAAATTTGTCGGTTTACTCACCGGTGCAGTTGCTGGACTGGCAACCATTACTCCAGCTGCCGGATTTGTTCCGCTCTGGGCTGCTATCGTAATTGGTATTTCTGCCGGTGCAGTGTGCTATCTCGCTGTTCAACTTAAAAACAAACTCGGCTGGGATGATGCACTTGATGTTTGGGGTGTTCACGGAATCGGCGGTACACTGGGTGTTATTCTACTTGGCGTCTTTGCTGTTGAAGCCGTTGGTGGACAAGCTGGACTCATTGAAGGAAACAGCTCATTCTTCTTTAAAGAGCTTATCTCTGTTGCAATTGCAGCGGCATATGCGTTTATCTTTACCTATGTCATGCTCATCATAATTAACTTCTTCACAAAAGTTAAAGTTTCTGAAGATGATGAGGAAATCGGACTTGATCAGGCATTACATGGTGAAAATGCTTACGACGAAGGTGCATTATAATTTTTCGAAATCATATACTTAAAAGACTGTCCAAAACGGGCAGTCTTTTTTTTATCACAAAAACATGCCGTACAATATGTGGATTGATTGTAGAAAGGTATTACCTTTGCCGCAAAATACAATGCGTGCATTTGTAAGACAATTTTAAATGGAAGAAAAAATACTAAATATCACCATATGCTTAGGAAGCTCCTGCTTTTCAAGGGGAAACAAAGACATAGTTGACGCAATTCAAGAATATCTCGAAGATATTGAGATGAAAGAAAAAACAAACTTTAAAGGAGGTCATTGTTTTGGAAACTGTGCCGAGGGACCTATTATGATTGTTAACGGAAAAACTTTCAAATCGGTTAATCCAGAGACTGCGATTACTGCAATCGACTCCATGTTGAATGCATAAGAACTACAAGCCAAAACACACAGCAAAATCATGATAAATAACCTTGCATAATCAAGCGGGAAATTGTATCTTTCGCTGAACTCAAAGGAAAAAACATGCCGATAATTCGCATCAATAACGATAAATGCAAACACTGCAACACTTGTGTCAAAGTTTGTCCGGTACAAGCCATACAATACAACAATGACAACGATAATGAAATCTTAACAATTGATAATAATCGCTGCATTGCTTGCGGAAACTGTTTTGTCCAATGCAACTCAGGCGCCATAGAATATCAAAAAGAAATTGACACCGTAAAATCATTCATCGACTCAAAACAAACAGTTGCTGCAATTGTGGCTCCAAGTATTGCCGCTGAATTCCCCGATGTCACAGATTACAGGAATTTTGTCGGTATGATTCGAAGTCTCGGATTCAACTTTGTTCACGAAGTGTCATTCGGAGTTGATCTGGTTGCCGGAAAATACAAAGAATACATTGAAAAATCCAAAGGGAAATATTACATCAGCTCATTTTGTCCGCCGGTGCGCGAATACATCCGAAAGTATCAGCCAAAACTCATTGATAGCCTTCTGCCATTAGCGTCACCCATGATAGCAACAGCGCTTGCCATTAAAAAACTGCATGAGAAAAACACCAAAATTGTTTATATCGGCCCATGCATCGGACAAAAGCTGGAAATTGAGCAATTGGGAAAAGACAGCCCGATTGATGCCGTCCTAGGTTTTTATGAGCTTCGTGAAATGTTTACCGCCGTAAATATGACCGAAAACACAGTGGAATTTTCCGAATTTGACCCGCCTCACGGATACAAAGGCTCTCTTTATCCAATCTTGAGAGGAGTTTTACAAGCCGGAAACATTGATGACAAATTCACTGAAAATCAAATTCTGAGTGTTGAAGGGAAACCCATTTTCAAACAAGCAATTGATGATTTTTCCACAATACCAACCATAAAACATCACATCAATCAGTTTTACTGTGAAGGATGTGCCATGGGACCACTGACAACACAAAAATCGACTCGAAAACTACAACGTAACTCCCTAGTTATCAATTACTCAAAAAAACGAGTTGAACTTTTAGACAAAAAAATCTGGGAGAAAAACATGAAAGCATACGAATCACTCGATTTCACGAGAAAATTTGAAATCGATGACCAGAGACTCCCCTTTCCTGAAAAACATAAAATTGAGGATGTTCTAATGCTGCTTGGAAAAGACAAGCCCATGGATTTAGATTGTGGATTATGTGGATATGACACATGCTACGATTTCGCTGTGGATGTTGCAAAAGAATTGACAAAACCGGAAATGTGCGTAATTTTCAGTACTCGAAATCGACAAGAATACATCCGAAAATTGCAAAGCAGTAACCGACAACTTGCAAAAACACAAGATGCCCTGCAAAAATCTGAAATTAAAGCAAAAGAAGAGCATGAGGCAGTAAAAGAAGCCATGCAAATGACTACATCCGTGATGCAAAAACTGCCGAGCGGTGTAGTAATTGTTGATAAAGACCTGCGAATCATACAAAGCAATAATCGATTTGTAAATATACTCGGCGAGGATGCCAGAGCAATAAACGATGTCATTCCCGGGCTTCAAACAGCAGACCTCCAATCGCTCTTGCCATTCCAAATCACCAATCTCTTTAAATATGTTTTGGAGCAAAATAAACCCATTCAAAATAAAGACATTGCACTGGAGGACAACTTGTTAAACATTTCTATTTTTGCAATAAAACGAAAAGAAATTATCGGTGCAATTATCCGTGACCTTCACGAACCCGCCGTTAGACAAGAGGAAGTCATAACCCGTGTGCGCGAAGTCATTGATAAAAATTTGGAAATGGTTCAAAAAATCGGATTTTTGTTGGGAGAAGGAGCATCTGAAACAGAACAAATGCTAAACACCATCATAGAAAGTTTTGCCAAGGAACGTAAAAGCGACGAAGAATGAGCCAGGAAATCTTTATTGAAATAGAAGCCCATCAAGTCAATCACAGTGGTGAACGCATTTGTGGCGATGTCTTTTTAAAAAAGCGCATTAAAGAAGACAAGCGCTTTATTGCAGTTTTATCTGACGGTATGGGGCACGGTGTTAAAGCAAATATGCTGGCAACGCTAACGGCAACTATGGCGATGAATTTCACCATTGAACATCGGCATCCCGAACGAATTGCAGAAACCATTATGAATACGCTGCCGGTTTGCTCTGAGCGGCAATTATCATACGCTACATTTTCAATTATCGACATTGAATTCAACGGAAAAGTTCATATTCTGGAATACGACAATCCCCACTGTATCCTGATAAGAAACAAAAAACACCTTCCGCTAAATTGGCAAAAAATTGTGATGAGCAGTGAAAAACACAAGGGGAAAAAATTGAGATATTGCAGCTTCTATCACAAAAAAGAGGACAGAATTCTCTTTATGAGTGACGGTATTACGCAAAGCGGATTGGGCTCAGACCGCTATCCTTTCGGTTGGGGAGATAAAAATGTTCAGAATTACGTAGAAAACACCTTGGAAAGCCAACCCGGAATATCTGCCGCAAAACTTGCAGAAAAGGTTGTGGTTAAGGCAGTACAAAATGACAGATACAAATCAAAAGACGATACCTCTTGTGCATCGGTATATTTCAGAAATCCACGGAAACTTCTGATTATTACTGGGCCACCAATGGATCCAAAAAGCGATAAGTCACTCGGTGAGATGGTCAAAAATTATCCCGGTAAGAAAGTACTGGCTGGAGGAACGACCACCGACATTATTTCACGTGAGCTTGATATAAAAGTACAAGACAGCTTTGATTTTGTTGACAAGGAGCTCCCACCCATCTCCTACATGAAGGGAATTGATTTGGTTACCGAAGGCATTTTAACCTTAAATAAAGTCAACAAACTGCTAAAAATGAATCTCAGATTGCCTGAATTGGGCAAAGGACCTGCCGATGAAATGATGAAACTGATTTTAAAATCTGACAGCATTGATTTCATTGTGGGAACCAGAATTAACGAAGCACATCAGGATCCAAACGTTCCGGTTGACCTCGACATCAGACGAACAGCCGTAAATCGTATCGCACGCATACTGGAGGAGAAATATCTTAAAGAAACCAGTATTAAATACATCTAAAGAACTTCTTAAAAAAAAAACTTCTCCAAAGTTTTAAACTTTGGAGAAGCTATTTTTTTTAGAATATCTTTATTAAGATTAAAATCTTCTTTCCTGAATTCTGGCTTTTTTACCTGTCAATCCACGCAGGTAATAAATACGAGCACGACGAACTTTACCGCGTTTTTCAACCTTAATTTTCTCAATAAACGGAGAATTATCCGGGAAAATACGCTCAGTTGCAAAAGCACCAACTTGTTTTCTCACGGTAAAAGTACGTGTCAGTCCTTCACCACGACGCTGAATAACAGCACCACGAAACTCCTGGATACGTTCTTTTGTACCTTCTTTAATTTTATATGAAACTGTAATTGTATCTCCTGCATTAAATTCAGGAAACTTACTTTCATTACTGTATTCTTTTTCGACAACCTTCATTAAATCCATTGCTGTAATCTTTAAATTATTCCTTCATTTTTGGGCTTGCAATATTACGAATATTTTTTCAATCTATGCAAGTTTTCTTAAAATTCTTTTAAAGTAATTTTCTTCCGGCCTTAACATAATACAAATTGTGTTTCAGAATGATTGATAATGAGTTTCTGAATCTACAGATATTACAGTTATAGCATACACTTTGATGTTTAATCAATATGAGTCCAAAGTTTGTTTATTAACTTTAATCATCATAATGAAAAAAGGCAGAAGTAAACCACCTCTGCCTTTCAGTAATTATTCTTTCATTTTAAATTGATCACCGGTTTCCTCAATAATTTTGCGATACCACGCTTCACCATATCCGGGTTGCTCAAGATTTGGATTCACATATTTGTAATTTTCTTTCGGTTCTGCTTTTTCCTTCACATTGCCATCCATATATTTCACAAAAAGTGATTCAAATAAACGTTGATATCTTTCAGTGGTTTTATCAGCAGTTTCAACGGAATACTTTGTTGCCATTGCGATTGCTTCCTCAGGATTCTTTTCATACATGGCTTGTAATTTATCTTGCATTTCTACCGTTTCTTTGATATAACGTTTCTCCAGACTTTGTTGCACTTCTCTGACATCAGGATAAATCAAATTATAACGAGTGTAAGTATAATTTGAAACCAAATTGAAAACCCAAAATGCAGCATCGTAATTAAAGTCCATTAAGCTTCCAAAACCTTCAGTAAATGATTTAGGACTTTCTGTTATTCCACAATAAAGCGGTACATAAACAGTTGTCGCAGCATCATCAACAGAGAACCAGTTAATACCACCAATTGGGTCGGGCATCCAGCTTCGTAACTGTGCCACAAATGAAAAGGCAGTTTGTTGAGTTGCAGTTGCACGTTCATTGCAATATTCTACACCATCAACCTCCCAAGTTAAAGGACGCCAGCGATAGGGATTTCCGAAAGGACCTGCACCAATATCTTTACTCATGTCAAGCTCAGTTCCTTCAAGATGATTTCTCATATTTTCAATTACAGTATAAACATCAACCTTTTCAGTTGGTTTTACCCATAAGGGCATGCGATTATTGGCGTATCCATGCTCACCATGTTCAATATTTCCTTTCGCATATTCCCAGTATTTATCCATACCGGTAGTAATATCATTAAAAAATGCCCAAACACGCATTTCACAAAAACGAGCACCACCAAAACCGACAGGAGCATAAGAATCAGAAAAACTAAAATCCTCATCTTTTCCATCATAATAACCCATTTCACGAGCAAAACTAATTACGTCTTTAGAATGGAAAGTTGTTTGTTTCGGATCATCCCACTTATTCTTCTTCGCTTTTGGGAAAGTGGTAATTCTTGCCTGGTTTGCATGTGCAGAAATATATCCGTCAGGAATCATGCGGGCAACCCAAACAGCGCCTTTATTATTCGGACCTTTACCAATCAACTCCATATACCAAACTTCATTAGCATCAGCAATTGAAAACGATTCACCTGAGCTGGCATACCCATATTCTGCAACCAATTCTGTCATTACTTTTATTGCTTCACGAGCAGTTTTTGCACGTTGCAGGGTTAAGTAAATCAAACTTCCATAGTCAACAATAGCGCTTGTATCACGCAATTCAGAGCGTCCACCATAAGTCGTTTCTCCGATTGCCAACTGATGTTCGTTTACATTACCAACCACACTATAAGTGTGCTCCACCTGAGAAATTTCACCACGAAATTTTCCGGTATCCCACTCATACACTTTCACCATTGTTCCTTTAGGATAATCGGCTGCCGGACGATAGTATAATTCACCATAAAGTAAATGACTATCAGCTGCATAACTAATCATCGTTGAGCCATCTTTTGATGCGCCCTTAGTCACCAAAAAGTTTGTACATGCGATGCCGGCAGAATAAGCACTGACCAAAACACCAAGCATTAAAAATCTAAGCAATATCTTTTTCATATTTCAAATTTTAAATTGACGCAAAATACAAAAAAAATCGTGCCAAAAATGAGATTTTTAAAAAACTCACACTTTCTGAGCCGAAACAAAAAAAAACTGTACCTTCGTGTTTTCATAAAATATCAAGATTATGTTGCTAAATCAAATTGTCTGGAGTATTGACCCTGTAATTTTCCAAATTGGGAATTTTCAACTCAGATATTATTCGCTTTTGTTTGCATTAGGATTTATTCTCGGCTATATTATTGTCAAAAAAATATTTGAGCGAGAAAACATTCCAATTAAAGAACTTGACAGATTATTGATTTTTGTTGTTGTCGGAGGCTTAGCCGGCGCAAGAATCGGGCATTGTGTGTTTTATGACTGGGCATATTTTAGCCAACACCTACTGGAAATTATTCTACCCGTACGTTTTCAACCTGAGTTTCAGTTTACAGGTTTTGCGGGGCTGGCAAGTCACGGCGGGGCAATCGGAATTATCATCGCATTGATTTTATTTGTTAGAAAATCTGCTTTAAAAAATTATCTCAGGATACTCGACTTTGTTGCAATACCAACGGCACTGGCAGGAGCTTTAATTCGCATCGGCAATTTAATGAACTCCGAAATCTATGGAAATGAAACCTCACTCCCCTGGGGATTTGTTTTCGTGAATAATGGGGATACCACTGCATCACATCCCACACAAATTTATGAAGCACTAGCATATTTGGCGATTTTTGCGGTGCTTTTAATTTTATACAACAAAAATTGGAAGAAAAAACAACATGGTTTTTACATCGGTTTATTTTTAATACTTGTTTTTGTATTCCGCTTCTTTATTGAGTTCGTAAAACAGCCTCAAGTCGCATTTGAAGCAAGCATGACGCTAAATATGGGACAAATTCTCAGCATCCCGTTTATAATTATTGGTATTGGATTGCTTATTTACAGTTTACGCAAAAAAAATCCCGACTCTGCATCAGAATCGGGACAGCGAAATGATTAATCATCATTTTCAAGCATTTTCATTAAACGTTCTACGCTCTTCTCAGAGGGTGATAAAAGAGGCAGAGATGCAAAAACGTTTTTAAATTCCTCTTCAATTTTCACAGGCTGACAGAGGACCTGAGTGTTTTCGAAACTGTCATAAATAAAAAGAAAAGTAGAGTTTTTACTCATTGGCATTAGGCTTTAGTAAAACAAATCATGTAAAGAACTTTTACATTTATGTAACGACAATTAAGTCAACTTATTTTGTAAATTCATTGTTTTTTCATTAGCAAACTTTAAAGGATTTGATATAGCTTTGCAAAGAATGAAATTTTTGGACAAAATATTGGGTACAAATCTGAATGCTATTCTGGTTACAGTTGTCATTCATTTGGTGCTATTGTTTGTCTTTCTGTTGGTGCAACTAAAACCTCCGCAGCAGCAAAACGAAGCCATTATCATTATGGATCCCGAAAATCTGGAGGAAATGGAACGATTTTTTGAAGCAGAAGAAGCCATTAAAGAAAAAATGGAAGAGCTCGCAAAATCACAAGACATTTCCCTTGAGGATATCCGAAACCTATCAACAAACTCAAAACTTCCGGAAAATAAAACCTGGAACGAGGAATATGAAAAAATGAGTGCAGAAGCCTTAAAACAACAATACGAAGATGCCTTACGAAAAGAAATGTACGGAGAAGATTACGATGAAATAAATCAAAAGTTAAATGAAACCGCTGAAATACAAGAGTTTGACTTTAGTCCAGATGCTGAACAAGCCGACAAAAAAGGAAATCAAAATTATTATTCAGGTCCGGCCTTAGTTAAAGTAGAATTGGAGGATCGTGAACGAAACCATGTCTATATTGACATTCCGGTATTTGTTTGCAGAGGTGCCGGAACCATTGTCGTTGAGATTGAAATTGACCAATACGGAAAAGTTTCCAAAACGAAAGTTGCTGAAGCTCAAGCATCACAAGATTTAGACTGCATGATAAATGAAGCCGTCAGAGCAGCAGAAGCTAGCATTTTTGGAATTAAAACCTCCGAAAAATCCACCAAAGGAAAAATTACATATCAATTTATTCAGCAGAATTAAGCGAAAAGTTAAAAACAGTTACCACATCACGGACTACGCTTTTTTACGTAATTTCTTCCACATTCCCTTTATTATTCAAACAATTTTTATTTAGATTTGTTATAAATAATAAAAATTATGAAAAACCTTATATTACTCCCTATAGTTCTGTTTGCCTTTTTTCAAAGCGCAGCACAATTTGCCGGTGGAGACGGCAGTTCTTCTAATCCATTTCAGGTTTCTACGCCTGAACAACTCAGTGAGGTTAGAAATTATTTAACGAGTCATTTTATTCAAATTAATGACATTAACCTAAAAAACTACGATCATGACAATGACGGTAAAGCTTGGATGCCTATAGCCGGAGCAGGTACTGGACAACAATTTCGCGGACATTACGACGGACAAGATTTTATTATTTACAATTTAACCATCAATCGTCCTGGAATTGCAAATGTTGGCTTATTTGGACATATAGGCATTAGCGATGATGTAACACCTATTGAAATTGTCAATGTAGGTTTAATCAGCGTTGACATCGATGGAGGCAGAGGTGTCGGAGCCTTAGTCGGTCGTGTAACTGCAAATTCCCTTACGAAAATCGAATACAGTTTTGTACGCTACGGAACAGTAATCGGCGATGGTGCGGTCGGTGGTCTTGTAGGATCAAACAATTCTTATCGGGAAACTGCAAATTCAGACGGTTATAAACCCTTAATCTCAAAATCATTTGCTAATGTTGACGTATATTGGTCAGAGCGTACTACCGGTGACAAATTTGGCGGACTAGCTGGTTGTACCCAAAAAGGCAGAATAATTAATTCATATGCAAGAGGCTCAGTTAATGTTGACAACACAACGGCTAAATTAAGTTCTATTGAACGTGTCGGCGGATTAGTAGGCTGTGGTTTGCAGCGAGGAGAAATTTTATATTCCTATTCATCAACTTTTGTAAACGTACCGGTTAGTAACCCTTCAGTAACAAATGTAGGTGGGCTGACTGGAACTTCGGATGGAAATACAACCATTACCAGTTCCTTCTGGGACCTACAAACCTCAGGTTGGGCAACAAGCCCTTCCGGAGTAGGAGAAACCACCGTGAACATGAATAAGCAATCAACCTTTATTGATTACGATTTTACTTCAATTTGGGGAATAGACCCTGCAATTAATGAGGGATATCCCTATTTACGTGACGGAAGTGGAGGAATTCTTCCCGTTGAATTAATTCATTTTTCTGCTAAAGAAGCTCAAGATGCAATCAAACTGGAATGGATAACTGCATCAGAGAAAAACAATGACTTTTTCGCACTTGAACGAAGCTTTGACGGAATTGATTTCACAACAATTGATATTATTCCCGGAAATGGGAATAGCAACACGACAATCAATTATGATTTTTTGGACAAATCACCAGTGAACGGAATGAATTACTATCGTCTGAAACAAACAGATTTTGACGGAAAATTTGAGTATTCAGAGGTCATATATTCAGAATTCAACTCAAAACCCACAATCAATATTTTTCCGAATCCCGCAAAAACCTATGTTCAATTAGAAATCGAAGGAATGGCTGCCATTTCATACAAAATTATAGACTTAAATGGACGAACTCTGCTTTCAGACAACATTTATGATACTCACCAACGCATAAATTTAGAAAATATACCTGCAGGTTCTTACCAAGGTATAATTTATCCTGAAGCAGGTAAACCTCAATACTTCAAATTGATAAAAACAAATTGATTTATCAGTTCGTAAGATAATAATATCTGTGATTTCGTTTTGAGTCAAAGAAACAATCGAGCATTAATCCGTTCATCTAACTCAATGAATCAATTGTAAATAAAAGATTTTATTTCATCGATTTTAAGACCAAAACGAAATCTTCACGATAAATAATACTAACTTTACAAGTTGACTAAATCAAGCAAGCTATGATAAAAGAGAATTTGATAAAGTATTTTGAAAATGCAATTCGTGAAAATTGGGATAAAAAAGCACTCTGCGATTATGGTAACGGACATCTAACTTACGGAGAAACTGCAAATAATATTTTAAAAATTCACAAACTTTTTGAGGATAACGGAATTCGTAAAGGAGATAAAATTGGTTTGATCGGAAAAAATTCAGCAAATTGGGCAAGTGTTTATCTGGCAACAATTTCATACGGGGCTGTAATTGTACCTTTACTACAAGATTTCAAACCTGTTGATATCTACAACCTTATAAATCATTCCGAATCTAAACTTCTGTTTGGCTCTCCTTTCATTTTGGAAAATTTAGAAATTGACCAGTTTGAGAATTTATCGTGTATTTACAATCTGGATAATTTTAGTTTTAATCATGACTGCAACGGAAAAGGTGTGAAATTTCCGGAACAGCATCCTGACGTAAAGGAAAACGATTTCAAATTTACTGAAGTTCCTAATGATACCTTGGCAGCAATATTATACACATCTGGAACTAGCGGACAACCCAAAGGGGTTATGTTAAATCATAACAGTCTTGCAGTAAATATCAGATATGCCCAAGCAAACATGCCGCTCATTTCTGAGGACAGAATTGTCTCATTCTTGCCCTTGGCTCACTCCTACGGCTGCGCCTTTGAATTTTTGTATCCTTTCAGCTTAGGCTGTACAATTACATTCTTGGGAAAACTACCGACACCAAGCATTGTTGTTCAGGCGTTTAACGAAATTAAGCCTCGCCTGATTCTTACAGTACCATTGGTGATGGAGAAAATATATAAAAACAAAATTAAACCCGTGCTGAACAAACCGGCTGTACGTGTTATGATAAAAATTCCACTTGTCAATAAAATTATTTTTAATAAAATTCGAAAATCACTTGAAGAAAGTTTCGGAAACAATTTTAAAGAAGTGGTTATCGGTGGAGCAAAACTTAACCGTGAAGTTGAGGTTTTCCTAAAAAAGATACGATTTAGATTTTCTGTAGGTTATGGCATGACAGAATGCGGGCCATTAATTGCTTATGATGGATGGAAAACAACAAAAATCCATTCAACCGGAAAGGCAATTGATGCAGTGGAATTAAAGATTGATTCCCGTGATCCGCAAAATCGTGTCGGCGAAATTTTGATACGAGGAGAAAATGTCATGCTCGGATATTACAAAAATCCTGAAATAACAGCTCAAACAATTAATAAAGACGGTTGGATGCACAGTGGAGACCTCGGAATTATTGACAAAGACGGATATTTATTTATTAAAGGACGAAACAAAAGCATGATACTAGGCGCTTCAGGTAAAAATATTTATCCTGAAGATATTGAATCTAAATTAGACAATCTGCCACTTGTCAGCGAATGTTTGGTTGTAGGCAGAGACGCAAAAGTTGTTGCTATGGTTTATCCGGATCATGATAAACGGAAATTATTTGGAATCAAAGAAGATGAGCTCGAAGCCGCATTTGAAGATTACAAAAATGAAATAAACGAAGAATTACCTGCTTACATGAATATCAGCAAAATCGAAATTCGCGAAAAAGAATTTGAAAAAACTCCAAAGAAAAGCATTAAACGGTATTTGTATAAGTAAAAGAGGTTAGAAGTTTCCGTCTTCACGGCGTTACACCGGACAAGTTTTGAGATTTTTATTTCAAATTATTCAGATAAATCATCACTAAATCCCGATGATGTCCAGATGAATCGAGAGCGATTTGTTTGAGATCGCCTCGAATTGCCTCTCTGTTTTCAACCGATTCATTGTAAAAGAATTCCTCAATACACGTCAACGCTTCCATCGCAACATTCATATCTTCCGATTTTGCAAAAGGCACAAAAACAGGCAAATGTGCGCCGTAATCAAGCCCCGATTGCCAAATTGCTGACAGCATATCAGAAAGTCCAGCATCCCACTCGCGTGACGACAAGGCTTCAGCAATATGAGCAGCTACTGCCTTATCTTTAACATCCATCACTAATTTAATAATCGCTTTTTGCACATCACCGGAAACATTGCGTTGATACAAATCAAAAACAGCAGGAAACATTTTCACACTACCCATTTCCCTAATTTTATTTATACTGTCTGTAAGTACCACGCTATCATTGGATGACAATTGTTTCACAAGTGCCTTTTGCTCTTCATTCAATTTTTCTGACATGATTCAAACTTTTTTACAAAGTTAGACATTTCTTTCACATGAAAAACAGTCCCATATACTTTGAAAATCATCAGATTTCAGTATTTTTACAAAAAAAATAGTATGAAAATTGTTGTAACAGGAGCAAACGGACAACTAGGACAAAGCATAATAAAAAACAGCAAGGCGATTCAGGCAAATTGGATATTTACAGATATTGAAACCTTGGACATCACTCAATCCATAAAGATTGAAACATTTTTCAAACAGCACGAGCCTGATATTTTAATTCATTGCGCAGCATATACAGCAGTAGATGAAGCTCAATCACAGCAAAAAACAGCGCATAAAATCAATCATATTGCAAGCTATAAGCTCGCATTACAATGTAAAAAATCCAAATGTAAAATGATACATATTTCCACGGATTATGTATTTGACGGAAAAAAGAATGAACCTTATATTGAGACAGACCGCTGCAAGCCGCTTTCAGCATATGGTCAATCAAAGCTATCCGGAGAAAACGCCGTGCGCAACTGCTTATACGACGCAATAATTTTAAGGACTTCATGGCTGTACTCAGAGTTTGGTTCAAATTTTATGAAAACCATGCTAAAATTGGGGAAAGATCGTGAGGAATTAAATGTTGTTTTTGACCAAACCGGTAGTCCTACTTATGCTGGCTCACTTGCACTGGGCATCATACGGATTCTGCAGATTTATCAAAAAGAAAAAAGCTGGAGGGCAGGTACTTACCACTTTTCAAATCAAGGTATTTGCTCTTGGTACGATTTTGCGAAATGGATTATGGAAGAAGGGAAAATCAACTGCAAAATTCATCCAATTACAACAGACCAATATCCAACACCGGCGAGGAGACCATTATATTCTGTTTTAGACAAAACAAAATTTGAGAAAACATTTCAGTACCAAATCCCGCATTGGACAGATGCCGCTAAAGAATGTCTCGCACTCTTATTGCTTTAGCTGAGCAATATCCCGGCCACTTGGTTCTTGGTAAATACGCAAGTTAAATTCAGGCAAGGTAGCCAGTAAATGGTCGAGAATTTCGGCCTGTATTGCTTCATAATCAGCCCAAGCCTGCACTTTGCTAAACACATAAATCTCCAATGGCAATCCTTTAGATTCAGGTTGAAGTAAACGCACTAAAAATGTCATATCCAGATTAATGTCATCGCGTGATTTCAAATATGCAGCCACATAATCACGGAAAATTCCGGAATTCGTAATTCTGATCCCATTAGTAGTTTTTGTTTCAATAATTTTTTTAACGAGTTTATTCTGCGAAATTTTATCAATCTCCTCTTCGCCAACAAAATGCACGGAATTCATGTCCAGGTAAAGTGCACGTTTAATTCGTCGTCCACCAGACTCTTCCATTCCTCGCCAGTTATTAAAACTTTGAGAAACCAGTGCATAAGTTGGAATCGTTGCAATTGTTTTGTCCCAATTCTGAACCTTTACTGTATTTAGGGTAATTTCAATAACTATTCCATCTGCATTATGTATAGGCATAGAAATCCAATCACCAAGCCTTACCATATCATTTGCAGAAATTTGAATTCCGGCAACTAAACCCAAAATGGAATCACGAAAAACCAACATCAGCACTGCTGCCATAGCACCCAATCCACCAACAAAAACTGCAGGCTCTTTATTTAACAAAATTGCCAATATCGCAACTCCAAACATAAAATAGGTAAAGATTTTCAATACCTGAATATAGCTTTTAATACTTGTTCCGCGCGCTTCACCCGTAGTGCGTTCATATATTTCATTCACTCCGTTTAAAAACGAGCTAACAACCAGAATACTCAAAACAAGCATATAAATCGCCGTACCTTTTTCAATCAAATTCGTAAGCACGGGAACATTAGGAAATGCAAATTCAATGGTAAGTAAAACCAAAACTGCTGGTGCATAATGAGCAACTCGTGAAAACACTTTCTTTTCAAGTAAAATATCATCCCACAGAGTTTTAGTTTTCCGAATTAGTCGTGTAAGTAATGCCAATAAAATCCGTTTTGTTAAAAAATCAACAAGCAATCCAAGCACGGCAATCGCAATCAAAATAACCAATACAGATAATATCTCTGCGAACTGAAAACCCAGTCCTAAATCCATTAACCACTTTTCAATTGTAATCCCAATATTTTCTTTCATGATATCAAATTTTAATCAGACGAATATAATAAAAATGTTTTCAGATGAGAGACAATGCATAAACTTTCCATCAACAATCACATCTTATCAAAAAAACACAGTGCATTTCCAAATTTTCACTAATTTAGCCTGTAACTAGCATTGCATATTATGAAAAAATATTTAGTTACAATTATAAGCCTATTTGGATGCCTATCGATACTGGTTGCACAATCATACGACGAAAACTTTACAAAAGATAGGCTTCGTTTGGATTTATATCATTTCGGAACAGACAGCACGGAAAATTACAGTTTAAAACGATTTGTGAGGGAAACACCGTACAGCGGACCAAAAAATAATTTATTGCCGGAGCAGTTGCATGCGTCTTACATCCTGCAAGTTCGTCGCAGAGACAATGACAACTTGCTTTTTGCAATGCCTTTTGAAACCATGTTTGAAGAATGGCAAGATACGAAAGAAGCACCCAACAGAAAACGCATATTTGAAGAAACGGTATTCATTCCCTATCCAAAAATTGGAGTGCATATAGAAATTATTTACCAAGCGCATCTCGGCAATTTCAAGAAAATTTGGGAAAGCTATTTTGACCCAGAAGTAAGCGAAACAGAAATCCCTCAACAAAAAACAGATTTTTCTCTCATTTACGGGAAAGAAAATCCCCAAAAAGCGGTTGATATCGCCATTATCGCAGAAGGTTACACAGAAGCAGAGATGGACAAATTCACGAATGATGCAAATCGAATGACAAATCATTTTCTGAATACAGCACCATTTAGCGCACACAAAGAAAAATTTAATTTTTATGCGGTAAAATCTGTGTCAACAGAAAGCGGAACGGATTTACCTGGAGAAAACATCTGGAAAGAAACTGCTGCAAACAGTCGGTTTCACACATTCGGCAGTGAGCGATATCTTACAACATTATCATATCACCAAAGTATGGATCTCCTGAACGGAATTCCGCACGATCAGATAATTATTCTTGTAAATACAGATAAATATGGCGGAGGAGGCGTATTTAATCACTTTTCAGTAGTCAGTTCAGATCACTATTTATCAGAAATTGTACTTACCCATGAATTCGGACATGCTTTCGGCGGATTAGCAGATGAATATTATAGCTCATCAACAGCTTATGTTGAGCATCCTGATTTAAATTTTGAATTAATTGAGCCGAATATTACCAATCTGGTTAATTTTGACAAGAAATGGAAACACATGCTTTCCGATACTACTCCCATTCCAACTCCTGACACAAAAGAATACGACGAAGTGGTTGGAGTATTTGAAGGCGCAAGATACTTAAGCAAAGGAATTTATCGCCCAGTCAGAAACTGCAGAATGAAAAGCAATGACACCGATTTTTGCCCTGTTTGTCAGGATATTTTAGTTGAAATGATAAATTATTATTCAGAAAGCGAATCGGACTAAAAGTGCAAATGCTTAACAGAACGACCTTCGTCACGAATAATCCGCAGCGATTCAATTCCAATGTTAATATGATCCCCGACAAATTTTTCGGTTATTTTCTGATCGCTTTTATCAGTTTTTACTCCGGTCGAAATCATTGGTTGGTCCGACACCAGCAATATAGCTCCCGAAGGAATTCCGTTCGCAAATCCGGTTATAAAAATCGTAGCAGTTTCCATATCAACAGCCATAGCACGGGTTTTCTTCAGATACTTTTTAAATCGTTCATCGTATTCCCAAACTCTTCGGTTAGTAGTCAAAACAGTTCCTGTCCAATAATCACGTTTTGCATCACGAATACTTGTTGAAACAGCACGCTGCAACATAAAAGCCGGTAAAGCCGGTACTTCGGGTGGAAGGTAATCATCGGATGTTCCCTCAGAGCGTATCGCTGCAATGGGCAAAATTAAATCGCCGAGTTGATTTTTCTTTTTAAGTCCGCCGCATTTGCCGAGAAACAAAACAGCCTTCGGATGCACAGCTGCCAATAAATCCATGATGGTAGCAGCATTCGGACTTCCCATACCGAAATTAATAATTGTGACTCCATTGGCCGAAGCAGTCGGCATATTTGCATCCGTTGTAACTGCGACATTGTATTTTTCAGCAAACATATCGACATACAATTGAAAATTTGTCAATAAAACATATTCTCCAAATTCATTGAGTGGGATTTGTGTATATCGGGGCAGCCAATTTTCAACAATTTCTTGTTTTGTTTTCATAATCTGTTTATTTTAATGAGAATCACTAAATTTGTCCAAAATTAATATAATGCAGGAACTTAATCTTCCAAAATACAAATTTCGATTTGAAAAACGTAATAATCAAAACTTTATTTTCGATGCAATTCGTAAAAAATTCATTTTATGCACCCCGGAAGAGTGGGTCAGACAGCATTTAATTCAATTTTTCATACAAGAAAAAGTGGTGCCTGCAGGATTGATTTCTGTAGAAAAAGAAGTTCATATCAACGGACTCAGCAAGCGCTACGATGCCCTAATTGCCGACAAACAAGGAAAACCCATCGTCTTAATTGAATGTAAAGCGCCTTCAATTAAGATTAGCCAAGCAGTATTCCAACAAATTGCTGAATACAACTTGCATTTTCATGTTCCCTATTTATTTGTAAGCAATGGCTTGTCCCACTATATCTGCAAAATCGAGGGAAACAACACAATGAAATTTTTAAAAGTAATGCCAAATTATTCTGATTTATAAAAACGATTTCTACTTGTCATCGTCATCATCATCATCAAATTCATCATCGGCAAGGTCGTACTTGTTTTCAAATTCCTCTTTAATTTCATCTTTGAGAAATCCGGAATCATCATAATCATTATCCAAATCAATGATATTTGATGCCTCCTCTTGATTCATTCGTACAAGATAAATCTTATCCTCAGTTTCAAAAGGTAACGCACTCACTAATTTACCCTCACGATTAGTAAAAGTAATCAAATGCTGCATAAATCCCTCAGGATAAGTTAGTTTAATCTGCTCTTTGATGTTCAGATCAAGCTTGTCATAATCTTTGATAACACGTAATTTGCTCACAGTTGGGTAAATTTTTTCAAAATGATTAATAAATAAGTTTGCGATTAAGAATCCCTTATTATTGTTAATCTCAACTGTTCAAATCTAAAAAAAACAATAATACAAAAATAAAACTCAGCATATTTTTTTGAAAAAATAACCCGGAGCGCCACACTCCGGGTTAAGCCACAACAGAAAAAGCACGCTTAAATCAGGAGGGTCAGTTCACAAGGGATTTCGCCACGCTGACTAAGCTTAATAAATCCATACCGAGGTATGGAAAAAATTAAATGCATTGTCAAACATTCAGACAACTGCAAAGAATATTGTAAAATTTCAAACAAGCTCAACAAATCAAAACATCACTATAATCATTTCAGGGATTGAACTAATTAAAGATAAGGTTCTGATTTGTCATGCCTCTAAATTCGACTTAAAGATACGATCATATCACAAAAAAAACAATTCGCTTTGATGAATAACCAATCTCTTGTGATAAAACATTATGAAAATTTGATTAACGATGCTTTCCGGAATTTTTATTATTCCGAGGCTTTTTTGATGATTTATAGTTACGCTTTTTAAAATTCTTCCTTCCTGGACCAGTAGCCCAAGCAGGGGTTTCTTCAGGAGCAAATGGAATTTGTAACTTATTTAATTTTGTTTCAATAAGCCGCTCAATCTGATCAAAACTACGCATCTCGTCAGGCGTTACGAAAGTTACAGCTACACCGGTTTTGTCAGCTCTAGCAGTTCGCCCGACACGATGCACATAATCTTCGGCATCATTGGGAACTGAGTAATTAATAATAAGATGAATGTTTTTTATGTCAATTCCCCGACTCAAAACATCAGTCGCAACCAAAACCCTAAGGTTTCCGGCTTTAAATTGACGCAAAATTTCTTCGCGTTCATTCTGCTCAAGATCAGAGGATACGCCTTCAACATTTAGTTTGGTCCGCTTGAGTGCACGTACCACCTCCCGCACCTTCAACTTTGTCGAAGTAAAAATAAGCACACGCTCATACTGTGCTTCGGTCAAAATATGCTCAATTAACGGTAATTTATGTTTTTCTAATACCGGATAAACCCGCTGATCAACACCTTCAGCCGGCTTAGACAGATTAAAATTGAGTTCCACAGGTTTATGAAGCAATTTTCCGGTTAATTGACGAATTTTCGGAGGCATGGTCGCTGAAAACATCAGTGTTTGACGCTTTTCCGGGAGATAAGTACTGATTTTCACAATATCTTCAAAAAATCCCATGTCCAACATTTTATCCGCTTCATCTAAAATAAAATGTCGCAAATTTGAAAAATGCACACCGCCCAGCTTCAAATGAGAAAGCAGGCGCCCCGGTGTTGCAACCACAATATCAATTCCATCCGTTAAGGCTCGTCTTTCGGTATCCCATCCTGAGCCGTCTCCTCCACCATAGATCGCGATGGATGTTAAATCTAAAAAATAGGCGATTCCTTGAATCTCACGGTCAATCTGTACTGCCAACTCTCTTGTCGGCACAACAATCAAGGCTTTAACTCCTTTTACATTAAGATTTTGATCGCGCAACAAACTTAACAAGGGAATAACAAATGCCGCTGTTTTTCCGGTTCCGGTTTGGGCACATGCAATCAAATCCGATTGTTTTAAAATTAAAGGAATTGCATGTATTTGAATTTCTGTCGCATCGGTAAATCCCATATAAGCGATGGCATCTATTAAGGCATCATCTTGTATTATTTCGTCAAATCGCATAATTTCTTTTCTAATCTTGCAAATCTAACAGAAAATATTGTACTTGCGAAATGCTGCTAAAACACCTCAGCGTCAGTTTTCAACAATTTAAACTGTATCCGCTTTCTTGCGACATCAACATTCAGCACCTCAACAATAACATGTTGATGCAATTTTACAATTTCTGCCGGATCAGAAACAAAACGATCTGCCATATTTGAAACGTGAATTAAACCGTCCTGCTTTACTCCCACATCGACAAAAGCGCCAAAGCGAGTCAAATTAGTTACAATTCCAGGAAGTTTCATTCCGGCTTGCAAATCCTCCATTGTCCGAACCGCTTCCGAAAAAGTGAAAACTTTAATTGGAGGTCGCGGGTCAAGCCCCGGCTTTGCAAGCTCCTTAAGAATATCATTAATCGTCGGCAATCCAAATTCCTCAGTAACAAAATCCGCTTTACGAATGGTTTTAATGTATTCTGAATTCCCGATGAGTTCATTTAAAGATTTTCCGGATTGACGGGCAATTTCTCTAACTAACCCGTATGCTTCGGGATGCACTGCGCTATCATCAAGCAATTCGTCACCATTTTTTACACGCAAAAAGCCGGCAGCCTGCTCAAAAGCCTTATCGCCCATGAGTTTTACTTTTCTCAAATCTGAGCGACGCTTTATTCCTCCGTTTTCCGTCCGAAAATCCACAATATTTTGTGCCAATTTTGGACCTAATCCGCTTACATGGGTTAATAAATGTCGGGATGCGGTATTCACATCAACACCAACAACATTCACACAACTTTCCACTCCCCTGTCAAGGCTTTCCTGCAATTTCTTCTGATCCACATCATGTTGATATTGCCCGACACCTATCGATTTCGGATCAATTTTCACCAATTCGGCAAGCGGATCAATTAGACGACGTCCAATACTGACCGCACCGCGTACAGTGACATCATACTGAGGAAATTCTTCTCTTGCAACGGCAGAAGCTGAGTAAATGGATGCACCGTTTTCACTTACCATAAATACAGATACATCACGCGAAAAACTCACCGTTTTTATAAAGGCTTCAGTTTCCCGGCTTGCAGTTGCATTCCCAATTGCAATGGCATCAATTTTATAGGCATCTACAAGGCTTGAAACTTTCTTTTTAGCCGTTTTCACATCCCGCTTTGGCGGATGAGGAAAAATGGTTTCATTATGCAACAATTCGCCTACCGAACTCAAACATACAATCTTGCAACCTGTACGAAATCCTGGATCGATTGCCAAAACAGCTTTTCGTCCTAATGGCGGTGACATCAGCAACTGCTTCAGGTTTTCAGCAAATACACGAATTGATTCCTCGTCAGCTTTTTCCTTATACAATGCCTTGAATTCCGTTTCCATTGCAGGCTGAAGCAAGCGTTTATATGAATCGTCAACCGCAACTTGCACCTGATTTCCTGCCTCAGTTTTTGATTTTATAAAAATGCGATATAAATACTCCAATGCCTCATCACTTTCAGGTGCGACATGCACACGTAAAAAGCCTTCAGTTTCCCCGCGACGAATTGCCAGAATCCGATGAGCTGCAGCTTTTCGTATTGGTTCTGAAAAATCAAAATAATCACTGTATTTAGCAGCTGCTTCCGGATTTTCTTCTAGCTGTTTTTTAATCCCTTTAGACTCAATAACTCCCTGCCGCTGAAATAATCTTCGCATGGCATTTCTAGCATGAGCACTTTCATTTACCCATTCTGCAATAATATCCCGTGCACCCTGCAAAGCTTCCTCCGGCGACTCAATCTCACCTTTAACAAATTGTTGCGCTCTATAATCAATGTCCGTTTCATTTTGACTCATTATTATTTTTGCCAAAGGCTCAAGTCCTTTTGCTTTTGCGATACTGCCACGCGTTTTTCGCTTGGGCTTATAAGGCAAATAAATATCTTCCAACTCGGTAAGATTATCACATGTCTGAATTTTAGTTTTTAATGCATCATCTAACAAATCTTGCTCATCAATTGATTTTAAAACACTCTCTTTTCGTTTTTCAAGCGCGAGCATGCTTTCCATGGCATTTTTCACATTTTCGACATCCACTTCAGTCATACTGCCGGTCCTTTCCTTTCGGTAACGACTGATAAAGGGGATAGTAGCGCCTTCCTGCAACAAATCAAGGCAGGATTTAACATATTTTGGCTGCAAATTTAGCTGTTCTGCAACGGATTGTATTTGTGAATTGTTCATGAATTTAAATTTTAGCTAAAATAAGGGTTTTTATGCTTTTGACATTAAATGCACAAGGATTTCTTTTATCTCAAAGAAAAAAAACAAATCATAAGCATCGAATGCAGCAGTCATTTTCATTGAAACAAATTTATTTGATTTGCCGGCATTATTTGTATTTTTACATCAATAAAAATTATGACTTATGAAAAAATACATTGTATTTCTTTTTATGATGAGCTTTGTGGGTAGTATTTATGCACAAAATGGAACACTTAATGAAACAGTGATTCAGGAAATTAGAGGAAGCTATGACAATACTGATCCTGACAACAAAGCATTGATGAACGCAATCAGCAATAACAAAATCAATGATTTGGCAATTAATCGAAATAATGTCGGAAAAGTAGATCATCATTTTAAATATAAGGTGAATGTTACCGGGATTACAAATCAAGAGAGCTCCGGTCGTTGCTGGATGTTCACAAGTTTGAACAGTTTACGTCCTGAAGTCATTGAAAAATACAATTTAAGTGATTTTCGGTTTTCGGAAAACTATCTGTATTTCTGGGACATGATGGAAAAATCGAATCTTTTTTTTGAAGCGGTAATTGAAAATAGTGACAAGCCTATGGATGACCGCAAAAACGACTGGCTTTTCAGTAACCCGATTGGCGACGGTGGTGTATGGAATTCGTTTTCAAATCTGGTTGAAAAATATGGTTTAGTTCCTGCATCTGCCATGCCCGAAACACATCATTCATCCAACACGGCATTTTTACGAAAAATTTTAAAACGAAAACTCCGCGAACAAGCACTTGAATTACGTGAATTAGCAAAGACAAAAGCATCAGCAGAACAAATTCAAGCGCAAAAAACAGAAATGCTGCAAGCTATTTATCGTATTCTGGCACTGAGTTTGGGTGAACCACCAACAGAGTTTTCTTATCGTTTTATTGATAAAGATGGCAAGATTGGTGCCACTAAAACCTACACACCGCTTTCATTTTACAATGCACTCTTGCCCGAATATAGCCCCAAGGATTATGTAATGCTCATGAACGATCCCACAAGGGAATATTATAAATTGTATGAAATTGAATATGACAGAAATGTGATGGAAGGCAAAAACTGGACATATATTAATTTACCGAACGACAAGTTTAAGCAATTTGCCGTGGCGAGTATAAAAGCAAACGAAGGTATGTACGCAAGTTGTGATGTCGGCAAGCAACTCAGCAAAGATGCCGGCACCCTAGACATGAACAATTTCGATTACGGCTCACTTTACGGCGTAGATTTCACCATGGATAAACGCGAACGCATCATCAGTAAAGAAAGTGGCTCATCACATGCAATGCTATTAATGGCGGTTGATGTGGATGAGAATGAAAACCCGACAAAATGGCAATTTGAGAATTCATGGGGCCCCTCCTACGGAAACGATGGATATCTCAGCTTTACAGACGAATGGTTTAATGAATACATGTTCCGTCTGGTAATTCACAAAAAATTCCTCGACAAAAGCACCTTGAAAGTGTTGGATCAAAAACCAATTAAGCTTCCACCTTGGGATCCAATGTTTATGCAGGACAAATAATAAAGGAAAGGAATATGAGCTTATTTTTTTTAAAAATAAGTAAGGATAAATATTAATCGATTTCAAAAAAAATGTCAAGTGTTAAATATTTTGCCCACAGCGTATATACGCAAATACACGTATTCGCCCTGCGTATTTTTTTAGTAACTTTGTCATAAACCAGTTAACAAAACTATGTGCGGAATATCCGGAGTTTTTTCATTTAACGAGCAGGCCGAGCGCTTTACTGAACATACAGTTAAAGCGACAGAACAACTCAAACAAAGAGGCCCGGACAATACAGGCCATCACACTGACAAGCAAGTTAGCCTGGGACATACACGGCTTTCTGTAATTGACCCAAGTCCATCAGGTAATCAGCCCTTCATAAGCGATGACGGAAACATCGTCGTTATATTTAATGGCGAATTTTATAATCATAAAAGTTTCCGTAAAGAATTAATGCAAGACGGAATTCAATTTCGTTCAAATTCAGATACTGAAGTAATTCTGCACTTGTATCGAAAATGCGGGCTTAGTGTTATCAAATTCATTAATGGATGTTTTGCCCTTGCAATTTGGGACAAAAACAAAGAACAACTACTTATTGCAAGAGACCGACTCGGCATAAAACCGCTTTACTATTATCAAAATAGTGATTTCTTTGCTTTTGCATCTGAAATGAAAGCGCTCTTGCAATACCCGATTGAGCGAAAAATAAACCCGGAAAGCTTATTCAGTTATTTCCAGTTGAATTATGTTCCTGACCATCAATCCATGATTCAGGATGTACATAAACTAGAGCCCGGGCATTACATGCTGATTCACAAAGAACGAGTCATTAAGGAACGTTTTTATAAAATACCGAATCCCTCCAGTCAAACCGGAAAACCTGATAATTATGAAGATGCACAAAAACAAGTAAAAAAGTTACTCAACAATGCTGTAGAAAGGCGTATGATTTCCGATGTTCCGCTTGGAGCGTTTCTTAGCGGAGGGTTAGACTCATCTATTATTGTTGCTTTAGCATCTCAACACACAAAACATCTCAACACATTTTCCATTGGATTCAAAGACGAAGCATTTTTTGATGAAACTTCTGATGCAGAGCTTATTGCAAAGAAATACCAAACGAATCACACCAGTTTTTCATTAAGCAAAGCTGAACTTTACGGAAATTTACATCAGGTGTTGGATTATATTGATGAACCCTTTGCTGACTCATCAGCATTGGCAGTACATATTCTTAGCCAACACACAAGAAAACATGTAACCGTTGCATTAAGCGGCGATGGCGCTGATGAAATGTTTTCAGGATATAATAAACATCTTGCCCATCAAAAAGCATTAGAAAGCAATTTCCGAAACACAAGTATTAAGAATTTAAACGGGTTGTGGAAACAACTCCCAAAATCCCGTCAAGGGAAAATATCTAACAGAATCAGACAGTTAGAACGTTTTTCGAATGGATTACGGCTTGATAATGCAGAAAGATATTGGCTTTGGTGCAGCCTTTCCAGCGAAGAAAGCATCTCAAAATTAATAAAGTTACCTGTAGATAAAAAGCTGTACGATGATCGCAAATCCGATTTATTGTATTTTGTAAAAAAATATCCTCAGGATATGCATGCTGTCTTGTTATCAGATATGCGCATGGTTCTTTGTCAGGACATGTTGATGAAAGTTGATTTGATGTCAATGGGAAACAGTTTAGAAGTTCGGACTCCATTTCTGGATCATCATTTGGTAGATTACGCCTTTAAAATACCGTTTGATTACAAAATGAAAGACGGAATTAAAAAGCGAATTTTACGGGATGCCTTTCGGGATGAGATTCCGGAAACACTACTTCAAAAACCAAAACACGGGTTTGAAGTGCCGCTCTTAAATTGGTTCCGTACTGAATTATCAGACGAGCTCAATAAAACCGTATTCAACAGAGATTTTCTGGAATCACAAGGAATATTTCACGTGGACGCTGTTTTGCAAATGAAAAAACAACTGTTTAGCCGCAATCCCGGAGATATTCATGCACGTATCTGGGCAATGTTAGTATTTCAAACCTGGTGGAAAAAATATTTAAGCTAATGCCAAAAGTTTTACGCATAATAAACCGATTTAATTTAGGAGGCCCCACTTACAATGTTGCATACCTGAGCAAGTATATGGCTCCGGAATTCGAAACACTGTTAATCGGCGGAAAATTTGGAGAATCGGAAGGTTCATCAGATTTCATAATAAAAAAACTCGGCTTGCATCCCATAATTATTCCGGAAATGCAACGAGAAATCAATGCGAGAAATGATTACATCGCTTATCAAAAGATAAAACAAATCATTAAAAGATTTCAACCAGACATCGTTCATACACACGCATCAAAAGCCGGGTTTCTTGGTCGGAAAGCAGCGAGCAGCCTGAACGTTCCTGTTATTGTACACACTTTTCACGGACATGTATTTCACTCCTATTTTAATAAATACAAAACACTGTTTTACAAAGGAATAGAAAGAAATCTCGCAAAAAATTCAAGTAAAATCATTGCAATTAGTGATATCCAAAAACATGAATTATGTAATATCCACAAAATCGCTAATGAATCAAAAATCAGAGTAATACCCTTAGGCTTTGATTTAGAACGATTTCAAGACAATTACGCAGAAAAAAGAGTGAGTTTCAGAGCAAAATACAAGTTACAAGATGATGTGCTTGCAATTGGAATTGTCGGCAGGTTGGTTCATGTTAAGAATCACAGAATGTTCATCGATTCAATCGCAAAAATAAAAGCAAGTACTAATAAGAAGATTCGGGTTTTTATAATCGGCGACGGAGAATTAAAAACCGAGTTGATTGCGCAAGCACAATATTTAGGCCTACAAACCTGTGATGCAAAACTAAACGGACAAATACCCGATATCATTTTCACCTCTTGGATACATGACATTGACTGGGCTTATGCTGGTTTAGATTTAGCCTGCCTAACCTCGCTAAATGAAGGCACGCCAGTTAGTTTAATTGAAGCACAGGCCGGTCGTGCCCCAATTGTTTCAACGAATGTCGGAGGAATTGAAAATGTGGTTATCCCAAATAAAACTGCACTTTTAGCACTGAACAACAACACGGATGATTTTACCCTAAAACTATCGGAAATCATTCAAAATGACAAAATGAGAGAATCCATGCAACAAGAAGGATGGAATTTTGTCAGCCAGCGCTTCCATTATAACCGTTTAGTAAGCGATATGAAAAATTTGTATAATGAATTACTGGCAGAATAATTCGCAAAAAAAACGGACACAAAATCCCAAATAAAAATACCAGCAAAACGTTTCAAAAGAATAAATTAAAAAAACTTATCTTTAAAAAGCGATTTTTATTACTTTTGGAAATATTAAAATGAAAGCATGCAAAGCAGACATTACACATATTTATTGATTGTGCTGGCAGCCCTAAGCCTCAGTCTTAGCTCCTGTCGCAGCCTTCGTCCCTCAGAAATGTTTATTATTGAAGACGATTATCCTTTGGCTGAATTTGAGCCGAGTGAAAAAGAATACGAGATTAAACCATTTGACAAACTGGCACTTCGGATAACAACCAATGACGGTTTTTCTTTAATTGGATTGGGAAACAGCCAACAATCTGGAGGAAATAACCAGGAAAGACAAAGAGGGTTGCAATATCTGGTTGAATACGACGGTCAGATAAAACTTCCAACGCTTGGCAGAGTAAGTATTACCGGAAAAACAATCCGTGAAGCGGAAAAATATCTTGAAGAGATGTACTCCGAGTATTATCAACAACCCTTTGTGCTCATCGAAGTAACCAACCGGAAAGTCATCATTTTTAAAGACGGCGGTACAAAAGGTAGTGTAATTACCATTCCCTCTGAAAACCTAACGCTCGTTGAAGCCTTGGCACAATCGGGAGGAATTACAGAAATCAGTAAATCCTATCAAATTAAACTTATTCGCGGCGATTTAACAGGAGAACCAAAAGTATATTATTACAATATTTCACATCTTAAAGAATTGCAAGGCAGTAATATTCTGCTAGAAGCTAATGATATTATTTACATTGAAAGTAAGCCTAAATATTTAAACCGTGTGCTGACAGAAATTAGTCCTTATATCACCTTGCTTACGATGGGATTAACCGTTTATGGAATTTTCATTGCCCCTTAGCCTATGAATCAAAATAAAATACCAGTTATAAACCAAAAATTTGATCTTTTCACCTTTCTCAAGGTCTTGAAGAAAAGCGTATGGATAATTATCACCAGTTTTATACTGGCTTTTGCAGTTGGCTTCATTTATTTAAGATATACACCACCAAAATACGAATCGAGTAGTACACTTCAGGTATCGACCAAAAACAAAACAAATGAAATTCTTGGAATAGATGACATATATGATACAGGACTGGAACCTGTTATTGAGTTACTCCGCTCTACCGAATTTTTAAAACGATGTTTCAACTTATTACCGCTGGAAATTAGTTATTATAAACAAGGAACTTTCCTTTCAAATGAATTGTACAAATCCTCCCCTTTCGAAGTTGATTATCAAATTACGAACGGCAGCCTCTTAAACCAGCCAATGTATGTAAACTTCAAGGATGGAAAAATTATTTTATCATATGAACTTAATGGTCAAGATTTTGAATACACCCTAATCCCAAATCAATGGGTTGAAATTGAGGGTGGTCTGATAAAAATCAAAATACAGAATTTTGATCAAATCAGTTTAAGTCAGGGACAATTATCAAAAAATGAATATTATTTTGTTGTTAATTCATCAAAACAAATCATTAATGACTACTCCAATCGTTTAAAAATCAACATACTCAACAAAGTTGCGGGAACCATAGAAATCACATTTGTTGATAAAAATTCAAGAAAATCCGCAGACATTGTTAATACGATATCTTCTGAATTTATTAAATATGATATTGAAAAGAAACGGGAATCTGCTGATAACATAATTCATTACATTAATAAACAACTCGGGCTGGTTTTCACTCAATTGGATTCTACCGAAAAAGAGTTGCATGATTTCAGAAAAACGAATAAAATTTCAGGGTTTCCTGATCGCACCTCTGGTCAGATGAGCTCATCAGGTATTGGAATGCCCCTATTTACAACAAAAATCACAGAATTTGAAAATGAAGTTATAAATATCAGTTTTGAAATACAAACCCTCAAACACATTTCTTCACAAATTCAATCAGCTCATAACATTAATGTGTATGAGTTGATGGCTATGCTAACAGGAACACGTAGCGAGGGATTTATGTCGAATATGTTAAAATCCATGCTTGACTTATACGATGAGCGTGCTGTTTTACTAAACGATGTAACTGAAGATAATCACAAAATAAAAACAATTGACAAACAGATTGAAGCAAAAAAAGAACAAATTCTCAATTTCATTGAAACGACCATTGAACGTTTAGAACAAAGCAAAGAAAACTATCAGTCAAAAATCAATGAATACGAAAGCGAAATTTTCAGTGACACCTCATATCAGGAAATTGAATTTTCTAGATTACAACGCCTGTACACAATTAATGAAAACTTTTATCATCAGCTTATTCAAAAGAAGGCTGAATACATGATTTCACAAGCCGGATATGTTTCTGACAACATTATTCTGGAAAATGCAAGCATTCCTAAATACCCGGTTTCCCCTTCAAAAAAGAATATACTGCTATTGGTTTCCATTATTGCCTTATTTATTAGCTTCGTTATTATTCTTTTCCGCTACTTGTTTTACAACAAAATCAGTACAATTCAGGAAATATCTAATTTTACGGATATCCCGATTATTGGAGCAATACCACTCCACAACAAAAAATCACAACATTCCCAATTGCTGGTTCATAAAAGTCCAAAGTCAATAATTACTGAATCATTCAGGAACATTCGCTCAAACATGGAATTTCTGACCGATTCAACATCATCGCGGGTGATTACCATCTCTTCAACCGTTTCAGGAGAAGGAAAAACTTTTGTGGCGATCAATTTGGGAGGAATTTTGGCAATGACAAATAAAAGAGTCGTGCTAATTGACCTTGATCTTAGAAAACCAAGACTACACAACTCTTTTGAACTAGACAATACAAAAGGAATATCTACTATTCTGATTAAAAAACACAGCATTGAAGAATGTTTACATGACTCAGAAATTGATAACCTTAAAATTCTGACCTCTGGGCCTGTCCCACCCAATCCATCAGAACTGGTATTAACACAAAACTATTTGGACCTTCTTGAAGATTTGAAAAAAACATTTGACTTTATTGTTATCGATACTCCACCAATTGGTATTGTTACCGATGCAATACGCTCATATCAAAACTCTGATTATTCATTGTATATCACAAGAGCCAGCCACTCGCCACGGACATTTATTTCGTACATTAACAAGCTTTCTGAAAGCAACATCATTAACAATCTGAGTCTCGTATTAAACGGGGTTGAAGAAAGCTCTGGAAAATACGGATATGGCTATGGATACAATTATGGATATTCATACGGATATGGATATTCATACGGATACAAAGATTACGTAAACCACCAGAATTATTATGATGAACCGGAAAAAGAAAAAAAATCCTGGTTCAAATTTCTGAAACGAAAAAATAAATAAACATGGCCTTTCACATTACACTTATTTTTGCCTTTTTTATCGCTCTGGGTTTGGGTTACAGTTTGAACAGATTTTTTCTGAACAGACCATTGAAATTTCTCGTAAAAAAAGCAAATAAATCTGCTGTTCGATGGAGCAGTCAATCAAAACCAATTTTTGGCGGCATTACATTCTTTTCAATTTTCTTTCTGGGTTTTATCGCCTACATGTTGATTATTGACAATAGCATTCTCACAAATCCCAAATATATTGCGCTTTTTATCACCGTGACATTATCATTTTTCATGGGACTGGCTGATGATATAATTAACACTCCGCCTTCCTTCAAATTCATTATTCAGGTTCTAAATGCAATTATTTTTATTTCTTTAGATGTCTATATCGTAATTTCACCGTTCCCGGTTTTAAATTACATTATCACTGGTCTTTGGGTTGTCGGAATTATGAACTCCATCAACATGTTAGACAATATGGACAGCATCACAAACCTAACATCGCTGAGCATAATCGGAGGCGTTCTTTTTAGTTTGATTCTAACAAATGGAGAAGCAGATTTCATGACATTCTTGCTTGCTGTACTTGCAGGGAGTATGATTAGCTTTTTACATTACAACTGGAATCCGGCAAAAATGTATATGGGTGATAATGGTTCGCAATTTCTCGGAACCATTCTGGCATACATCGGAATCGTGTATTTTTGGAATGCAATTCCACTCGAAGAAGTTTCTTTTGGATTTAACTCAAAACAAGTTGTTATTGTCATTTTCGCTTTTATCGTCCCATTAACCGACACAACGACTGTTACAATTAATCGATTAATGAGAGGCCAATCCCCTTTTGTCGGAGGACGCGACCATACAACGCATCACTTATCATATGCTGGCCTTTCTGATCGTGGAGTTGCGCTTACCCTTTTCATTATTAACAGTATCTGCATCAGCATTGCTTTTTATGTAATTTACAATACACCCAACTGGAATTCAACTTGGTTTTGGTCGTTAATTAGTCTCGCTTTTATTATCTTTGCAAGCTTATACAGTTTGACAAAAATAACGAAAGCAAAATAATGATGACAAAGAAAAAAAAACTCTGGAATAAAGCATCTCTTTCATTGGTAGTACTCTTTCTCGGAGGTTGGTTTGTTTTACAAACTTTCACTGGAGCTGATAAACCACAAACCAATAACAAGAACAAAACCGAAACTCAGGAGTTGAACTATGCAGTGAAGCAACCCACAATTCCGAAAACACTTGAACTCGCAGGTGAAACCGTGCCAACTCACTTATTTGATGTTTACGAAGCTGTTGACAATGAATTTGTTGTGAATTCTTATTGGCATTCGTCCACAATACAAACCCTAAAACGGGCAGCACGTTTCTTTCCTGTGATTGAACCAATTTTGGAATCACACGGTGTCCCGGATGATTTCAAATATCTCTGCGTGATTGAAAGCAACTTAAGAAATGTCACATCACCGGCAGGTGCAAAAGGCTTTTGGCAGTTTATGGAAAGCACCGGAAAAGAATACGGACTAGAAATCAACTCCTATGTCGATGAACGATTTCATCTCGAAAAATCAACACATGCTGCATGTGAATACTTGAAAAAATCGTACGAGAAATTTGGAAGTTGGACATTAGCTGCTGCATCATATAATATGGGCAGTGGGGGTTTAGGACGCAGAATTAAAGAACAAAAGGTTGATAATTACTATGATTTATTGTTAAATTCCGAAACTGCCCGCTACGTTTATCGCATCATTGCAATGAAATACATGATGCCTGAACATGAGGCATACGGATTTATTATTGAGGACAAATTCAAATACCAACCACTTGAAACTGAAATTATTGAAGTTGACACGGCAATTAACAGCCTGGTTGACTTCGCTTTCGAACACGGAACAAATTACAAAACCCTTAAAACGCTTAATCCTTGGTTAACCAACAAATATCTGATTAACAAGTCCGGCAAAGTTTATGAAATCACCATTCCTAAAGCCGATACACGTGCAAGCAAAAATGCCGTCGAAAACTTCTTTGAAGATTAAACTTTATTTGTGATTTCAAGTTACTAGGGAAATGAAAATGGAAACAAACAAAAGGGCATGGATACATGTAATCGGTGCAAAAGCTCATAATCTGAAAAATATTACATGTCAAATTCCCAGAAATGAAATGACTGTCATTACTGGCTTAAGCGGAAGCGGAAAATCCTCTTTGGCATTTGACACCATCTACGCAGAAGGACAAAGGCGGTACCTGGAAACCTTCTCCGCTTACGCAAGACAATTTCTTGGAAATCTTGAACGACCTGAAGTGGATAAAATCACTGGACTCAGTCCCGTTATATCCATCGAGCAAAAAACAACCAATAAAAATCCACGATCAACAGTCGGGACAATTACAGAAGTTTACGATTTTCTGCGACTACTTTTTGCCAGAGCCGGAATTGCATATTCATACAAATCAGGCGCTCCGATGGTGAAATACTCCACTGAAAAAATCAAATCCATCATATATGATGATTATCCTGAAAAGAAAATCATCATGCTTGCTCCATTGGTAAGAGGAAGAAAAGGGCATTATCAGGAATTATTCGAACGCACCAGACAAAAAGGCTATATACAAATCAGAGTTGACGGGGAAATTATCGACATTACACCCGGAATGAAATTAGACAGATACAAAAATCACTTTATTGAAGTGGTTGTCGATAAACTAAATATTAATGAAAAAAGTCTGAATCGCTTAAAAAAAAGCCTAGACTTATCCCTCGATTTAGGCGAAGGAGTGGTTTTAATTGTTGATAACGACACAAATCAATCAAGATATCTCAGCAAACACCTCATGTGTCCGGACACTGGAATCTCATATGATGAGCCGGCACCGCATCATTTTTCATTCAATTCCCCGCAAGGCGCTTGCCCCGAATGTAATGGATTAGGCCTTATCAATCAATTTGACATAAATAAAATCATCCCAGACAATACACTTTCAATCAGCCGGGGGGCGATAACACCGATTGGGAAATACAAAAACATGCTACTTTTCTGGCAACTTGAAGCCTTATTACACCGCTACAAATTAAGTCTGGAAACACCTGTCAAAGACATTCCGAAAGAGGCATTGAACGAAATAATGCACGGATGTGACAAACCGCTTATTTTGAAAAACACACCATTGGGCAACAGTGCCGGTTATCAAATACGCTACGACGGCTTATTCAATCTGCTGGAAAGCAGAGCCAAAGAAGAAAATCAGGTAAAAGAAAGCAAACGTTGGAGTAAGCAATTTGTCAATAAGGAAACCTGCCCGGCATGTAATGGACAGCGATTAAGAAAAGAATCTCTACACTTTAAAATTCATGATAAGACCATAGCAGAACTTGCTGCAATGGACATCAGCGAATTGCTGTTTTGGTTGCAGGATATTGAAAAGAATCTGAACAAAAGGCAATTGAAAATTGCAAGCGAAATTTTAAAAGAAATTCGCACAAGACTACAATTCTTAATTGATGTCGGGCTAAACTACTTGTCTTTGAACCGTTCTGCACGAACACTTTCAGGAGGAGAGTCGCAACGAATTCGATTGGCAACACAAATCGGCTCACAACTTGTCAATGTATTGTATATTCTTGACGAGCCCAGCATCGGACTTCATCACAGCGACAACGAACGTTTGATAAAATCACTCAAAGATTTACGAGATAAAGGCAACTCAATTATTGTGGTTGAACACGACGAAAGTATGATGCGAGCTGCAGACCACATCATCGACCTTGGTCCCGGTGCAGGTGCATACGGAGGAAAAATTGTTGCCGAAGGAAATTTAAACGATATTTTACAAAGCAAAAGCCTTACAGCAGATTACTTATCCGGACGAAAAGTTATTCCACTGCCGGAAAAACGGCGTGAAGGAAACGGAAAGTCCATCACATTAAGCGGATGCACCGGAAATAATTTGCAAAATATTGATGTCGAGTTTCCGCTCGGAAAATTCATTTGCATAACCGGCGTTTCCGGATCAGGAAAATCCAGCTTAATTGACAACACGCTTTATCCGATTTTGAGCAAAACTTTTTATCGCTCAACAAAAAATCCTTTGCCGTTTAAATCAATCAGCGGGCTTCAACATATTGACAAAGTAATTGAAGTAAATCAAGCGCCTTTGGGGAGAACTCCCCGCTCAAATCCGCTCACTTATACAGGAATCTTTACGGACATAAGAAAACTTTTTGCAGAACTCCCCGAAAGTAAAATCCGTGGGTATAAACTCAATCGCTTTTCATTCAATGTAAAAGGCGGTCGCTGTGAAACCTGCAAAGGTGGAGGTGTTATCCCGATCGAAATGAACTTCCTTCCTGATGTTTATGTTCGCTGCAACGACTGTCAGGGCAAACGATACAACAAAGAAACTTTACAGGTTAGATATCGCGGAAAAAACATTAACGACGTACTCAACCTGACCATCAATAAAGCTGTCGATTATTTTAGCGGCATCCCGCAAATAAAAAACAAATTAAAAGTTTTACAGCAAGTCGGCTTAGGCTATGTCACACTCGGACAATCCTCAACCACATTATCGGGCGGAGAATCACAGCGAGTTAAACTTGCAACAGAACTCATGAAGCGAGACTCGGGAAAAACCCTGTACATTTTGGACGAACCGACAACCGGTTTGCATTTTGAAGACATCAGGGTACTGTTGAATGTGTTGAATAAACTCACAGACAAAGGAAATACTATACTTATCATAGAGCATAATCCGGATATCATTAAATCTGCTGATTATATTATTGATTTAGGTCCGGAAGGCGGAAGAAAAGGTGGAAAACTCATGGGAAGCGGAACTCCCGAGGAAGTCGCAAAAATAAAATCGTCACTGACAGGTTCATTTTTACGCGATATTTTGAAGCAAAATGAATCTAAATCGGAATGAAAAAACGCATCGCATATCATGCACTGGGCTGCAAATTAAATTTTGCGGAAGCATCATCGTTATCCGGAGATTTCATCTCGCACAATTATATGCAAGTTCCCTTTAATCAAGAAGCAGATGTCTATGTAATTAACACCTGTTCAGTAACAGAAACGGCCAATGCGAAATCACGAAAAGCAATCACCAAGGCCATCCGAAAAAATCCGAGTGCAATTATTATAGTAACAGGATGTTATGCGCAATTAAAGCCGGATGAAATTGCTAATATTCAGGGCGTTGATTATATTTTCGGAACCGGGCAGAAACAAAGCATCGAATCAATTATTGAAGATTTAACAAAACAAAAAACGCCGCAAATCATCAGTTCCGATTTTAAATCAATTGAAGGCTATTATCCGGCATGGTCAAGCGGCAGAACCCGCAGTTTTTTAAAAGTTCAGGACGGTTGCGACAACTTCTGCTCCTATTGCACCATCCCTTTGGCACGTGGACACAGTCGAAACATTCCTATTGCTAAAATTTTAAAACAGGCAAAAGCCATTGCCGACTCAGGTTTTAAAGAAATCATATTAACGGGTGTTAATATCGGAGATTTCGGGAAATCAAGCGATGAATCATTTTATGCATTACTTCAAGCCTTAGGAAAAATTGATGGAATAGAGCGATACAGAGTTTCTAGCATAGAACCCGATTTACTACATCATGAAATCATTGATTTTGTACTGGAGCACCCTAAGTTTATGCCACATTTTCACATTCCATTGCAAAGCGGCTCAGACAGTATGCTCAAGCTCATGAAGCGGAAATACGACACGGCACTTTTTCGGGAACGAATTGAGTATATCCGAAATAAAAATAAAAATGCTTTTATTGGAATTGATTTAATTGTGGGTGTTCCAGGGGAAACGGAAAGTTTATTTCAGGAGTCCGTTGAATTTGTAAAATCTCTGGACGTTTCTTTCGTGCATGTCTTCACTTACTCTGAGCGAGAAGGCACACAAGCCCTGAAAATCAAGCCGATAGTTCCGCATTCTGAGCGAAAAGCACGCAGCGAGATTATGCATGACATTTCCGAATCAAAACATCATCAATTTTATTTATCACAACAGGGACAAAAACGCACTGCACTTTTTGAGCAATCAAAACACAAAACATTGATGTACGGCTTTACGGATAACTATATCAAAGTAGCCATCCCAAACAATAAAAAATTTATTAATACCATTAAAATATGTAACTTAGATGAATTGAATCCGAAAGGATTTTTTGAAAGTAAAATATAAACTTATGAACTTACAACATTTATGCAGTCAAGTAATACAGATAGTGGTTCAAACCGGAAAATTCATTCAACAACAACAAAAGAAAATTTCCTTCGATAATATTGAAAAAAAAGGACTAAATGATTTTGTCACTTATGTGGATAAAGAAGCAGAAAAGCGTTTGGTTGATTTTCTTAAACCACTAGTAAAAGGTGCCGGATTCGTTACCGAGGAAAAAACGATTCCTGAAAGCAAACAAGAATACACTTGGATTATTGATCCGCTTGACGGAACGACAAATTTCATTCACGGATTGTCTCCCTATGCAATTTCAATTGCCTTACAACGAAATCAAGAAACAATACTTGGCATTGTTTACGAAATATCCTTAGATGAAATTTTCTATTCCTACGAAGGAACACATGCCTATTTGAATGATAAACCAATAAAAGTTTCAAAAGCTGACAGCATTAATCAATCACTCATTGCGACAGGATTTCCGTACAATGATTTTTCCAGATTGGATAATTACATGAAAAGCTTAAATTATTTCATGCATCACTCTCATGGAGTTAGACGTTTAGGTAGCGCAGCCACTGATTTGGCATATGTTGCTTGCGGGCGCTTTGAAGCCTTTTATGAATACAGCTTAGAACCCTGGGATGTTGCTGCAGGTGGATATATTGTTCAAAAAGCGGGAGGAAAAGTCGGGGATTTTAATAATAAAAATCAATATGTGTATGGAGGTGAAATTGTCGCAACAAACGGGCTTTTGCATGATGATTTCATGTCAATCGTACAAGCGTTTATGAATACAAAACAAAATTAAACTTAAAATCGTTCTATTACATAAACATAATGCTATGAAAAAAATATTATTCATAATTTTTACAGGACTGATTGCTATCAATACAAACGCTCAGAGCCTAGAGTCTTATTTTCATTATGCACCATTTAACTCTCCTGATGGAGCCTATGTTGAAACCTATTTAAGCACAATCGGCAGTTCTGCGGTTTTCAAAGCCACAGAAAACGGATACCAGAGTCAAATTGAAGTTACCATCCTATTTAAACAACAAGATACGATTCGCACTTTTGAAAAATATGTCCTAAAATCGCCGGTAATCAAAAATGAAGATGATCCGAAACCAAATTTTTTAGATCAACAGCGAATTCCAATTAAACCCGGGATTTACAATTTTGAACTCGTAATTAAAGATTTGAATGCAGAAGACAACCAATTCAAAATAAATGATATAATCCGCATAGATTTCCCTGAAAACATGCTAAGCTTTTCAGGGATTCAAATTTTAGAAGATTACTACGAATCAACGGAGGAAAGTATTTTGACAAAGAACAGCATTGATTTAATCCCTTATGTATCAAACTTTTTCCCGGGGAATATCAATTCCATTAAATTTTACACCGAATTATATAACAGTAAAAAAGTGATAAGCGATGATTTCTTAATTCGTTATTACATTAAAGAAGATGAAAGCGGTAAGACAATTCCGAATATTGCCAGGTTTAAACGCATGTCGGCAGAAAAATATTTACCGATACTCGGGGAATTAAATATTGAAAGTCTGCCTTCAGGAAATTATCAATTGGTTATTGAAGTGCTTGATAAGGACAACAAAAAGCGAAAGGAAGTCTCCTATTTTTTCCAACGCAGCAAACCGCTTGATCCCATTGATTTTGAAAAACTAGAGACATTTGAAATGAACCAAATGTTTACCGGAAACATGGAACATCCGGATTCATTAACAAATTACATTAAAAGCCTACGCCCCATTGCCAACGAACGTGAAAAGCAATTTATTGATCGAAAAATAAAAAGCAGTGATGTGAAAATAAAACAACGCTTTTTCTATTCATTCTGGTTCGATAGAAATCCGGGGGATCCGGGAAATGAATGGGATGTGTATTACAAGCAAGTAAAATTATCAGATAAACTATTTGGCACTCGTATTAAAAAAGGCTTTGAATCTGACAGAGGCAGAGTCTTTCTGGCTTACGGCTCACCGGATGACACTTATCAATCAGGACACGAACCGAGTGCGTATCCTTATGAAATTTGGTCTTTTTATAAAATTCAAAATCAACGAAACAAAAAATTTGTCTTTTATAACCCGAATTTAGCGGGCAATGATTATGAATTGTTACACTCCAATCTCAGAGGGGAATTACAAACTCCAAACTGGCATAGAATATTAAACAAACGGAATAATGACCTTTATAATCAAGACGTAATGCAAAGCGATGATCAGTGGGGAAACAGAGCATTAGAATATTATAACAGTCATTAATATGAATGGAACCGTTTTAAAGGGAATGAATGGAAATTACTTGTATTTCCCTGAAGATGAAAGCACGATTTTATCAGCAAGAAAATTTTCAATTGTCTATTTAGGTGCTAACTTGCAAACAAAAAAGAAATGCATTATAAAACGATTGCATCCAAAAATTGAAGAAGACAAACATGCAGCCATTCGATTTCTATCGGAAGCAAACATTCAAGTTGATCATCCAGCCATAATAAACACACTGGACTTAATTGTACAGGGAGACACACGCTATATGGTTCAAGAATATATTCCGTCAATTGGTCTAAAGGAACTCATACGAGAAAACACAGTTACATCAAACCATAAGTTGATTGCAAAAATATCCATTAAGCTTTTAGATGCTGTGCAAGCGATGCATGAACATGGAATCATTCATAGAAATATCAAACCATCTAACATTCTAATTGCATACAAGCCTGAAACGAATAAAATTAATTGGGACAATCCGGATGTCAGACTAATTGATTTTGATTTGTCCAAAACAAAAGACAACATTCCTGTATATACGAAACATGAACGACGCAGTCCGTTCTCAATCGTATATTCCTCACCTGAGATTTTACTCAGACAATATGATAGTCTAGCAACTCCTGCAACAGACCTTTATAGCATTGGCTTAATCATTATGGAAATGTTTACGGGAGAACCAGCATTTTTTGCAGAAAATCCTGCAAAGCTGATTGACATGCAGCTAAAGAAAAAATTGAAACAGTCGAAGAAAATGTATCATCGCTTCTTTAATATTATTTACAAAGCAACTGACAAACTCCCGGTACAAGGGTCACTGCAAAAAATACCCAACGATGTTATTTTAACAATTTTGCAAGAGGGAATTAAGCTTAGATACAAAACAGCCAAAGCTATGAAAGAAGATATGATTGTCTTTCTTAAAGATCCGGGAGAAAAACCTAAGCCAAAAACAGCCTTAATAAAAAAGCTATTGAATAAATCATAAAACAAAAACTTTTTGTACTTTTAAATTATCACAAATAAGAAAATTATGATGACAGATGAAGATAGAATAAGGGAATCGTTTGAAAATAAATCATGGCAAGAAATAAAGTCCAATGACAGTTGGGGAATTTTTAAAATTATGTCTGAATTCGTTCAAGGATATGAGAAATTCGCCAGAATTGGACCCTGTGTTTCAGTTTTCGGCTCTGCCAGAACAAAACGTGAAAACATTTATTACGAAATTGCAGAAGAAGTGGCCGGAAAACTCACCAAATTCGGTTACGGAATTATTACAGGTGGCGGACCGGGGATTATGGAAGCTGCAAACAAAGGAGCCTTAGAGGCAGGCGGAAAGTCAGTAGGATGTAATATTATTCTGGAATTTGAACAAGCACCTAACAAATATATTCCAGAAGAAAACCTTGTTAGCTTTGACTATTTCTTTGTTCGCAAAGTAATGTTCATGAAATATTCTCAGGGTTTTATAGTCTTTCCCGGAGGTTTCGGAACTTTTGATGAGCTGTTTGAGTCCATTACGCTGATTCAAACAAAAAAAATTGCATCCTTCCCGATTGTGCTAGTCGGTAAGGATTATTGGTGTGATATGTTTAAATGGATAGAGGCAAAAGTACTCAACGACCAACATAATATTTCCCCATCGGATTTAGATATTTTCCATATTGTAAATACTGCAGATGAAGCGGTTAAAGTTATTAATGAATTTTATCAGAAGTACGAACATAAACCAAATTTCTAATGAAATGACTTAAGTTTACTTATTGATTTTATTCGCATCATGCACAGAACAAAGACTCATGGGTAACGCTCAACACATCATATAGTTTAGACTCATACAACTCAATGGGTCCAAAAATACAACTAGGGTTTGAACAATAAATTAAAACAAATGGCATGCATCAATAAGTCTGGAAACTAAAAGACATGCGATGTTCGCGGATAATAACCGCACAATTAAGATTGCAAACAACAGACAGCGCCTTGTTTTTTAGAGAGTTACAGGATAAATCTATGGGAAGATAAAATCTGGTTTACTGCTTATTCCGGTCTAGGGATGAATGGAAATCACGTGAAGATCCCTCCAATCATCACACAAACTAATCACTTGCTAAGAAATAAACTCCCAGTAATTATCCTTCGTAACATAATACGTTTTTGCATTAGGATAAGCTTGGATAAAAGACTGATGAGGACGTTTTGTCTTTTTACTGTATTTAATTTCCCAAGCTTTCAATGTTTCATTGCCTTCTTCAATATAATCCAACTCTGCCCCCGTATAAATTCTCCAGAAATAAGGACTAGATCGAATATTCGAATTAGATAAGTATTTCTTACGTTCTGAAACAATGAAATTCTCCCATAATTGTCCAATATCATTACGGAAATCTAAAACCTTTAAATTATCGATTAACATATTTCGAATCCCATTGTCATAAAAATAGTACTTATCCATTTTTGTTACTTCCTTCCTCAGGTTCCTGCTATATCCACCAAGTCGAAAAATAACAAACGCTTTCTCAAGCAAACTCAAATAATTATTTACTGCATCACGACTAATTTGTAAACGCTTACTTAATTCGTTAACTGACACTTCCGAGCCAATTTGATAAGCCAATAATTGTAACAGATGTCGAAGTTTTGTTTCGTGTTTCAGATTTTGAAGCTCTGTCACATCTTTCAACAAATATGAATCTCCAATTTCGTAGAGGGCATCAGCTTTATCGCTAATATTAGTCAGCATGCATACTTCGGGATACATCCCATAAATCAAAAATTCATTTAATCGCTGATTCAATTCAAAACGGTTCCCAGTATATAGCATTTCTTGCATCGATAACGGAAACATTTGATAGATTTGCTTTCTACCGGTTAATGGCTCATTAATTTTCCCTGACAAATCAAATGAAGATGATCCGGTGACGATTACTTTTAACTCGGGAATCTCATCATGTAAAAGTTTTAAATTCAATCCTATCTCAGGAATGCGCTGAGCTTCATCAATGAATAATATATCATATCCTTCAACCAGTCCTTTTAGTTGCTGTAGGTTTCTCGAGGATAATACTTCAGCATACATCTTTTCATCAGCATTCACTCTCAATTTTCTCCCCTTCAAATCTGACATTAAAGATCGTATGAAGGTTGTCTTTCCAGTTTGCCTGGCTCCAAATAAAACAACAAGCTTATTCTGAGATAATTTTCGCTTAATTGAACTAGCTAACTTTCGCTTAACGTACATGATTTTTTCTTCAAATATACAAATAAAAAAAATACAACCAACAATTTTAACGTGATTTGTGCTATTTAATAATCACAATTCACGTTAATTCTGCTGATAAACACACATAATTACCGTTAATTCTGCTGATGCATAAACAATATTAACGTGAATTATGTGGATGAATAAATAGATCTAAAGAATCAAAATTTATGGATACGACTCATATCGCGTTTCATGTCATTTTACATTGATGTTAAAATAAAAACATAACAATTTTAATGCTAATCATACGAACTAATCAGCATAATTAACGTTATTTGTGCTGATTGACAATCACAATTAGCGTTAATTGTGATGATGCACAAGCAGTATTAGCGTTAATTGTGCTGATTAACTCTTCAATTCGCATGAGAATTATGTTGATGAATAAGTCTGTCTGAAGTATTAAAATTTACGGATACGTTCCATATCACGTTTCATGTCTTTTTCTTTAATACCTTCCCGCTTATCATGTAGGCGTTTCCCCTGAGCCAAGGAAATTTCAAGTTTTGCAAGTCCTTTTTCATTGATAAATAATGCAACCGGAATAACGGTATTACCACGTTCTTTCACCCGTTTATGAATTTTACGAATTTCTTGTCTGTTTAACAATAACTTTCTCTGCCGTTTTGGTTCATGATTATAAATTGTCCCAAAACGATATTCGGAAATATGTAAACCGCGAACATAAATTTCTTCATTTTCAACCACGCAATATGCATCCGTAAAGCTCACTTTCCCGTTACGAATTGATTTAATTTCAGTTCCACGCAATTGAATTCCGGCAACAAAATGTTCAGTTAACTCATATTGATACGATGCCTTTTTATTTTTAAATTCACGAATCCGTTGATGTTCCATAAATCACTTTTAAAATAGTTCAATAATAGGTCTTCTTATTGCATGAATAAGAAAGAACACAAAAACATGTGCAGCAATACTAAACACAATAGACAAAATTCCAAAAACTTGTTTTTTATCAGAGGCTAATTTTACCAACTTCTGCGTCCCAAACCAAAATACGACAAAAGCATAAATAGATAACAAAATCAGAAAAAACATAGATTGAAACAAAACTGTTATTTCTATCGGAACATAGCCGATAATCAGTGGAAGCCCAAGCATCCAATAAAGAAAATCAGTCTTTCCTTTGTATTCAAATGATTTCAGCAAAAATCGCATTAAAAAAACAGAAAGATAATAGCTGAAATACAATCCAAAACCAATCACGATTGAATACACAACGATAAACCAGTTCGGCCCAAACTGCGATTCCGCATCAATCAACATCCCGACCATTTGGGCCAATACAAAAATTCCAATCGCAGGAAACATGAACTCATTGCGAAACTGTTTCACTGAGAAATCCTGTTTCCTAACAAGTTTCCAAGTTTCCGGAGGATTCCCGATTAATTGCCCAAGCAACTCAAACCGCCTATTTATATCCATTCGCTTCATTATTAGTGCTTGCAAGAAAACTACTATTTTTCAATCTCTGATAAGAAAACGCCAAAGAAAAGGCTTTCGAAGTTTCTGAAAACAAGGTGTTTACTTTTGTAAGCGACTGCTTCAGAAACGAGAATAACGCAATATTTGGCGTTTTCTTGCAGAGAGTTATTAAACAAAAATACGGAAAACATCACACACTCCATATGTTTCCCTGAAAAATTCCACTATTTTTGTTAACATGAAACTGCAACCAAATGAAAATCTAAACTTAATCGTAATTTTGGGACCCACAGCCAGTGGGAAAACTAAAATTGCAGCACAGCTCGCAGCAAATATAAATGCTGAAATAATTAGCGCAGACAGCAGGCAAGTATATCGTGGAATGGACATCGGAACCGGAAAAGATTTAGCCGATTTTACAGTTGGAAACAAAACTATTCCTTACCATTTAATTGATATTGTTGACCCGGGATACAAATACAATGTCTTTGAATATCAAAATGATTTTTTTAAAGTATTCAAATCCTTAACAGAAAAGGGGGAAATACCAATTCTATGTGGTGGGACAGGAATGTATATTGATGCGGTTTTGAAAGGATATAAACTGGTGCATGTCCCCGTCAACGAATCTCTCCGTAAAGATTTAGACGAAAAATCATTAGAAGAATTGCGAGAAATATTAAGCAAATACAAATCAGAACACAACCGCAGCGATACTGACACAAAAAAACGAGCAATCAGAGCAATCGAAATACAGGAATATTACAAAATTCATCCGGAAATTTCGCTCAGCATCCCGAAAATAAAACCTATTATTTTCGGAACAAATATTTCTCGTGAATTACGTAGAAATCGAATTTCAGAACGGCTTAAGATCCGTTTAAATGAGGGTTTAATTGATGAAGCAAAACGACTTCACGAAAACGGGCTTAGTATAGATGACATGATCTACTACGGACTGGAGTACAAATTTCTAGGCATGTATATTTCAGGACAAATTGATTACAACAGCATGCAAGCAAAACTTGAAATAGCAATTCATCAATTCGCTAAACGCCAAATGACATGGTTTCGTAAAATGGAAAAAGACGGACATAAAATTCATTGGATTGATGTAAATAATCCAATGGAACGCATTTTAGAGGAAATGGAAAATAGCATAAAAAACCATCAGAATCCCAAAACATTTAAATAGTTACCGTATAAAACTCCTTCAAAATATGTTAATAGATTTTCAAATCTCAAGAAGGGTTTCTGCATAAAAATCATTAATTTTGACTCTCAATTAAAAACAAAAACATGAGTAATTACATTGTTAGCGCAAGAAAATATCGCCCCGATACCTTTGAATCTGTCGTGGGACAAGAAAATATTACCCGAACACTCAAAAACGCCATCAAACAACAACATCTGGCGCAAGCCTATTTGTTTTGCGGTCCAAGAGGTGTCGGAAAAACTACTAATGCTAGGATTTTTGCCAAAACAATCAATTGTTACAATCTGGACGAAAACACAAATCCATGTAACGAATGTGAATCATGTAAAGCATTTAACCAACAACGCTCCATGAATATCCACGAGCTGGATGCTGCCTCAAACAACTCAGTAGAAGATATTCGCAATTTGATTGATCAAGTTCGGATTCCACCCCAAATCGGAAAATACTCTGTCTATATTATCGATGAGGTTCACATGCTTAGCTCTTCAGCATTTAATGCATTTCTTAAAACACTGGAAGAGCCACCAAAACACGCTGTATTCATCCTTGCAACAACTGAAAAACATAAAATTTTACCGACAATTTTATCACGTTGTCAGGTATATGATTTTAATCGGATTACCGTTACAGACATTGTTAATCGACTGAAATTTGTTGCTGAAGAAGAACATATTCAGACAGAAGAAGAAGCCTTGCAAATTATCGCACAAAAAGCGGATGGCGCAATGCGGGATGCACTGTCAATTTTCGACCAGATTGTAAGTTTTTCGGGGGCAAACCTGACTTACCAAGATGCAATTGACAACCTGAATGTTCTGGATTATGACTATTATTTCCGTCTGACAGATGCACTGCAGGCCGCTGACCACATTAACAGCCTTCTAATTTTCAATGAGATTTTGGGAAAGGGATTTGAGGGAAATTATTTCATTACCGGTCTTGCAGAACATCTCAGAGATATCCTTATCAGTAAAGATACAAAATCAGCAGAATTACTCGAAGTCGGGTCAAGCATAAGGGAAACATACATGCTAAAAGCCGCTAACACTTCAGAGGAATTTTTAATTAAAGCACTTGATATTGCCAGCGATTGCGACTATAAATACAAAGCAAGTCATAATAAACGGCTGCATGTTGAGCTCGCATTAATCCGCATGGCAAGTTTGAATAAAGTGAGAACTGAGCCAAAATCAAATCCACAAACAACTCCCCAACAAGTAACTAAAGCTGAAGGAAAACAAGTATCGCAAGCCCAACAAGCTTCACCAACAAAAGAAACATCTTCTGCTAAAGAAGAACCACAAGCATACAAAAAAGCAGAGCCTCCGAAATCGACACAAAGCGCTGCCGAACCACCATCTGTACCAAAAACTAAGCCCATGAGCTTTTCGATTAAAACGGATGTGGGAAAACCGGATGAAGAAAAACAAGCAGAAAATGAAATTGTACGTCCGAAAGTAACTGAGACAAAGGATTTTTCACAGGAAGAATTAGAATCGGCATGGAAAGTGTTAGCGGAAAAGCAAAAAAATCAACCACGCTTACATCAAAATTTGTTAAGCTATTTACCACAGAAAAAAGCGAACAATATTATTGAAGTTCAATTGCCGTCAGAAAGTTTAACAAAAGTAATTAAACAACTTAGGATGGATTTGCTCTCCGACTTACAAGTAAGCTTAAATAATGGGGAAATTGATTTAATAATCAGCACTGCTAAAACAGATGATAATGCTCCACGCCGTGCTTATACTGCAGAAGAAAAGTACAAAGAAATGGCGATTGAAAACCCCGAAATTCAAAATTTCAGACAAGCAATTGATGGAAATTTGAGATAAAAAAGGATCAAGCAAAAAACTGAGGGGAGTTTTAATATTTTATTTTAAAACCGATTATTAAACGCATATAAATTATACCAATTGTGTTTCAAAATGATTGATAAAGAAATTTTGATGTTTAATCGGTATTATTATTCACTAACTCAACTGGCGAGTTCTGACCCCGAAGTGGGTCAAACTATTAATAGCCATGAGTGATAACCCATGGTGATTAAAGTTAATAAAATACCGTTTTGGCGCATATCTTTGAGGCGAAGCAATCAAAGATTGTGACAAAACTATTGACGGTACAAAAACGAAACGTTACCCACAAGTTTTTTGCTTCATCTGAAATTTCAAAAATCGAATAATAAAGACAAAACAAAAATAAAAAAAGCCGACTTTATTTCTAAAGTCGGCTTTTTGTGTGCCCAGAACAGGAATCGAACCTGCACCCACTAACGTGGACATGGCCCACAACCATGCGCGTCTACCAATTCCGCCACCTGGGCATTAGTATTATTTTCAAACTTGTTTTAGAACCTTTGTGCCCAGAACAGGAATCGAACCTGCACGACCTTGCGGCCACTGGTCCCTGAAACCAGCGCGTCTACCAATTCCGCCATCTGGGCAGCACTTTTTGAGGATGCAAATATAGAAAATATTCATTAGTGCAAAAAAAATAACGCAATAATTAATGCAAATTACTTGATTCCGGAGCTTCCCAAGAAACAGAAACAAGCGAACCACTACATAACACACTATTTTTCAGTCATATAAAACCAAAAAGTCAATCATCAAAAAAAGCAAAGCGCACAAACGATAAGGGGCAAAACCGACATTAATTATCAAGATTCACACTTTTTACAAAAAACATATAAAATGCATGCAGACAAATTGTTGTACTTTTTGATTTTTTATTATCTTTGCGGCTCAAATTAATTAATAAAAAATTACATTATGGTGAATCAGTATGAAACCGTTTTCATTGCAACTCCCGTTTTGTCTGAACAACAGATGAAGGAAACGGTCAGCAAATTCAAAGACCTGATTAAAAATTCAGGAGGAGAGATTATCCATGAAGAGTCATGGGGACTGAAAAAACTTGCTTACAACATCCAACACAAATCCACAGGATTTTATCACTTGTTGGAGTTCAAAATTGATGGTGAAGCAATTAAAAAACTGGAAATCGAATTATTGCGTGACGAACGTATCATCCGTTTCTTAACAATGAAAATGGATAAATTCGCAGTGCTTTACAGTGAAAAGAAACGTAAGTTAAAACAAGCTAAAACCGAAAATCAGGAGGCGTAATTATGGCACAACAATCAGAAATCAGATATCTCACACCCCCAACCGTTGATGTAAAGAAGAAAAAATATTGCCGGTTCAAAAAGAATCGTATTAAATACATCGATTACAAAGACCCCGTCTTTTTGAAAAAATTCCTGAATGAACAAGGAAAAATTCTTCCAAGAAGACTTACTGGTACTTCATTGAAATACCAACGTAAAGTGGCGAAAGCAATTAAAAGAGCACGGCATCTTGCATTGCTCCCATATGTAACTGACTTGATGAAATAAAGGAGGAGACATTATGAATATTATATTGAAAAAAGATATGAATAACTTAGGACACAAAGATGATATCGTAACGGTTAAAGACGGTTACGCACTCAACTTTTTGATTCCTAAAGGAATTGCAATTGCTGCAACAAAATCTGCAGTAAAAATGCATGAAGAAAATCAACGTCAACGCGCTCATAAAATTGAGAAAATTCGCAATGAAGCTCAGGCAATTGCTGATAAAATCTCCGGAATTAAAGTGCGCATTGGAGCCAAGGCAAGTAGTGCCGGTAAAATTTTCGGTTCAGTAAACAACATTATGCTTGCTGAAGCACTCGAAAAAGAAGGCGTTACTGTTGAGCGTAAAAACATTGAAGTTGGTGATAATGTAAAAGAAGTTGGCAACTTTACTGCTAAAGTAAAATTGTACAAAGACATTGTTGCTGA
>JAQIBY010000040.1 GCA_027858835.1 Bacteroidales bacterium | reverse complement strand
GGATAACCAAAACAAAGGCTATTTCATAGCTTTGGTTTTATTGCTCCCTGTCTTCATTGAAACAAGTTCCATTCGACAGCTTGCAATAACAAAGGCTCCCGAAAAAAGGAGCCTTTTTTTGGGTGGAAGATGGGATTTGAACCCACGACCCCTGGAACCACAATCCAGTGCTCTAACCTACTGAGCTACATCCACCATGTTTAATGGCTGCAAAGATAAATAATAAAAACAATAATTTGCAAGTTTTTACGTAAATAAAATCCGTTGCTAGGATTTGAATATTATCTTTGCATGAAAGAAACCCTGTGAGAATTAATACAAAAATATCTAATATCAGTGGGTTACAGCTGTTTCAGCTGTTTCGCTTTGGGATATTATTCCTTATCAGCATTGTATTTTCAAAATCTCAGCTCAGTACAGGGGAAATCGGAATTTATGAAACATTTTTACTGATAGCCGGTGGCGTGAGCTTTTTCTGGATTAGCGGCTTGATTCAATCCTTAATGCCATTATTTAAAGGAAGTCAGGCATACGGAAATTCAGAATTAAAAAGAAATCCGCTATTATTCAACAGTTTTCTCATTTTACTAATATTCAGCAGCCTTGCCGGGATATTTATTTTTGTCAGTAACGAAAGCATTGCAGGATTTTTAGGCTTACATACCGACAAACTCCCCTATCTAAAAATATTAGTAGCATACATTGTTTTATCAGGCCCTAACAATCTGATTGAGTATATATTTTTACTGAAGAACCAATCGAAAAGCATTGTATTGTATGGAATAATCAGCTTTAGTCTTCAGTTGTTATTTGTGACTGTACCCATTTTACTTGGATATGATTTGGGATATGGACTATACGGATTGGTTGCTGTGAATTTGCTGAAGTTCTTCTATCTTATCAGTTTAATCTTTCGACACAGTAAATTTCAAGTTTCTTTTTTGTATATCCGTGAACATTTAGGACTTGCAACTCCACTGATATTTAGCATTTTACTGTCTGGTTCAGCCAGTTATGTTGATGGATTTTTGGTGTCAAACCGATTCAGTGAAGCAAGTTTTGCAATTTTCAGATATGGTGCAAGAGAGCTGCCATTTGTAGTTTTATTGGCCAATGCATTCAGCAACGCAATGATTCCGGAATTTTCGGGAAAAATTAATTTGGAAACGAGTTTAGCTGGCCTCCGAAGGCGATCCAAAAAACTTATTAATGTATTATTTCCGGTTAGCATCCTTTTACTACTGACATCGAAACTCTTATATCCGATTATTTTCAATCCGGATTTTAAAGAGAGTGCTGATGTGTTCAATATTTATTTGTTAATCATCGTCTCCCGATTAATTTTTCCACAAACGATTCTTATCGGACAAAAGAAAACGCGTATTGTCATGTTTTCTTCCTTTGTGGAATTAACAATAAACATCGGCTTATCGCTCCTATTGATTGGGAAATGGGGAATTGAAGGGGTCGCTTTAGCAACTTTGATTGCATATCTTGCTCAAAAACTGCTCATGATGGGATATCTTTCAGGAAAGATGCATGTGAAAATCAGCGACTATATTCCGGTAAAATCATGGCTGACTTGGTCTCTTGTAATTACTGTGGTTTACGGATTTGTGCGATTTGTAATGTAATAATTACTAGTGAGATTGCAGCAAAACATCAATTTATCACAAGTTTCCCTCGGGTTGAAATGGCATTAATTTTATGTTTTTCAGCGACATCCGTATTATTAAAATCATAGAGAAAATCTATTGTTTCTTTATACTGTTCCGTGACTTTTCCTCGTATAATTTTCATTGTACTGTTCATCATTTTATTTTGCTCAGTAAAGCCTTCAGATAAAACTGCAATTGCCGAAGGAAGCCAACGTTCAGGGAATTCACCCTCGAAATCACCGCCTTTTTTAAATCGTTCAATGTCTTTTTGAATGAGTTTTAATGCCATTTCTTGACCTTCCCTGCTTGATATTTCCAGTTGATTTTCTTTAAGTGCTGATTCCAGTGCATTATAGTCGGGAAAAATTAAACCAACAGTATAGGGATTTTGATTGTTGTGAAGTACAATCTGATCAATATACTTGGTTTTTTCTGTCAGGGATTCTTCAATTGCTTCTGGGCTGTATTTTTCACCATCGCTGGCAATTAACAAGCTTTTGAACCTGCCCAAGACATGAAGAAAACCATCCGAATCCATATACCCCATGTCCCCCGTATATAACCAACCATTAACGACAGTTTCTTGAGTGGCTTTTTCATTCTTCCAGTACCCGTACATTACATTTTCTCCTTTGACAACAATTTCTCCTTTTTGTCCTACAGACAATGCGTTTCCATCCTCATCACAAATTTTAATTTCGAGATTGTCAACTAAAAACCCACTAGAGCCTAATTTGTGTTTGTGCAATGCGTTGGAGCTGATAATTGGCGTGGCTTCAGACAATCCATAACCTTGCATCATCGGAATTCCAATGGCGTAAAAATAGCGTTGCAACTCAATATCAAGCAAAGCACCGCCACCGATAAAGAATTTTAAGTTGCCACCAAAAAATTCACGGATTTTTTTAAATAAAATTGCGTTAAATATTGCGTGAATCGGTTTTCTAAAAGCACTTAGTCCTTTCCCTTTATTGTAACCCTCTTTATTATATTTATAAGCATTATTCAATGCTGCCTGATACATTCTAAATGTAAATTTTCCTTTGGCTTTTATACCTGCATCAATGTTCTTTTTGAAATTTTTTGCCAATGCCGGAACGCTCAACAACAAATGCGGTTTAATCTCCTGAATATTTTTCGGGATATTTTTCAATGTTTGTAAAGGTATCGCGCCTGTCTCAACCATTGCCAAGGATGCACCTTTCCCCATGAAACTGTAAATACCTGCCACATGAGCGAAACAATGGTCGAGCGGTAAAATCAGCAGGGTTTTGTAGTGTTCCGGAATATCCATTAAGCTGTAGGCTTGTTCTACATTAGAGGTATAATTTCTGTGAGTAAGAATAATGCCTTTGGGATCTGCGGTTGTCCCCGATGTGTAAGTAATATTTGCCCAGGAATCATCTTTTATGTTTTGTTTGCGATTATCAACGGCGTCAGGTTGATTGCTCAGTAGTTTTTCCCCTCGTTCATACAAAGTTTGATAAGCGATTCCTTCTGGATCAGATTCCGGAACCGTGTCAAGATAAATGATTTGCTTGATGCTTGAAAAATCAGATTTTATTTTTACAATTTTCTCGGCTTGCTGACCGGAAACCATCAGAAATTTTGATTCGGAGTGATTAATTCTGAACAAAATTTCTTTCGCTTCAAGTTTAATCGATAATGGAACATCGGCTGCATTATTGTAAAGAATCGCAAGCTCACTAATAATCCATTGATTTCTGCCTTCGCTCAGCAATGCCACATGATCTTTTGGCTGAACACCTATTGAGATCAGCCCTGCAGCAATAATTTCAATTTCAGTTTTTGTTTCTTTATAGCTAGTAGGATTGTATTTCCCTTGATGCTTTTCCCATAAAAACGGATTATCGGCATATTGGTTAACACTGTTTTCAAATAGATCAATGATTGTTTTCATAATCGCATTTTTTCAAAAACCAAAATAAAAAAAATATTGACACAAATGAGCTGTTCTGTCTAAAACCATTTCAAAGCCAGCGCAGAATGAAGGTGTTAAGCCTTAAGGCTCAGCTGTTAGGATTTCAAATTCAATCCTTCAAGGTAACCGGAAACAATTTTTTGAATGTATTTTCCGATAATATCAAATTCCAGATTTACGACTGTTCCTTTTTTGAATGTGTGAAAGTTTGTCACATCATAAGTAAATGGAATAATCGCAACAGAAAAACGATCATTTTTTGAATTAACCACTGTCAGCGAAACGCCATTCACGGAGACAGACCCTTTTTCAACCGTAATATTTCCTTTGCTTCTATCATATTCAAAAGTGAAATACCAGCTTCCATCAGCCTCTTTAACATCTACACAAGTTGCTGTTTGATCCACATGACCTTGTACCATATGACCGTCCAAAAGCTTGTCCATTGTCATGGATCGCTCTAAATTTACTTTGTCATCAAGTTGCAACAAACCTAAATTTGATTTTATCAGTGTTTCATCAATCGCAGTTACCGTGTATTGTTTTTTTGCTTTGTCAACATTGACAACTGTTAAGCATACACCGTTATGCGAGACACTTTGATCAATTTTTAGTTTATCGGCAAATGAACATCCTAGGGTAATGTGTAAATTTCCCTGATCTTTTTCAAGCTTTACAATTTTTGAAGCTTCTTCAACAATTCCTGAAAACATATCTTTAAATTTAGTAGGTTTGCATTACAAAGATGTAAAGGTAAAATTTCCTGTGGATTGCATCAAAAATCTTTTCGATTATGAAGAAAAAAATTTCCCCTCGTATTATAAATTTCATCAATGACCATCACGTATTAAGTCTTGCAACCGCTAATAAAGGGATGCCCTGGACAGCTCAGTGCTTTTATGTTTGGATGGATGAAGAATATGCATTTTTGTTTACGAGTGATGATGATACACGGCATATAAAAGATGCTTTAAGAACAAATTTTGTTGCAGGGTCAATTGTCTTAGAAACAAAATCGGTTGGAAAAATCCAAGGATTGCAATTACAGGGACAACTTGAAAAGGTCGAAGGAGAGCTGTATAAAAAATGCAAAATTACTTACATCAAAAAATATCCAATTGCAATTTTGTCAAAAACTGCCTTGTGGCTTGTCCGGCCTACGTTTTTTAAAATGACGGACAATCGGCTTGGATTTGGTAAGAAATTGTATTGGGGAGAAGAGCGATGAAATTAAATATTCACGATATATGGCCTGAATATGAGCTTATTGACAGTGGTGCCGGGAAAAAACTGGAGCGCTTTGGAAAATTAATTCTGATTCGTCCCGAAGCGTCGGCGAATCATAAACCTGCAATGGGAAGATCTGAATGGCAACGCACGGCAAATGCTGAATTTGTTCAAAGCGGTAGTACTTCCGGAAAGTGGGAAACACTTTCTGCCCATCCCGATGAATGGATTTTGCAATTACCAGAATCACTGAAAAATCTAAAGATAAAGCTGAAAAAAACCGGATTCAAACATGTGGGTGTGTTTCCCGAACAAATTTTAAACTGGAATTTTATTGCCGAAAAAGCGGTTCCAACGAATGGTTCAATGTTAAATTTATTCGGATACACAGGCGTTTCATCGCTTGTTGGTGCTGCATTCGGATATCAGGTTTGCCATGTTGATGCATTGAAGCAATTGGTTCAATGGGGAAAATCTATGATGCAGGAAAATTCTCTGGAAAACATCCGCTGGATTTGTGATGATGCTCCCAGCTTTGTCCAACGTGAAATTCGTCGTGGAAATTTGTATGATTTAATTCTTGCCGATCCTCCGGCTTTTGGTTACGGAAAAGCAAAACGGCCCTGGAAGATAGAGCGTGATTTATTATCTTTTATTCAGAATGTATCTCAAATTTTACGTCCAAATGGTGTATTTTCTTTAAGTATTTACACACAATCTTTAGAAAAAGATGTCGTCATTGAAATGTGTAAAGATTGTGGCTTAAAAATGGTAAATTCTAATGATATGCTTGGACTTGATAGGTACAGTAAATGTATTGATCACGGAAAGATCTTGTATTTCAGCAAAGAAGGATGAATGCTTAATTCAAATGAAATTGAATCGGAACGTCAATTAGTTTTCCTTTGTGAAAATAATCCGGTCGATCATAGCGATTTTCTGAAATATTGTACAGATTATCAAATAAATCATCTTGCGCTAAATGTGCCTTTGGAATGCCATCCAGAAGTTTCTTTAAATCCTGTAATTCTTCTTGATTTAGTAAAATTGAGAGATTGGTTCCCTTTATCGGGATACGGATTTTTCTACGATAAAAAGATGATTTATTTAAATCTTCATAATATTCACCGTCAATGCGCTTAATGAAGCTTATCAGCATCTTAAACTGAAATAAACTAAGCCGCCATGACAAATTTCCGAATTCGAGAATAAACTCATTTTCCGGAATTTTCCGTATGACTTGTCCTTTATCTGTACTGTATAATCGAGTGTCCATAATCTGCTGTTTTCTATCATTATACCGATTAAACATCAAAATGGCGCCTACTTTCACTTCGTTCTGTATGCTTGTTTTGCTGTAATATCGGCATAAACCATTGTAGTTTCAGAATTTCTTTATCAATCATTCTGAAACACATTTGGTATTATAACAAAATAAGTGTCAGTCTGTTCATGACTAAATTCGAATGATATTATGGCAGTTTCTATGGTTTTCTGAAAAACTGACCGACAGTTTCATGAAGAATCCTTATTTTTACAATTAAATCTGAGATTATTGGAAACAAGTATTAAAAGAGCAGTAGAATTAATCAGAAATTCCGGATATACCGTTGCTTTTACCGGTGCTGGGATATCTGTAGAGAGCGGAATACCTCCTTTCCGGGGAGATAATGGCCTGTGGTCGGAATATGACCCTATGATACTGGATCTAAACCGTTATTACTACGGGAGCGAAGAAAGTTGGCCGGTAATAAAGCGTTTGTTTTTTGATTTTTTCGGGAATGCAAAACCAAACTTTGCTCACATGGTATTGGCGGAGTGGGAGGCAAGCGGCTTGTTACAAACAATTATCACTCAAAATATTGATAATTTGCATCAGGAAGCCGGCAGTAAATCTGTTTATGAATATCATGGAAACTCACGACAATTTATTTGCCTTGAATGTGGAAAATATCAGCTGTTAAAGGATACAAAGCTATTGAATACTGCTCCACTCTGTGTTTCCTGCGGTGGTTTATTGAAGCCAGATTTTATTTTTTTCGGTGAACAAATTCCAGAGCCTGCAGCATCGCAATCTGTTAAAGAAGCCGGAAAAGCCGATTTGTTTATTATTATCGGAACAAGCGGGGAGGTAATCCCAGCAAGTAATATTCCATTTCTTGCTAAAAAAGCGGGCGCAAAAATTATTGAAATTAACACTGAAGAGGGTCGTTTTACACACTCCATCAGTGATGTGTTTTTACAGGGGAAAGCAGGCAGCATACTTCCCAAAATTCAAGAACAGATAAATTAAATCTTATGAAAATTGTATTTGTAGAACCAATTGAAATAAGTCCTCGGCAAACCGCTGAATTTGTTGAGAAATTTAAAAAATCCGGGCATGAACTTGTCATTTATCCCGATCGAAATGAGGATCCGAGGGAACTGGCAATCCGCGGTGCCGATGCTGATATTATTGTAATTAGCAATATTTCAGTACCAAAATTACTGATAGAGTCTTGGGAAAAGTTGAAATATCTGATTGCTGCATTTTCAGGAACTGACCATATTGATGTGGAATATTGTCATTCACATAATATTAAAGTCAGTAATGCAGCAGGATATTCAAATGAGGCAGTTGCGGAATTATCCGTAGGATTATGTTTGAGTTTGCTCCGAGAGATCCCTGCTGCTGATGTTCAAACCCGGAAATTAAAAGGACGAAACGGGCTAATCGGAACAGAACTCAGCGGAAAAACCGTCGGAATAATCGGCACAGGGCAAATCGGAACGGTTGCAGCTCGCATTTTTAGTGGGTTTGGTTGTAAAGTGCTTGGTTATAATCGCCGACAAGCGGATGGTGAATACTGGAAATACGCTGATTTGGATGAAATCATTAAAACAGCCGATGTGATTAGCTTATATGTCCCGTTAACGGATGAAACCAAAGGGATGTTCGGTGATGCAGCCTTTAAGTATATGAAACCAGAATCAGTATTGATAAATTGTGCTCGCGGTCTTGTTGTTGATATGCCGGCTTTAAAAATAGCACTTGTTGAAAAACAAATTGCAGGAGCAGCATTTGATATTTATGAAACGGAACCACCATTGCCTGAAAATCATCCGTTATTGCATGCGCCTAATTGTTTACTTATGCCGCATATCGCCTATGCTACCCATGAAGCGATGCAAAAGCGAATTAAGATTGTTTTTGAAAATATCGAAGCATATTTGCAGGGGAATATCCTACGTGAGGTAAAGAATTAATAAACTTCTCCAAAGTACTGACTTTGGAGAAGTTTATAATTAAAGATCCTTATTTAATGAATTTCTTAATAATTGTTGAGCCATCAGAATTAATAAACCGAATCATGTAAACTCCGGTACTAAGATCTGATACATTAAATGTCATTTGTGTGCCGTTTGCTTTAAACTTGCTGATAATTGCTCCGGAAATTGATGTAATTTCTAAACTTTCTACCGTTTCGGTTAAGCTGATATTAAGCATGTCATTTACCGGGTTAGGATAAATATTAATTTCATTGTTTTTGTCATTATTAATACCAGTCAGTGAAATATTAAGTTCTGTGATAAGATGAACGGTGCTTTTCCCTCCTTGACAATTTAAAATCAATTCAACATTGTAAACACCTGGGAGTGTAATTACATAATTGTATGTCACGTCAAGATATGTAGTCGTACCATCGTGTTCAATTGCCCAAGTAACAATAACATTTGAATCATTAACTGTGTAGGCATAAATATAGCTTGAGGTAATATTATCAATACATTCATCTTGTGAGGCGGAAAGTGTGTCTCCGGGTTCAGTTTCGGGTAAATCCGATTCAATAAAGGTATGTCCGATTGACCAGACATTGTTTGCATTTGTAACCTTGACAAATAAATTACCACTACATAAGTTGTCAATAAAATCGGTGGTATTTGATGAGTAATTTATCCAATTATATTGATATGGCGAGGTTCCTCCTTCGACTTCAAGCCATGCCATTCCAGTACAAATATTGTAGATCGTGTTTGATGAAAAAACATTAACTTGAGGATAGTCATATTGTGGGCCTGTAATAATAATCGGTGTTTCATTCATAACTGATGGGCAAAATGCATCCTGTACTATGGCTAGATATTCTCCTGGACACAATGTTCCATTTTCGACATGAATAGAGTTAAATACGTTTGGTGAAACTTCGTAATTCATTATTACATCAACTGGATTTGAACTTATTATCATCCCATCGCAACCGTTTGATGCAGGTGTTGATGAAAGATTCATCAAATTCACTTCGTCATATGCGCAGAAGCTTTCCTGATCCTCATTCCCAAGATTGTCGGTAAGTTGAATGTTGTAAAACTCGCTATATAGAGGAGTGTATGCAATTTGGTCGGTTGTCGTTTCAATTGTATAAGACTGAGGATTGCTACTGTTGCTAGTTATGTTCACTGTGAATGGTGGTTCTCCTGCAACCTCAAATGTTGCTGGTTGATTTATCGGATATGATCCTGGATATTGCGTGGGAGTAAGTCTGATATATTCAACACCGACGGTGAAAGGATTGAAATATATTCCATTATTTGCATCTATACAAACTGCATAATATTCCCCTGAGCATATATCTGTTAAGGAATTTGATTCTGAAATAAGTAAACCGGTAGTTGCATCAAAGATTTGATATTCATATGGTGTAATTCCTCCATATGCATACACGTTAACTGTTCCGTCACATTGTTGATATAGACTTGAAATGGCCGATGTATTCCCATTTAATGGAATTATTATTTGTGATGAGGTTGAAAACTCAACACTTGTTTCGGCGGTAGCATCTGATGCATCAGTTACTGTCACACTATATGTTCCTAAACAAAGATTTTCCTGATACGTTGCGGTTTCACCGTTATTCCATTCAAATGTGTAAGGCGCAACCCCGCCGGCAACCTGCACCCATACTTTACCAGTACATTGACTTTCAGCAGTTGCCGGTATATATCCCAAGTCAATATTTAATGTTTGTGCAAAAAGTCCGTAGCATAACAGACTACTCAAAATAATAACTGCAATTTTTTTCATGGTTTAGTGGTTTTATTTATTTAATTGATTTTTTCTTAATAAAAAGACGGAATTATTTGTAATGGTTGCCTTATGTTTCTAATTTTATAATTATTGTCCGCTAAAAATGATATAATAAATTAAAATTGATGAGATTCCTCACCGCTGGCTAGCGGTTCGGAATGACAAGGTGTTATGTCGTTGTGGAGGGACTTGGTGGCGGCGAAGCCGCCACCAAGTCCCTCCACTTCCAAATACTCTGAAAGCCGCGTCATTTCGACCGAAGGGAGAAATCTGTATGGTTTTACCGGACAACAGTGAAAAAAAATACTGAATTTGTAACCGAAGTCTATTTGTTGAGACACCAAGCGATTTCCTTGAGAATTGGCTGGATTTTTTTTGCAGTAAAATTCAATTGTGTTTTTTAGTAGGAAGGTATTACTCCATATCCAACAGACTTTGCAATAAGCCTTCGGGATATTCAGTTTGAATAATTTTTTTTTCGATATCGTAAGATAGAATTGCCTCGGTGATTAGCGGGATATCAATGCTTGTGTCTTCAAACATAATTTCCAAAATTGGATTTCCGGGGATTAAATTGACATTTGAGATTTTAAATTCTACGCCGGCAGATTTGTCAATTAGGGTATATCCGTTGAGATTTTCAATGTCTGGGGTGCTGTCTGCGTTTGTGAGCTGTTTTTTGTTGTAAAAGCAGGGCTTTTCTAAAAAATCTGCTGCTTTCTCTCTGCTTAAGATGGAATCAAAATGGATGACAGGTTCACTTTCGTGTTGTTTAATATTATCCATAAAAAAAGGAACCAGATTTCCATCTATTTCAATGAAAATCGGTTCCTTTTCAGTTAAAAACCAATTACTTGTTTGTTTTACTTTAAGTTTTAACAAAAATGTTCCGTCGGTACCGGTCAGCTTCTTCAAATATCCGATCTCTACAAAATCAGCACGTTGAATCATTGTTAAAACAAGCACAAACTATTTTTCAGTTTTTTCGTCAGAAGCTTCCTCTTTATCCTCAGCCTTTGGGGCTTCTTCTTTTGGAGCTTCTTCTGTTTTTTCTTCAGCTTTTTCTTCCTTTTCTTCTACAGGTTGAGCCGCAGCTTCGGCTTCTGCTTTAGCAGCATCTTCAGCCTCTTTGCGTTCCGCTTCAACTTTTGCAAGACGTTCAGCGATTACTTTTTCGCGTTCTTCGCGCACTTTAGCTTCAGCGTCAAATTTGGATTTTTTCTCAGCATCTTTGGCTTCCACAAGTTTATCTTGATCCGCTTTCAGTTTGAGTTCTTTGTCTTTCATCCAGATTTCATAACGACGATCTGCTTCAGCCTCATCGAACGCAGCTTTTTTCACTCCTTCGAGCAGGTGTTTTTTCATTAATACGCCTTCCTGTGATAGGATAGCCCTTACAGTATCTGAAGGTTTGGCACCTTTTTGAAGCCACTCGAGTGCTTTCTCGAAATCCAGCTCAATAGTGGCAGGTGTAGTAACCGGAGTGTAAGAACCAATCCGCTCAATATACTTACCATCTCGTGGTGCCCTGCTATCTGCGACAACTATGTGATAGAAAGGAAGTCTTTTTCTACCGTGTCGTGCTAATCTAAGCTTTACTGACATAAATTTTACTTTAGTTATTAATACTAATTTTTAAACAGGGCTGCAAAGATAATCTTTTGATTCACAAAATGAAAACTTTTTGAATGATTATTTTGCCAGTTTAACTATTGATGAGGAATTTGCTTTTAATCGCTTATTTTTCATCCTTGTATTCTTCCATAAACTCTTCCGCTCTTTGCACCATATCTTTTGATCCGGTATAAAATGGCACACGCTGGTGAATGTCTGTTGGTTGGATGTCCAAAATGCGGTTTCCTAATCCGTCGGTTGCCAATCCGCCAGCTTGTTCGGCAAGAAATGCAATGGGATTACATTCGTAAAGCAATCTGAGTTTTCCTGTTGGAGCACTTCCCGTAGTCGGGTACATAAATATTCCGCCTTTCATCAAATTTCTATGGAAATCGGCCACAAGTGAACCAATATATCTCGCTGAATACGGACGGTTTGTGGCTTCATCTTTTTCCTGACAATATTTAATGTATTCTTTTGTGCCTCGTGGAAAGTTTATGAAATTCCCTTGGTTTACTGAAAAGATTTTCCCTTGTTTTGGAGTTACCATGTAGGGATGTGATAAGCAAAACTCTCCGATTGTGTTGTCGAGTGTAAATCCGGTTGTGCCAAGTCCTGTGGAATAGACCATCATAGTTGATGACCCATAAAGGACATATCCGGCAGCTACTTGTTTATTTCCCGGTTGTAGAAAATCTTCAAGTGTTGCTTTTTCCCCTCTAGAGGAAACGCGTCGGTAAATTGAGAAAATTGTTCCGATTGAAACGTTCACATCAATATTTGATGAGCCGTCAAGGGGATCCATGCAAATGATATATTTCCCGTCGAGTGACAAATCATCATCAAAAAGCACCATTTCATCATTCTCCTCAGAGGTAATTCCGACACAAATTCCGCTTGCACGCATGGTGTTAATGAACACTTCGTTTGCAAAAACATCCAGCTTTTGCTGATTTTCACCTTGCACGTTTACATTTTTTGAATCGCCAAGAATGTTTACTAGTCCGGCTTTATTGATTTTTTTCGCAACAATTTTTGCTGCCAGTCCGATATGGCTTAACAATCGGCTTAATTCTCCTTTGGCATAAGGAAAAGCAGATTGTTTTTGAATAATGACTTCATTTAATGTGATGATACGAGATGGCATAGCTTGCGTTGTTTTTGTTTACATTTTCGGCATAAAGTTACAGTTTTTCATTCGATAATAAACAGATATTTTTAACTTTCTGTCTTGAGTTCTGTAATAATTGCCGTAATTTGTAAAAAATTGGATTTATGAATTTGGTTCAAGGATATTTTCATAGCATGAAGCGGCCACTAATAATTGCAGGCCCTTGTAGTGCGGAATCAGAGATGCAGGTTTTAAATACAGCGACAGCCCTCACAGAATTAGATGCTGTAAAAATTTTCAGAGCCGGTATTTGGAAACCGAGAACTAAGCCCGGGCAATTTGAAGGTGCAGGCGATAAAGGATTGAAATGGTTGCAAAAAGTAAAGCAGGAAACCGGATTACTGATTGCGACAGAGGTAGCGACTGCTAATCATGCGAAAAAAGCGATTGATGCCGGCATTGATGTTTTATGGATAGGCGCCAGAACAACAGGTAGTCCGATTTATGTTCAGGAAATTGCAGAGGCAGTAAAAGGTCAGGACGTAAAGGTGATGATAAAAAACCCTTTACATCCGGATATTGATTTGTGGTGTGGTGCGATACAGCGTTTTTATGACGCCGGAGTCCGAGATTTGGCAGCTGTGCATAGAGGGTTTTATCCATTTGAGAAATCTGCGTTTAGGAATTTACCTTTGTGGGAAATCCCGATAGAGTTGCAGTTACGACATAAAGATTTGCCGATAATTTGCGACCCGAGTCATATTGCAGGGAAAACCAATCATATAGAAACCATTTCCCAACATGCAATGGATTTAAACATGGCGGGTTTAATGATAGAAGTTCATGAAAACCCGAAGGTTGCTTTGACAGACAGGTCTCAACAAATGTTTCCTTCTGAGCTTAACACTTTGCTGAAACAGCTTTCCATTCGAGATAATCAGTTTATTGACCATGCTTATCTTTCACGCATCGAGCAGCTTCGCAAAGAGATTGATCACATTGATTATCAGTTAATTGATTTATTGTCTCAGCGACAGGATATCATTAAAGGAATTGCAAAATGCAAATCAGAAATGAATGTTAATATATTGCAATTACAGCGTTGGGAGTCGATTTTGCAAACACGATTAGATTATGCAGAAACAAATAATCTTTCCAGATCATATGTCTTAAAACTTTTGCAATCGATTCATAAAGAGGCCATTCGATTACAATCAGAAATAATGCGAATTAAGCCTTCTTCGACTCAAGATGATGGATAATCGAATGAAGAATCATTAACCCGTCAGTATTACCCAAATCTTCATCGGCGGCACGTTCCGGATGCGGCATCATACCGAACACATTTCCGGTAAGATTACAAACTCCAGCGATATTCATACTTGAACCGTTTGGATTTCCATCTTCTGAAAGATCGCCGTCTTCATTCGTGTATCTAAAAATAATTTGATGATTTTGCATCATGTCAGCAAGTACATCTTTCGGAGCATAATATCTGCCTTCACCGTGGGCAATCGGGATTGTCAGAATTTTCCCGTTCGGCACATATTCTGTGAGTGCACTGTGCTTTTGCTCGGCAATAATGTGCTGATTTTTGCAGATAAACTTTTGATCATTGTTATGCAGCAAAGCTCCCGGCAATAATCCGGTTTCACAAAGCACCTGAAAACCATTGCACACTCCAAAAACAAACCCGCCATTATTGGCAAATTCAATGACGGATTCCATAATTGGGGAATAACGGGCTATGGCTCCGGAACGCAAATAATCACCGTAGGAAAATCCCCCAGGCAACATAATTGCGTCAACAGACTGCAGGTCAGTATCTTTGTGCCAAAGCTCAACGACCTCCTGATTTAATTTATCTCGTAAAACATAGACCATGTCATGGTCACAATTCGATCCCGGAAAAATAATTACACCAAATTTCATGTTTGTTTGCGTTGCGATTTTGATGACAAAGGTAAAAACTTACTTTATTTTTGATGCCTCTTTTTTAATCTCATCCAAAACTTTTTCTTCGTCCTTTAGTTTTTTGTTCTGATCTTCAATGGACTTCGTTAGGTTTTCAATTTCTAATTTATTGTTTTCAATTTTTTCCTGATAGGATTCTATTTCTTTTTCAAGATGGTCTTTATTGTCTTTAGTGTTTTTCAATTCTTTTTGGAGGTCTTCTACATTTTTTCCCTGTTCCTTAATTTTTTCGTCGTAAACATTTTTAACAAAGTTGACTGCAAAATCCCTTACAATCCCTTTCATGACCTGCATTTTATCACCATCTGATGAACTAAGGAAAGCTCCTCCAAGATCAACAGCAACAAAAAGCGTAACAATGTCTTTTTTCTCATCGACTTTAGCATAAACATCGACTGTGTTTTCTGAAAGGCGATCAATAGTTGCATTATCAGCAAACATTTCTTTTCGACTTTTAAATTTTTCGGGATTGTAATCTTTCATTAACTTTTTCCATTCCTTTTCTACATTTGATTGGTCGGCATAAGGAATTTCAACCATAAGTGCAGGACGACTTGTTTTGTCGAATTTACTGTTAGTTTCTGTGACTTCAAGTTTTTGTGCCATTGCAGGTATTGTCAATACAATAATAATGAGCGAGAGTAATAAATTACGTAACATAGTTTTGTCTTTTTAAATTTACAATAAAGATACAAAACAAACTTGATGCCGAAAAATTAAAATGTTTTTTTTTAATGCAATGATTTCTAAATTAAAAAAATCCGGACTAAGCCGGATTCTTATTTTTATTTTGAGAGGTATTCTGCTTTTTGCATGAGTGTTATAAACTCAGCTCGATATCCGAATTTGTCCTCTCCTTTAGCAGCTTTTGCATATTCAAGAGCCTTTTCCCAACTCGCGTTTGCTTTGTGTTCACTGTTTCTCAGCAACATTCCGTACATCGCCGCCGCAGATGCCAGTTTGAAATTTTCACTTAAAGCAGATTCTGAAACCGGTTTTGCTTTTACGGCTTCGGTTAATAAACGGCTTGTGTTTTCATCTGGTGCTTTATAGCGGAGTTTTAATGTCAATAAATCCGCAGAGTTTTTAAGTTTTCTGCTTTGATAAATTAAATCATCCACATCGCCAGTTTTTTCATTGCTTCCTGTGGGTATGATTTCATAAAGGGCTGTTACAGTGTGCCCTGCACCAATTTCGCCAGCATCTTTTTTATCATCATTAAAATCTTCATCGTTCAATAAGCGATTTTCATATCCGATTAAACGGTACGATTCTACAACATTCGGATTGAATTCGATTTGAATTTTCACGTCTTTTGCGATGGTATATAATGTACCCCATAATTCATCGGCAAACATTTTTTTCGCTTCCAGAATATTGTCAATGTAGGCATAGTTCCCGTTTCCTTTGTTTGAAAGTTGCTCCATTTTGTTGTCTTTATAATTTCCCATACCGAACCCGAGGATAGTGAGAAATATCCCGTCATCTCGTTTTTCCTCAATCATTCTTACTAGTTCTGCATCGCTGCTTGCTCCAATGTTAAAATCTCCATCAGTTGCAAGAATTACACGATTATTTCCATTCTGAATGAAATTTTCTTTTGCAATTTTATATGCAAGCTGAATTCCTTCACCTCCTGCTGTTGATCCTCCGGCACTAAGATTATTTAATGCTAATTTAATTTTATCTTTTTCGTTTCCGGGAGTTGATTCCAAAACTGCGCCTGCATTTCCTGCATACACGACAATTGCAACTCTGTCTTCGGGACGTAATTTTTCAATGAGGATTTCAAAAGATCTTTTTAGCAATGGGAGTTTGTTTGGATTATTCATTGATCCTGAAACATCAAGTAGGAAAACGATGTTTGAAGCTGGAACATCTTCATTTTCAATTTCCTCGCCTTTAAGACCGATCATCAGCAATTTGTGGTTCTCATTCCATGGGCAATCGCCATATTCGAGGTGTGATGCAAAAGGATGGCCATCGGTTGGTTGTGGATAATCGTAACTAAAATAATTAATTAATTCTTCAACTCTGACAGCATCTTTTGGTGGCATTTGATTTTGGTTAATAAACCGACGCACATTTGCATAAGATGCTTTGTCAACATCAATTGAAAATGTAGATAAGGGCTTGTCTTTTGCTGAATGAAAGCGATTCTCTTCAATTAAACTGTAGTCTTCGGTATTGTGCTGAACAGCAGGTTGATCATAATTGTAACCTCCTAAGCTTCGGTTTCGTTTTGCATTTCCATATTGATTATTTTGCGACACACCAGAGTAAGAAACCGACATTTCGGCATCATCCTCCACAACACTTAATACTTCAAGCACGACTTCTTCTTTAACGGGCTTAATATTAATAGGTTTTAGCACAAAATTGATGGTTTTTTCAGAATTGTCTGTAATTATCAGGCTTTGGGGTAGACTTTTTTCATATCCGCTTTTTTCTGCATATATATTATAATGTCCCGGGTTAAGATTAGCAAAAGTAAAAACTCCGTTTATATCAGTTTGTGTTTTTGCAATTTGTTTCCCGGATTGCAATAAACTGACTTCAGCACCGGAGATTTGCTCTCCTTTTTTGTTTTTTACGGTCCCATTAATACTTGCCGCATATAGGGCGACTGTCAAAAAGCTAAGAATTAAGATTGAGATTATACGTTTCATGATGATAAAGATTTTGGTTAAACAAATTTTGGTAATTGGATGCGCTTATCAAACAAATTCCATAAATCTTCTGTGAAATTTCACTGTGATGTTTAAAAATAATCACTAAATTCGTCAAATCATGAGGCGTTTGCTATTAAATATTTGGCAGGATTTCTGGTTTCTTTTTTACCCGAAAATTTGTGATGCTTGTGGACAAAGTCTGCGGCAGCAGGAAACGATATTGTGTACATCTTGCTTAGTGAAACTTCCGCGAACCGGTTTTCATAAGGACAAGGAAAGTGAGCTTGCGCAAGTGTTTTGGGGACGTATCCCAATTGAATATATAACTTCTCTCATGCATTTTGTCAAAGGAAGCAAATACAGAAAATTAATTCATAAGTTAAAATATCAAAAGCGCCCTGACATTGGTGTGTTTCTAGGTAAAGAACTGGGTTCTGAGCTTTATTCCTCAGGATTGTTTGACGACCTTGATTATATCGTCCCCGTTCCCTTACATCCTGATAGGTATAAAACACGCGGGTACAATCAAGCAGAAAAAATCGGCGAAGGAATGAATGAAACACTAAAAGTGCCGATGGATGCCGAAAACTTTTACCGTGCGGTAGCAACAACGACACAAACAAAAAAAGGCAGATTTGACCGTTGGGAAAATGTTGCAGAAGTGTTTCAGGTTAAAGATGAATCTTTGTTTGAAAACAAGCATATTCTTTTAATTGATGATGTAATTACAACCGGAGCAACTATTGAAGCATGTGCGCAGCGTTTGTTGAAAGTTAAGGGAGTAAAAGTCAGCATTGCGAGTTTAGGTTTTGCATCTGCGGGATAATATGTAGAATAAAATTCAATCAAAAAAAAAGGGAAAGTTTCGAGTGAAACTTTCCCTTTTTCAATATGATTATCAAGTGTTATTTATTGTCTTTTTTCTTATTATCATCGCCTGATATGCTGTCTCTCATGGATGTATCAGACTGAATGTTTTTCATTTTGTAATAATCCATAATACCGAGATTTCCACTACGGAATGCATCTGCCATTGCTTTAGGAATTTCGGCTTCTGCCTCAATTACACGAGCTCTTTTTTCTTGTGACAGGGCTTTCATTTCCTGTTCATTGGCAACTGCCATTGCACGGCGCTCTTCTGCTTTGGCCTGAGCAACTTTAAGGTCGGCATCCGCTTGGTCCGTTTGCAGACCTGCTCCAATATTTTTACCGATATCAATATCAGCAATATCAATGGAAAGAATTTCAAATGCAGTTCCGGCATCTAATCCTTTAGAAAGGACTACACGTGAGATATTATCCGGATTTTCAAGCACAACTTTGTGTGTTTTAGACGATCCGATAGAGGAAACAATTCCTTCACCTACACGCGCAAGTACGGTTTCTTCACCAGCACCACCAACGAGTTGTTTGATGTTTGCACGCACAGTTACTCTGGCTTTTGCAATTACCTGAATTCCATCCAGAGCTACTGCTGCAACCGGAGGTGTGTTAATCACCTTGGGATTTACAGACATCTGCACGGCTTCAAAAACATCTCTACCTGCCAAATCAATTGCAGTTGCCATTTTGAACGGCAAATCAATATTTGCTTTGGATGCAGAAACCAGTGCATGAACCACTTTTTCTATGTGTCCTCCGGCAAGATAGTGTGCTTCGAGATCGTCTCTTCCCAAGCTTAATCCAGCTTTGGTTGCTTCAATCATCGCACGAACAATTATCGCAGGTGGCACTTTTCTCCAACGCATGAAAATTAACTGGAGCAGTGAGATTCTAACGCCTGAAACCAGCGCTTGAAACCACAAACCCAGTGGAATAAGATATAAAAAAAGCCAAAGAAAGATAATGGCTCCGCCAATAATTACTACATAACCAATTGTACCCATAGAATTTATTTTTTAAGTTTTACATATATTTTATACTTTAACACCTCAGTGACAGTGACTTCTGTTCCGGGATCAATAAGTCCGCTGAGTGATTCTGCATCAACATCAACTTCTCCGACACGAACTTTTCCCATAGGAGCGAGGCGAGTGATTGTTTTTGCGCTGTCTCCGGGTTTTATGCTGTCTTCTTTAAAATATTCCACTTTTGAATTCATACTGGAATTCAGTGACAAACGTTTCCACGTGTTTGATTTCAGGAAAAAGACGATTGACAGGATTAGTAATCCTAATGAGGCAAGCAAAACCCAGACACCAACACTTGTTCCGTGTTGATCAAATGCCAAAAATACTCCTCCTCCCATTAGAATAATACCGCCGATACCGAAAATTGTTGTTCCCGGTATTACTAGCACTTCAAGCCAGATGAGCAATAAGCCCAACACAATCAGAAATATAATTGCTCCGATTCCCATTTATTGAATATTTACATTTAATCCTTTTTCAATTAATCTGTCTTTCAGTGGCTTTAGCTTTGAAACGTTTCCATTTTTTACGTCACATTTGCCGTTGTAATGTGTAATAAATGCACATTGTTCTGCCTGTGTCATGTCATGATCGCAAACTTCAACGAGGCATTCAATAACATAATCAAAGCTGTTGAAATCATCATTAAACAGCACTATGACATGTTTTTTATCTGATGAAGACAGCTTATCTTTTGCCGGATTGATATTTTCTTTTGCCTTTTTCACCATATCAACAAATTTAGTCTTTTTTTTCTTCTTTCAAAGTTTCTTTTTGTTTTTTGTAAAATGTGAATGTTGATAGTTGCGGTGAGGCGTGGTCGCGGTAGGGCGGTGGGACGATGAGGCGGTTGGTGCGAGGGCGTAATTTGCGATGGGGCGAGAATTTCACTGAGTGATGGCTTGTGCCGGAAACTGAAACCTTGAGTCTGGAAATTTCTGGCGAGTATTGCGTTGGAGGCAGAATTTCGGAGTGGAAAAAGAAAAACCTTCAACTAAATTAGTTGAAGGTTTTTCTTGTAGTCCGTAGGGGAATCGAACCCCTGTTACCAGGATGAAAACCTGGCGTCCTAACCCCTAGACGAACGGACCATTGCGTTTCCTAATTTTTGTTTTAGGGACTGCAAAGAAAATCCAAATCTTTAATTTTTGCAAATTATTTATCATATTTTTCAAAAAAAAATTCCGAAATCGAAATTCCGGAATTAATATTTTATCCTTATCCTTTATTCCTCAAGGGCTTCCATGATTTCGTCAGTCATTTCCATATTGTGAAAAACATTCTGAACATCATCATCATCTTCAAAGGCATCAATCATTTTTAAAATGGTTTTCGCTGTATCCACATCTACTTTTTGTGTGTTGTTTGGGATGCGCTGAAGGACAGAGTTTTCCGGTTCAATATCCATGGCTTCCAGTTTTGCTTGCATGTCGCCGAATGATTCCAGGGGACAGTAAATCATCAATACATCTCCGGCTTCTTCAATTTCTTCAACCCCGGCATCAATTAACTCGAGTTCTAATTCTTCCAAATCCCAATCGCCTCGTGGAATCGTAAAAACTCCTTTTCGATCAAAAAGAAAGCTTAGCGAGCCGTTTTTCCCCAAGCTACCATTGTATTTAGTGTATATTGCTCGTACGTTACTTACGGTACGGTTGTTATTGTCTGACAAACACTCAACAAAAACTGCAACACCGCTGGTTCCGTATCCTTCAAAGGTGTTTTCCTGAAGGGCAGCATCATCGGAGTTTGCTTTGCTTACTGCCCGCTCAATATTATCCTTAGGCATGTTTTGCGCCTTGGCATTTTGTACAGCTGAACGCAGCCGTGGATTCATTTCAATATCTGAACCGCCATCACGAGCAGCAATCGTAATCTCCTTCGCCAGTCGTGAGAATATTTTGGAGCGTTTTGCATCCAATGCGCCTTTTTTGCGTTTAATTGTTGACCATTTACTGTGTCCTGACATATGCTAAAATTTTATATTTGACTTTAAACGATAAAAATACAAAAATAGCGGGAATTTTAAAGGATTTTAATTTTTCTCACATTCTTTCGAATTATTCATTCCCTTAATTGTATTTTTGCTGAATGAAAATGAAAAAACTTTATATCGAAACCTTTGGATGTCAAATGAATATTGCGGATTCAGAAGTGGTCGCCAGTATTTTGAAAGATGAAAATTATGAATTAACAATAAATCCTGACGAGGCTGATTTATACTTGTTTAATACTTGTGCAGTGCGCGAAAATGCAGAAAAACGCATTTGGAATAAATTACAGCATTTTAAAGGCATCAAACGTAAAAATAGAAATCTGAAACTTGGCGTAATCGGATGCATGGCACAGCATATCGGAAACGATTTTAAACAAACCGGCGTGGTAGATTTTATTGCCGGCCCGGATGCCTATCGAAATATACCTAATTTACTTAAGTCAATTGATGAGTCAGGATTTCAGGCTGACACTGAATTGAGTTTGACAGAAACTTATGAGGCCATTTTGCCGACGCGCATTAACAATGCAAAAATCAGCGGATTTGTTTCAATTACTCGCGGATGTAATAATTTTTGCTCTTATTGCATTGTCCCTTACACAAGAGGACGGGAGCGGAGTAGAAAGGTTTCAGACATTATGAATGAAGTGCAGGATTTGCAGGAAAACGGATATCGGGAAATTACTTTACTGGGTCAAAATGTAAATTCATACAATTACACAACATCTACGGAAAGTATTGATTTCCCAAAATTGCTTGCTTTAACGGCAACTCGGTTTCCTGATTTACGAATCCGTTTTACAACATCACATCCAAAAGATATTTCTGATGAACTGATTGAGTGCATTGCAAATCATGACAATATTTGTAATCACATTCACTTGCCGATACAATCCGGTAGTAATGAGGTGCTTAAGCGTATGAACCGAAAATACACGCTAGAGTGGTATTTGGATAGAATTCAAAAAATTCGTGAGTTAATTCCTGATTGTGGCATTACTACTGATATTTTTGCCGGATTTTGCGGTGAAATGGAAGCCGATCATCAGCAAAGTTTGGATGTGATGAAACAAGTTGGTTTCGATGCTGCATTTATGTTTAAATATTCAGAACGCGAAGGTACTTACGCAGCAAAACATCTGGATGATGATGTGCCAGAAGCAATAAAAATACGCCGATTGAACGAACTTATCACCTTGCAAAATCAATTGTCTTTGGAAAGCAATCAGCGTGATGTGGGAAAATCATTTCGGATATTAATTGAAGGAAAATCCAAACGCTCAGAAACAGAAATTTTCGGTCGAACTTGTCAAAATAAAGTAGTAATTATTCCTGATACGGGTGAAAAAATTGGTGATTTCGTACCTGTTACAGTGAATGATTATACCTCTGCAACCCTTTTTGGCACTAAAATTTCATAATTATGAATGAAAAGATTAATGAATTTCGCGATTACAGAAAGCGCATGAACGAAAAAATTCTTGAAAAGGATAATTTGGTGATTAAACGCATTTTTAATCTGGATACAAACACATATAAAGAAGGGGCTTTGAGTTTAAAAACGAAAGAGCTGATTGGGCTTACAACCTCCCTGGTACTACGTTGCGACGATTGTGTGAAATATCATCTTGAGCAATGTGCTGATTTGAAAATTTCAACTGAAGAAATTATGGAAGCGATGTCAGTATCAAATCTTGTTGGCGGTACGATTGTGATTCCCCACCTTAGACGTGCTGTTGAATATTGGGAGATTTTGCATGAATAAAATGATTCGCAAATAAATTTTTGGATTAATTCTTGCTGTAATGCCGATATTTATTAAATTTGTTACAAACTAGCAATACCATTTTGTTATGAAGAAGATTGTTTTTCTATTTCTTGGCCTTTTTGTCTTTAGTTCAATTTTTGCGACAGAGTTGGAAATGAGTGGGATTTATCATGGGAAAAACTTGTTTGTGCAAAACTCACTGCTCAATGATACACAGGGCATTTTTTGCATTACCAATGTAACTGTTAACGGTGAAAATATTCCGGATGAAATACGGTCAAGTGCCTTTGTAATTTCCTTAGATCGCATGGATATTGAGCTTGGTGAAAAAATTGATATCGTTTTTACGCATGAAAGCAATTGTGCGCCCTTAGTTATAAATCCGGAAGTACTTAAGCCGCTCAGCACATACGAGCTTCTAGGTCACAGAATGCAAGATGGTTATTTGGTTTTTGAGACAACAATGGAAGCAAGCCGAATTCCGTTTTTTGTTGAGCAATTTCGTTGGGGAAAATGGGTGCAAATTGATGAGATTGATGGCATCGGAGGGCCGGAAAACAATGATTATAGAGTAAAAATATATCCCCATAATGGGACAAATTTATTCCGTTTAAAACAAATCGATCATCTCGATAGAATTTCTTATTCAGATACCATGTCGCTTCATCTTGAAATTGATGAGGTTAAATTACTGACAAAAAAGCGGGCGAAAGATAAAATCGAATTTTCTGCAGAAACACTTTATGAGTTGTATAATGAGTTTGGTGAAAGAATTCGTTTTGGTGGTGGCGCAATGATTGATGTTGCTGAGCTGAAAGATGGAATGTATTACCTCAGCTGGGATGACAAAGTTGCTGAAATTGAGATCAGAAAATAGGGTAGTATCGTCCGGAAAACTTATTAAAACATCCATTTTAGCCGATGAGCTTTGTGAGGCTGTGATAGTTGTCAGCTTTAATCTACATCGGCATTATACCGAAATATTTGATTTTAAAGTGGTATAATATCGGCATAAACTTCCGAAATGAATTCGGAACAGGAATAGGTAGTTTCAGAATTTCTTTATCAATCATCTTGAAACACAATTTGTATTAGTTGCTTTGCAGACGATGTACCATTAAATTGTTGATTATACTACTCGTGTATAACGCAAAAAAAACTGCCACAGAAATCTGCAGCAGTTTTTCAAATAAACCAAAAAGAAGCTTAGTTCTGTTCCGGTTTGAGTACAACACGAACATAATTGTTCATATCAAAATATTTTACAGCAGCTTCTTGCAGGTCTTTTGCATTCAGCTTATCAATATATTTCTGGTAACTTAATACATCTTTAGTTTTCATGCTTCCGTCATTTACCTCTTCCAATTTTCTCATCCAGAAACGGTTTTCTTTCAGGCTGGTTTCAAGTTCACGGCTTTGTTTTTGAATTGCTTTATTCAAATCCACTTCGCTTGGACCGTTTTCCTGGAGTTTTTTAATCTCAGCAAAAATACCTTTTGTTAGTTCATCAATTCTTACAGGGTCGCATGAGAAGAAGATTGTTACTCCAAACTCTTCATCAGGGATACGGCTTGCATTTGGATAAGCACCTACTGTATAAACGCCTGATTTTTCCTCACGAATTTCTTCAAGAAGTTTCGTAGATAATATAGAAGAAATCGCCTCTAATTCTAACCTGTCATTAACGGTATAATCCATTTTTCCATGGAAATTAATAACAATCATGGTTTTTTCGTCTTCGCCTTTGTAAACGGTTTTGTCAACAATGCCTTTTGGCGCTACTATGCCGAGGTCTTTCCAATTTTCTTCACGGTTTACTTTTGCTAAGCCACCCAGGTATTTTTCAAATAGTGGTTTAACTTCCTCAGGATTGATGTTTCCAGTGAAGTAGAATGTGAAATTCCCGGGATCTCCGAAACGGGTTTTGAGGATGTAATTAATACGTTTATATTCAGCTTCATCAAGCAATTCAGGCGTTAATACCCGACGACGTGGATGGTTTGATGCCATGATAGTGCGGATGCTGTCTTGCCAAACGCTTTGTGGATCTAATGATTGATTTTCAAGTAAGGCTTTGGTTTTGTTAATGTACGAATTAAATGCAGTTTCTGTAACCCTCGGAGATGTAAATGAAGCATAAATCATTTGAAGAAGTGTTTCTAAATCTTCCACAGATGTTTTTCCATTCAATCCTTCACTGGTTTCTCCAATATAAGGGCTTAAGTTCACATTTTTATCCGACAGAAAGCGATCTAATTCTGTCCGATCGTAATTCCCTAAGCCGGATTCCATCGCAACATCAGTCGCAATATCCAATGAAATGTCATCTTTTTGATCGTATAATGAGGCTCCACCGTAGGATTTTGCTTTAAAGAGAATTTCATCATCCTTAAAGTTCGTTTCTTTAATCACAATACGAACGCCGTTTTCAAATTCCCAAACTGTATAATCCAGTTTTTTATCTTGAGATGCTTTTACAACGGGTTTTGGTTCCGGCAGATTAGATATCAGTGGTTTAGTATTTACTTTGTCAACATATGCTTCAACTTCTACCTTATTAAACTCATCGTATTTAGCCAATACTTCTTCTTCGGTTGGAATTTCAATGCCTTCTTTTTCAGGAAGCATGGCAACAATAACCGTGTTTTCTTTTTTAATGAAAGTTTCCATCTTTTCATTAACGTCTTCCAAGGTAATCATTGGGATTAACTCATTGTAAAGTTCATATTCGTATTCTATTCCCGGCACTGGATTGTGTGGAAACAGATAATGTGCTTTTAATTCGTTTACAATTTCGGATGATTTCCGTTTGTTGCGTTCATTGTACGCCTTTTCCATTTGTTTTAATAAGGATGATTTTTCACGCTCAAGCTCAGTTTCTGTAAAACCATGTTGTTTTGCACGCTGGTTTTCTTTTACTAAAGCCTCCATAGCACCCATCACATCATTGTTTTGCGCAATACCGATATTCATGTAAATTGATTTTGGTCCAATGAAATTTGTGTGAGCCGCATATCCTTGCATGAACGGAGGATTTTCTAAACGGGTTAATTCACTTAAACGACTACTAAGTATGCTGCTGATTAATGTAGATACAATTTGTTCTTTGTAATCATTGACAGTTTCCAATTTCATTAATGGAAGCTTGGTGTACATTTGTATCATTGACATAGGCGCCTCAGGGTCAGATGCTATGGATACAAGGGCTTCTTTGTGGTCAGGAATGTCAAACATTTTTCGTTTACTGGGATTTTCTCTAGTAGGAATTTTAGAGAATAAATCTTTTACCCTTTGTTCCATTTCAGCTTGGTCGAAATCTCCAACGACAACGACTGCCATTAAATCAGGACGATACCATTCTTGATAAAAGCGACGCAAAGCTTCGTGTTCACAATTGTCAACAACTTCCATTGTGCCTATTGGGAGCCGATTTGCATATTGTGAATTGTGAAAAATCTTTGGCAGGTATTCACGCATCATGCGATCCTGAGCACCTTGTCCCATTCGCCATTCTTCATGAATTACTCCACGTTCTGCATCAATTTCTTCATCTTCAAAAGAAACCAAATGTGCCCAGTCGTGTAAAACGAGAAGCCCCTTATCCAGCATTTCTTCATCATCCAGTGCAATGGTAATGCCATATACAGTTTCATCAAATGAAGTGTATGCATTGACATCTGCACCAAATTTCATCCCTGTTGATTCCAAATAATTAATCAATTCGTGTTTCGGGAAGTTTTTTGTCCCGTTAAATGCCATGTGTTCAGTAAAATGGGCGAGTCCCTGTTGGTCTTCGTCTTCTAAAACAGAACCTGCATTAACAACTAAGGTTAATTCTGCACGATTTTCGGGTTTTGGATTGGATTTAATGTAATATTCCATTCCGTTTTCCATTTTTCCATGTGTTATGCTTTCGTCGAACGGAAGCTTTTCTGTCAGATTGACTTGTGCTGTCAAACTGATGGTAATAAATAGAGCGATTGCTCCAAAAATAAGTCTTTTCATAATTTTGATTTTGTGTTGTACATGACAAATGTACATAAAGCTGTGGATAATCAACTTAATAAATTGTTAATAAGAAGAAATTGGGATAGAATAAGATTGTGGTATTTTTTTATACTGTTTTTTTCGGTGGCTATGATTCCGGCACCTTTTTGTTCGGTGATTGCCTGCATGTCGGCAGACGGGTTGTTGTCGGATCCCTCAGTCACCTGCTTTGGTGTCAACACTCAGCAAGGTGACTAAATCAATTCATTTTTAAATAGGCTCTATCTTTCCCGTTTGAATAAATCATTCACATTCGAAGCAAGCACTTCTTCCTTGGCTTCGCGTAACTTAACAATGGGATTGAATTTCTCATCCAAACGAGCCATTGTTTCATTAAATTCTGTTTTGGATTTAGGAAATTTAAAATTATTGGGGTTTTCCGGAGTCTCACGGATGTAAGTAATATCCATGTTTTTCCAGTTCAAACTTTCTGTCCGTGTGGGATTATATGCCAAATGAGATACACGCTGTTCTTGTTTAATTCTGACTTTACCCGGAGATAATTTCGGAATATGTTGAATGCGGAAATAATCCTCGGGAGACATTGTAGTTTGCGTATTCATATGACTTCCGGAATTTACTTGAGTGTTTGCATGATCAACATGCGCCATGAAATTCTCATTGGATGTTTCGGCTTCTGTAATCAATGTTTCCGGTTGAGTCGTGGCATCATGGTCAAATGAAATATGATTTTCCTGTGAAACATATTTTTCCGGTGAATATTGATTGCCAAAACGATTTAAATTCAGAAATACAGTAACTAAAATTCCAATAAAAACGGCGGCAACAGCACCAACTCGTCTTATAGAAAAAAGAATTACAGGTGATTTTTTCTTTAGTTTATTTTTGTCAGGAAACAACAAATCCGCTTCGGGCTGCAATTTTGTTTTTTGATATTGAGCGAAAGAATTTGCTGCTTCAACATCCGACTGAATTAATTTTTCAGCAGTCTGTCTTTCTTCTGGAGACAAATTATTTTCAATCAATCCGATTAATAACGCATCTTGTTTCGATAATTCCGGAATGTCTTCATCCCGTTTCAAACGCATTTTTTCATCAAAACGCAATGAGTCAGGGCTGAGTTTTACATCATCCAAAGTAAAAATATCAGCATCAATTTCCGGATGTCTTTGCAGGAAATTCTCAAGTGCTTTTGCCTGTTCAGCACTCAAATTTCCTTCCATAAAATCCAGAAGAAATGCTTCATAATTATGTTTATCAATCATTATCATATTACTGCCTCAATACTTCCAATATAGGTTTTTAAACTTTGTCTTGCTCTGAAAATATAAACTTTCACTTGTGATTCCGTTAATTCGGTCATTTCAGCAATTTCTTTGTATGAATAATTTTCATAATCTCTAAACAAAATAACTGAACGCTGAATTTCACTGAGATTTTGTAAGGCTTCTTTCAAAATTTCATGTAAATCTGTGTATTGATCGTCATGATAAGAAGCACTCATTTCGGGTGTTTCGTCAACTTGCTGCTCATATTTTCTTTTTCGTATCATGTCAATCATTCGATTATGCGCAGTGGTGAACAGGTATGAACGAACTTTTCGGGCATCTACTTTTTCATGATTATTCCAAAGCCGTTCGTAAGCATCCTGGACAATGTCGCGAGCCATGTCTTCATTGCGTATGTTGCTCATAATGAAGCGATACACATTGTCCGAGAAATCGTCAACCGATTTGTTATACTCTTTTACTGTCATAATCTGATAGTGTGACGTAACTGTATGGCAAAAAGTTACAGTGTGATTTGTTTTTTTTTATTTTAAACACTGTTGTCCGATAAAAATAAGATAATAAATTAAAATTGATGAGATTCCTCACCGCTAGCCAGCGGTGAGAAATCTGTATAGTTTTACCGGACAACAGTGATTTTTAAAAGGAATCATAGAAATAAACATTATTCAACAACCCGAATCGTAAAAATATCATTTTTGTCTAAATTAATCCAGTAATTCAGTCCGATTCGACGGATTTCATCCCAATAGGCATCGGTTAATAATCCGTATTTTTCAATTGAATTTTTGATGTCTTGTTTAAATTTTGCTTGCATATCAGGCTTCAGCTCAATCAGTATTTGTCGATTTCCGTAAACGAATTTTGCTTTTGGCGAGTACTCCACGTCTTCAACCACATGAATGGTTCCGAAACCGAGTGATGCTCCAGTACTAAACTGCAAGCCATCATGCATGCAACTGAGTGGTGGCTTTTTTCCTGCAAATGACCATACTTCCAATTCATCCAAGCCTACTGAGAAATATTGCATTGCTCGCAATCCCATTTTTGCTCCCATAATGGAATATAGCCCGAGATGCCCATGAAATTCGCTGGTCATCGCTAGAACCTGAAATTCATTATATCCGAATTTTTGAATCAGGCTGTCGGTAATGGAATAAACATCATCTCTGAGATAGGATTTTTCTGTCGAATTCTTTTTCCAGATTACGCCTTCAATCGGCCTGTTAACATGAAGTACAGCCAGCATATTCATCAATAAATCAGACGAGTTAGGCGTAAATCCGGTATTGTTTTCTTCAAATATTTCAGGAAAAAGTAAATACATTGGCAAACATTCATCCCAAACGGGATACTTTCCGAGGTAATTATGATTTGCCAAAGACTCCTGATATAAATATTCCGACAAGGAATTAACATAGATATTATCTAAGCTCTTCAAAAAAGATAAAAACTCCTCATTTAAGGTGATTTCAGAATCACCCGCATGAATATAGGTGATTTCCGGAAAAGTTTTCATGACAAATTCTGCGGATTTTTTATCTCTGAGATAATTCATTCCAGGCTCTTCAGGGTTGTGATACCAGAGAATGTGGTCGATTTTTTCAATTGCTTCGGGATAAGTTCTCAGAAGCTTAGCAATGTTTGTTAAGGGACCGGATGCGATAATTACATTTTTTCGGGAATGCAGATTTAAACTTTGCATGTAAAGCTCAAGCGCATTATGTGAAAAATCGGCAGATGCTTCGCCCGGCCATTTAAGGGAATTGACAAATTCACGATGGGAAAATTCAATTTCGAGCGCTTTTCCGGCAGCAACAGGAATTCCCTCATGATGATAATAATTCAGCATTCCTTTGATTTTAGCTGCTGATTGTTCGGGTGCGAGTACTCCGTCAGAAGTACAAACCGCATTCAGATTAAAATCGGGCGAAGCCAAAATGATTTGCAGCATACGAAAATCATCTGCAGCGCCATCGGTATCAACAATTATATTCCATGATGCTTTTTTGTGGGCATAGCCTGAAAAAGCTATCAGTATCAGTGAAATGAGGATTAAAAGTTTTCTGCTTTTCATTGCATAAATTTTACACAAAGATAATAAAACAAAAATCTCTTCATGATTTGAAAAAGAAAAGCCGCTTCTGTTCGAAGCGGCTCCACCTGGCGGTGTTAGGGTTAAGATCTATATGTGTGTGTTAAATTGTGAAATTCAAACCGAAAGCAAATGCGTTGAGGGTTTGTCCATTTGGACCTTTATTGTCTTCAAACAAACTGTTCAAATCATAATTCATAAACAGGTTTACTTCTTTGATTCCGATGATTGCTTTTACACCGTATCTGAAATTATTCAGATAAAAATTGTCGGATTTTTTTGCTTTCACTTTACTTCCGTCGTTTTCATAAACAAATTTTGTAATGCTTCCGATACGGTATCCTGCGTAAGCTCCGGCACCGATACGAAAAGTGCGTTTATTGAACCCTCCTGTTTCATTACCAATATGAAATACTGGAACTAGATTAAAGTTTACATATCCAACACGAAGTTTTGATCGAATGGCATCATTATCACCGGTATCGTAAGAAGCATCCGGTATGAACTGAATTTGACTTGGAGTTTCACCTTCTGTAATTAAAACAGTTTTATCTTCCATTTTAAAGTTGTACCACAATAAATCCGCTCCAAAATCAAAACTCAACCAATTTGTTGCATAAGCGCGCATTCCGGATCCGATAGAAAAGCTCCATGAACCAAATGGTTTGACAACATAATCGCTATTCCCTTCAGGAAACTTAAAATCATTATTTATCAAATAATTATTTGCACCTAACTCAACAGACATATAAGAATGCAGGTTTTTGTCTTTTTTGTCGCTTTCGAAATCTACTGCAAAGCTATTTTTATTATTTCCGGCAGTTTGATTTGCCTTATCGAGTTCTACCTTTTCAATAATTTCTCCGGTTGCACTTTTAATTATGATGGTCTTTTTTCCGTCTTTTTCAATTATTTCAATATCCTGCATGCTTTCATCAACTGACTTTAATGCATTTTCAACCTCCATCATAATGCTATCAATATCAATATCCAGATCTTCTAAAGCGTCCAGATCACTCATGTCAACAACAGCCTGAACTTCACCGTTAACAACGATTTTTAAGGTGTCTGTTTCATAATTTGATGTTGCAAAACTTGTGTTTGCTAAAAGTATGGCTGCCATACTTAGAATTGGGAGTAAAAATTTAATACGTTTCATAATTTCAATATTTTTTTGTTAATACTTTATTTCTTATCATAGACTATGTTTCCTCACAGCCATTATCTGTAATCTGACATAAAATATTTTTTATCAGATTGTGTCGGTTCCGGGTCTTGATTTTCTGTTTGTTTTGAATCATTTAACAAGTGACTAAACGATTGTTTGAAAAAAGCTTTACTGACTTGTCTGAAGTTTTCCAACACATTATCATTATCATTATTATTATTAGCTTCCTTAACTTCAGGGCACTCCGTATTGTTATAGGTTTGTACACAATCTCCGTTTTCATCAACACGCATGCTAAAAATCGCTTCATTGTTTAAATAAAATTCAATCACATCCTCATTCACCAGATTTTGAACTGACTGCACGGGTCGATAATCTTTTGTGCTAAGAATTGGATAATTTGGGTATTTTGAAACCAAAATTTGCTGCTGCTCGATGCTTTGCAAGGATGATAAGTTTGCAGTTTTTTTTGGTGGCACCATTCCAAATCCCATGCTTTTTAAAAGCATTAATATAAAGAGTGCAAGTGGAATCATTAGCGTTTGAGTTTTCATAGTTTTATTTTTTTAGATTGTTTTCATGCGTGTGACGCTTAGGGTTCCAAAAAAGTTACAGCATTTATGAAATCATCTTGTTAAATAAATGTTAAGGCCAAAGGGCACAGGTAAATATCGATGGTTGAATTGTCCCGATACTTTTTTTTGATATGCATATCGGGACTCACTCTGCTTCTGGATTACGCTTCGGCTAACGCCTTGCGTGATCCCCAAGTGGGGGGGTAATTCAGAAAAATAAGCCCGGTCTGCTAGCGCATCCCGCTGTTTTTTTTCGTATAGAGCAACTCCTTACTTGCCCGTCCGGCAGGCGGGCTCCACTCTCAATTGAATGAAACCCGATATTTACAAACAATAGTTCAGTAAATATCGATGGTTGAATTGTCTCGATACTTTTTTTTGATATGCATATCGGGACTCACTCTATTAATGGATTACGCTTCGGCTAACGCCTTGCGTGATCCCCAATTGGGGGTTAATTCAGAAAAATAGCCCCGGTCTGCTAGCGCATCCCGCTGGTTTTTTTCGTATATCCCCGTGTTAAAGCAAGCTTTACACGGTGATATACGAAAAAACCCTGACTATCGTCAGGGCTTATTTTTCTGCGGAGAGAGAGGGATTCGAACCCCCGGACCGCTCGCACGGTCAATGGTTTTCAAGACCACCGCATTCGACCACTCTGCCATCTCTCCTGAGAATAGAGTGCAAAAATAGTATCATTTTTAAAGAAACAAAAATTAATTTCACTTTTATTAAAAAAAGCATAATAACATAAATGCTTATCAAAATATTACATGTCGTTTTTATCGCTTTCTATGTTTTATGATTATACTTTAGTTCCCTGAATTTCATGAAGAATCGGCTAAAACCCTCTAATAAAGGCGGGTTTATTAACAATCAGTCCTTACTTATTAACAAAATCCAAGTTTTTTAACCAGAAACTTGCAAAAGTCCCACAATGCCATATATTTGCATTCAGAAGTAACAAAAGTTTAATTAACCTTAAAACCTTAGTATTATGAACAAAGCACAATTAATTGATGCAATGGCTGAAAAAGCTGGTCTGACTAAAGCAGACGCAAAAAAAGCTCTCGACGGATTTATCGGAGCAACTACTGACTCACTGAAAAAAGGTGACCGTGTAGCATTGGTAGGATTTGGATCTTTCTCAGTTTCTGAAAGAGCTGCCCGTAAAGGTAGAAATCCACAAAAACCAAACGAAGTAATCAATATTCCAGCTAAAAAAGTTGTTAAATTTTCTGCTGGTAGCGAATTGAAAGACTCTGTAAAATAATTAGTTAATACAGAATGTAAAAAAGGAGCGTTATTGCTCCTTTTTTTTTCATTAAACAAAAATGAAAACAACGTACCGAGACCAACTCATCACTTATCTTTCCCAATTTCTTCTGGAAAGAAGGATTTTACGTTTTGATGAAATCCTGCAAAACAGAACAGAACATCTTACTGTCGTATTAGAAGACATTTATCAATCACAAAATGCATCGGCAGTATTAAGAACCTGTGACTGTTTTGGAATTCAAGATGTACACATCATTGAAAACAATTACAACTACAAAATAAACCCAGATGTCGCAATGGGCTCCGATAAATGGATAGACCTTCATTTCCATGACCAAAAAGCTAAAAACACCATTCCGGCGCTTCGGAAATTAAAAAAACAAGGCTACCGGATTGTTGCAACCACGCCACATAAAAACGATGTTAATCTTGAATCGTTTGATTTAACAAAAGGGAAAGTTGCATTGGTTTTTGGCTCTGAAGTACCCGGCATATCAGAAGATGTCATGCAGGAAGCCGATGAATTCATGAAAATTCCCATGTATGGATTCACTGAAAGTTTTAATATTTCCGTGTCAGCAGCAATTTGTTTGCATCACTTGGTTTGGAAACTCCATCAATCGGATATCGACTGGCATCTTCCCTATGATAGAAATCGGGATTTAAGGTTGGATTGGATGATTAAAAGTTTAAAAAAACCTGAACTTCTGATTCAAAACTTTGAAAAACTTAACCCACATTTACTTCACAAATAAAAGAAAGCAGACGCCTTTCAATCTTGGCAAAAAAAAACAACCCGGTACTTAATCATGAAGAATAATAAGCTTGTTCTGATAAAAATGCGAGTCAATCTGGACTGCTAATTGATAAATTCCTGCAGGTAAATTTAGGTGAATGCTTTGTTTCGTTGTTGGCACTTTATTTTCATAAACCAATCTTGCATTCACATCATAAATGCGAATTTCACAATCTCCGGAAACAGCATTGGAGAAATTTAAAAACAATTCATCATCAAGCGGATTCGGATAGAAAACAAAATCTGAATTTTCATTGCTCACAATCCCTGAGTCCTCCGGATACATACTCTGATAATTACTCCGCAAACTATCGGCAGCAACTTGTAACTCATAAAAACTTTGTGCTACGAGCATGCCAATCGCAATTTTCACTGTGTCTTGTGCGTCAATATTCATCGGCCCGGCACCAAACATTTGCGCAACATCTGTCCCGTATCCAACTTGTCCGACAGTATGATTTGTATTTGACATAGAATAAAACTTTTCCTCAACACTCAATCCGTTTGTCATGTCAACCAAGCCACCTGAGTAATTCAACTGATCCATTGCATAATGGTTAATGCTCTGATCGGATAAAAGGATATATCCGGCATAAAGATTGACATCGCCGGTGTGCTCAGTGTAGGCAATTTGCTTTATCTCATCCCATGAGATTCGATTTCTGTTGTATTTAAACAAATCCCAATCCGTAAAAAGTGATGCATAAAAGTTACTTGCACTTACAATGTTTTGATTGACAATATCCAACTCTATTAATAAGGCATTCGGCAAATCATACCAAGCAAAGACTTTTTGATTAATTTCAAGATTAAGTGCCGATTCAACATCATATGCAAGAAATTGAGAAACGAGCGCCTCGTCGGCAAAATCATCATCTGTAATTGAACTTGGGAGCGTCATTTGAAACTCAGTGTTAACCCGAACTGCATCAATAAGTGCATCGGTGGCATTTCCCATTACCCATGCTGCATCGTAAAACAAATCCCTGAATTCATTGTAATTTAATCCGTTACCAATCTGTCTATAACTATCTGCAAAGCCAAGTTTCCCGTTTGCCGGGACACTTAACAATATACTCCCATTACTAATATTTGCGAAAGATGGATTAACAAGAAACTCGATATATTGTGTTCTGGAGAAATTATCGGCAGTAATTTCAAGTTTTACAATAACTTTTTCATCGTAACTGATTGGCTCATCTAATTCAATTTGGATTCCGGAATCATTAATTGTCAAATAAGAAAGACTGTCTATACTGCCTAAAACAAAATTTGGAGTTAAAACTGTGGCATTATTGCTGTGCATAGAAACTGCAAGCTCAACATTTTCTGCATCATGCAAATAATTAAAAAGCATTCCTTGAATTTCAACAATAGCTGTGTTTTCAAAGTTGTTTTCACTATCGTCATAAATTTGGATGTTTTTAAACACTAAGCCGGGTTTAAAATCTTCTGAGACTGCGCGATACATATTAAGTCTTCCGGCACCCAGCATCCCCTGCCAAGGCTCGTTGTATGCAATGGTATCAATATTATCAGCAGTGTTTTTCAAATGCTCAATACTTTGTAGCGCTGAAAGCTGAGGATATTGAGAGCGCAGAACGCCGGCCGCTCCAGCAACAATTGGAGCAGAAAATGAAGTTCCTGCATAAGCTTGTCGGTAATCATTACCGTCTGATGTTGTCATAATTCGGATTCCGGGAGCACAAATATCCACATGATAACCAAAGCTCGATCCACCTGTGGAATTTCCGTTTTCAGGGGTCCATTTTTCATCTGCACTGGTAGTTCCGGCAACTGATAAAGCATAATCATAACTTGCCGGATAAAAATTAACATCATTATTATCATTTCCGGCTGATGCCACGACAAGTGCATCTTTATTTATTGTAGCATACTGAATAATATCTTGTTCAAATTGTGCATAATGCGTATTTCCCCATGAACAATTAATAATGTGAGCCCCCTGATCAGCAGCATAAACGATGCCTTCATAAGCACGAGTTAATAAACTATCAGCATCCTGCACTTTTATCGGGAGAATTCGAGATTTAAAACCAACGCCTGCAATGCCGAGTCCATTATCGGTATGCGCTGCTGCCATTCCGGCACACAGCGTACCATGTTCATTCATCTCATTTTGCGGAAAATTATCATTATCACCCATATCCCAGCCTCTGAAATTATCAACATAGCCATCATTGTCATTATCAATACCATCAATGGGGTCATCGAAATTATAAGCAATATTATAAATTAAATCTTCATGATCCATATCAATTCCTGTATCCACAATCGCTATAACCATATTTGTATCAGATTGATGCAGATCCCATGCATCATAGGCATGAATGGTACTAAGATAATATTGGCTTTCATGGTTTGGATCATCAGTGACATATAACAATTCAGGGATATAGCGTGGTTCAGCATATTCTACAAATTCAGATTTATTCAAATCTTGAATACAAGCACTTTTTTGTAAATTAGATGTTAATTGAATTTCAACATATCGACTTAAATCTATGGTTTGATGTCCATTTATGGATGATCTCGTAGGCTTTTCAGCCGATGGGAAGGCTCTATTAATATGTGCAATATCATATTTTGATGATAAAAATGCTAAAACATCTTGGGTTTTCACAGAATTGTCTGACAATTTGAGTACAATTTTACCCGGAACTTGCTGGGGCTTTTCTTGCGCCTGCAAAGCGACATTAAAGCACAAAAACAGACAGACTCCTATCGTAAATACAAGAAAATTTCTCATCATTCTTCAATTTTGTTTCTTGCAAGATACAAAAATATGAAACATCATTTCATTTGATTCAACACCAACAAAAAAAGCCTCCGAAAACTCGAAGGCTTTTTCTCTATATTTTAAACACTTTCTATATCTCTACATTTCCGCTAATAGTCAGGCGAACGGTTGACTCTTTCGGGTCATTGGTAATTACAGTAATCGTTTTGCGTTGTTTTCCGCGTTTTCCGGAAGAATTAAAGGTAACATCAATATAACTTGATTCACCGGGTTTAATCACATCTTTTTCAGGCTTGGTGGCAGTACAACCACAACTTGCTTTAAGTTTGCGAATTACTAAATCGGATTTGCCAGTATTTGTGAATTTATATTTATTAGATGCTTTTTCTTTTTGCTTTAAGGTTCCAAAATCAAAATCTGTATTCTCAAATTCCGCCTTCGGTGCATTAGCAAGCTCCTCAGGAGTTAAGTGTGAAAAGTCCTCTTCAATTGTTGCACTAACTGACAGTCTGTTTTGATGGTTTTTCTCGCCATTTAGCACGAGGTACAATCTGTCAATTACAAAACCGTAGTCACCTTTTGCTTTTGCATTGTAAGTTATAACAATCACTCCTTTTTCGCCATGTTTTTCACCGGCTTTCATTCCTTGTAAGGTTTTTGGTTTTGCCTCGATTTTAATGTGTGAAGGGACGTTTTGAAAATCCATTGTTATGGGTTTTTCACTCATGTTGACAACTTCGAGCTTTTCTGTTTTAATCTCATTATTTGTAATTTTTACAAAAGCAACGTGAGAAGTTTTCAGACGCAAATCTCCAAACGCCTTGGGATAATTGTCTTCAATCGTTTTTTCTCTTGCAGTTACATTTCCGGTAATGCGCATGATGGCTGTCGGAGGATTGGCATTCGTGGTAACCGTGATTGATTTATTAAATTTTCCAGGACGATTTTTGGGGTTATATATTGCCTTAACAAAACCTTCTTCACCCGGCTTAACAGGAGTTTTAGTCCAATCAGGAGCGGTGCAACCACAAGATGAACGCACATTCGTTATCACCAAATTCTCATTCCCAGTGTTTTTAAACGTAAAGGTTGCCGTTTGTTTTCCAGACTCTTCTTTAAAGGTTCCAAAATCGTGAGAGGTTTTATCCCATGATACAGTTGCTCCTTTTTGTTGTGCATTAGAAGCCAAACTAATCATCAGGAACAGAGAAAGACTTATACTTAAAATTCGTTTCATAACTTGATTTTTTTAAAATATTAAACAAATGTAATTAAAAACGTATATTTTTTTTCTTTAAACCGATTTTTTTGTCAAAGTATTATTTTACAATTATCAGACCATTTTTTTTATTTTTCGTTGCCTGATTGAAAATTTATTTCTGAATTACTTTCATTCTTGCCACCGGAGTTAGTTCATGTGTTGCAAATTCTCCTTTCAAAAACTTATAATATCCAATCAGAGCAATCATTGCTGCATTGTCAGTGGTGTACTTCAATCGAGGGATATGCAATGTCCAATTTTCATGCTTTGCAGTTTCAGTTAATACTGCTTTTAGGTGTGAGTTTGCAGAAACCCCTCCCGATGCAGCAACCTCTTTTATTCCGGTTTCTCGGGATGCTTTAACAAGTTTATCTTTCAATATTTCAACGATACTCGACTGAATAGAGGCTGACAAATTTTCCTTTTCTTGTTCGATAAAGTGCGGATTTGCTTTCAGATGATCTCGGATAAGATACAAAAATGAGGTTTTCAGTCCGCTAAAACTAAAATCCAGACCGGCAATTCGGGGTTTTGCAAAGGTAAATGCATCAATATTTCCTGATTTTGCCAATTTGTCAATAACCGGTCCTCCGGGATATCCCAAGCCCATCACCTTCGCACATTTATCAAAGGCTTCACCGGCAGCGTCATCAATTGTTCCTCCAAGTATTTCAAAATCCATATAATCTTTCACAATAATAATTTGGGTATGTCCCCCAGAAACTAAAAGATTTAAAAACGGAAAGCGAGGACGGGGTTCATCCCGATTATCGGCATCACGTAAAAAATGTGCAAAAATATGACCGTGCAAGTGATTAATTTCAATCATCGGCAGATTACTCGCTAAACTCAGCCCCTTTACAAAACTGCTGCCGACTAATAAACTTCCCAAAAGTCCAGGGCCGCGCGTATAGGCAATGGCATCTAAATCCTCAACTTTCACACCGGCATCCTTTAACGCGGCATCAACAACCGGAATGATATTTTGCTCATGAGCCCTTGATGCCAATTCTGGAACAACGCCACCATACTTTTCATGAACAGCTTGACTCGCAATCACATTGCTCATGACATCCTCCCCCCTGAGAACTGCTGCAGAGGTATCATCACAAGAGGTTTCTATTCCGAGAATAATCTTTGACATGAATTAAATTTTCACAAAGTTAAGTATTTGCACGTTTTTTGCGCACTGATTTTGCTAAAATATGATTGCCTTTGTTATTTTTGTACCAAATAACGTATTGTGTTTAAACGAAAGATATACCGAATACTCTTAATTATACTGCTGTGGTTTTTACGACTGCTGGCGATCGGTTTTATTGTATTTCAGTCTGCAAGCATCCAAACATGGCTCACTGAGCACGTTATTACATTCATGGCGAATCGATATGAAATCAAAATTGAAATTGAATCTGTCGAAGTTAAATTACCAAACCATTTGGTACTAAACGAACTCTATATTCCGGACCAAACAGGCGACACTTTGGTTTATTCCAAAGAAATCTTAGTAAAAATTTCCGCCGTAAAACTCCGGGACAAACGAATATATATCAGTGAGGTCTTATTGGATGAACCAAAAATTTGTGTTGAATCTGACAGTGCAGGAGTTTTTAATTTTCAATTTCTATTGGACAAATTTGCATCCGATAAGGAAAAAGAACCTTCGGGAGAGGGTTTTGATATTTTTTGCGAAAGTTTCCTGATTCAGAATGCCTGCCTAAAAATGCAAAACAACCCGTTCACGGAAACACCTGAGTCGCTAAACACTGATGACTTGCTTGTGGATGGTTTTACACTAAGAATTAACGACTTTCAGATGTACGACGGTAGCATTGCCCTGGAAATGAACGAGTTTGCATTTATGGAAAAATCAGGAATGGAATTGCAAAAAATGAGTGGCTACTTTGAAATTTCTGACAGCCTGTATCATGTCAGCAATCTATTCCTAAAAACAGGAAACAGCATGATTCACGCTCCCGTAATGCAACTTGCTGTTTTGGATACAAGCATGAATAATATTTGGGAAGACCTGCAATTTGACATTCAGATTGACTCCAGTATGCTCGGGATTAAAGATGCTGTGTTTTTTGCTCCCGACCTGAAAGGCCTCGACAACAAAGTTCATATGCGGGCAGAACTTTCCGGCACATTGGCTGACATAAAATTAAAGGATTTTATTTTCACTTACGGGCGAGACACACGCATTGCTGCAGATATAAGCATAAACGGTTTGCCAGAACTCGAAGAAGCATTTATCTTTGGCGAAATAAAAGAACTTACCAGTTCGGTACGTGATGCACAAAGCATTTACATCCCTCCGTTTGATGAAAAGAAAACGCTTCAATTGCCCGAAAATGTCCAGAAACTGGGAACAGTAAAATTCCAAGGTGATTTAGTTGGGATGTTTAATGACATTGTCGCCAATGGAAAATTCACTACGGATTATGGAAGCATTACGACAGACCTTGCAGTCGTTTCGGACATTCCCAACAAGCGTTACAATTTCAATGGAGATATCAGCGTCAATGCACTTCAGATTGGGGAAATTCTTGATAAAACGGAAATGCTTGGCGAGCTAGACATGTCAGCAAATCTGAATGGAAGCTTTGATTCTCTCGGGCAATACGATATTGCAATGGGTTCAAAAGTCTCCAGAATGGACTTCAACCAGTACTCCTACTCAGAAATAAATCTGGCCGGACGCTTAACTAACAAATCCTTTAATGGAGAAATCATGATTGACGACCCAAATATCAAACTGGAATTTATGGGTGGTTATCTGATAAAAAACAATATTCCTAAACTTGATTTCCGTGCCGACCTTTTAGTAAATTTGGATGAACTGAATTTTGACACAACGGATACTGAAGCAGGACTACTCTTAATTGCTGACATGCAGGGACGTAACTTAAATGATGCGTTGGGAGAACTTCAACTTTCAAATATTTATTATCGAAAAGAACAGGACACAGCAAGAATCAACACCCTAGTGATTAACAGCTTAAACATTCTTGATGAACAAGTTTTGCAAATTGAAAGCGAATATTTCGATATATCAACAAGTGGAAGCTATGACAGCGGTGACTTACTCAGTGCTTTAAGTACGATGGTGTATCAATATTTTCCTGTTTTATCAGATGATGAAGAAAAGCCTGAAGATTGGATGGCTTCAAATCCGGGAGTATTGAAAATCGATGCGAAATTTTTTAATTTGGATGAATTGACTGCATTTTTCCTGCCTCAACTCTCTATCCCTCATGAAATAAGCCTGAGCGCAAACTTAAATGCAAATAAAGACATCTACGATTTAGAAATTTATTCTCCGGAAATTCAATTCGACACAATCACAAGTAAAAATCTACTCGTTAGTTTAAGTGCTGATAAAGAAATTCTATTCTTAGATATTAATGCCGATTACCTTAATTTCAAGGGCAGTGATATTTTTAACAACCTGAGCATCGAAACAGCATCACAAAAAGACTCAGTGTTTATTGCACTTTCGTGGGACAATCTTGATGACAGCATACGCTATGCCGGAAACCTAAGCACATCCGTGCTGTTTGAAAAATCGCTTAATGACAACATTGCCTTAGTAACTCAATTATATCCATCCGATTTTATTTTAAACAATCAGGAATGGAAGCTTGATGAAGCCCGTATCCGAATCGACACAACTGAAATTAATCTGGGGGCGATTCAATTTTACAATGAAAAGCAAATGATTAAATTTGTTGGAGATATCTCTAACGATCCCGCAAAAGATTTGCGATATTACATTCAAAACTTTGATGTTAGCCTTCTCAACAGATTTTTGGAGCAAAGTGGATATAAGATTCATGGAATATTCAACAGCAATGGAAGACTTGCAGATGCTTACAACAATATAAATTTCCGTTCATTTATTGATTTGCAGAAACTTTATATCAATGAAGAAGAGTTTGGAATGTTACAAATCAATGCGACCTGGGATTATCTCAGCAATGCATTAAAAATTGACGGTAACAGTAAATATCTTGATTTCAGAGGTGGTGTAAACCCAACCAATGACAGCATCAATGTAACGGTTAACATCAATAATTTTGGACTTGCGGTGCTCGAACCCTACATGATAGATGCCGGATTATTGGATATCAAAGGAAGTATTGACGGAAGCATTGATGTAACCGGAAAACTCAGTGACCCGGATATAATTGGCGTATTAGACTTTAACCGTGCAGGCTTAACTTATGATATGCTGATGGCGCGCTTTAATTTGAATGACACTGTGTTTGTTTACACAGATTCACTTGTGTTCCAAAACTTTCTGATTTCCGATGAAGCCGGCGGAAAAGGTGTCATAAAAGGCAAGCTCACGCACAACAAGTTTCAAAATATAAAATATGATTTTGATATTGATATGATTAATTATCATATCATGAACACAACAGAAGTAGATAACTCTCAATATTATGGATCTGCATTTGCTACGGCCACAGCAAATATTAGCGGAGGAACTGAAGATATTGTCATAAATATTCCGGAAGCATTAACTGAGAAAAACACCGTTTTTGTCCTTCCAATGTCAGACAATTACGAAGCAGACGATGAGCCATGGATTAGCTTCATAAGTGATTCTGCAACCAGTGAAAACATTGAAGACCTGATTCCTGAAACGCCATTTGATGTTACTTTTTTAATGAACTTGTCGGTAACACCGGATGCAGAAGCACGAATTGTGTTTGACCCGAAAGTCGGAGATATGATTCGGGCAAATGCCTTGGGAGATTTAAGCATTGAGGTTTATCCTGATGGTGATTTCTCAATGAAAGGAGAACTGGAAATAAAATCCGGAGATTATTTATTTACCCTGCAAAATATTATCAACAAACGATTTGTTATTCAGGATGGTGGAATGATTTCGTGGGATGGGGATCCCCTTGACGGAAAATTAGATCTTGAAGCGGCATATAAACTCAAAGCTCCATTGTATGACATCATGATTGGCATTGATACAAGCGATGTGTATAAGCGCAGAACTGATGTTTTATGTATAATGAAAATGAGTGGCAGCTTAATGAATCCTGACATAAAATTCTCAATTGAAGTACCAAATGCCGATGAAAAAGCAAAAACAAGAGTTGCTAGCTTATCGGATGATGAAATAAATAAGCAAGTATTGACTTTGCTGGTACTCAACAGGTTCTATACACCCGATGACATGCAAATGGCCGGCGATAGCAGAGGCTCAAATCTTGCAGGTGTCACCTCTTTTGAGTTGCTCTCAAACCAGCTTAGTAACTGGCTATCTCAAATTTCAGACGATTTTGATATCGGTGTAAATTATCGTCCGGGTGATGAAATCACCACGCAGGAACTCGAAGTTGCACTTTCAACACAAATCCTTAACGACAGAGTACTAATCAACGGAAATGTTGGGGTTGGGGAACACGAAAACACCTCCTCAGATATTGTCGGAGATGTTGAAGTACAAGTAAAAATCAACAAATCCGGCAATTTACGTGTCAAAGGATTTACCAGAGCCAACGCACAATCTCAGCTCGAATTTGACTACGGTCCTTATACACAAGGAGTCGGCATTTTCTATACAGAATCGTTTAATACAATTCGGGGCTTACTCAAACGCTATTTTTCTTTTGCAAAAAAACCGGAGGAAACTGAAACAAAAAAACTGGAAGAAACCGAAATAAAAACCCCATAAAATTTCTCCTCAAAACACCGATTTTCATATTTGCATACTACAGTTTCAGGCAGTATATTTGCAAATTGTTAATTTTTGAAAAACTAGAACAAATGCAGAAACGATTTCCTGAATATCAAACACTTGATTTGTCAAAAATCAATCGTGACGTAGAACAGAAATGGGATAAAGAAAAAAGCTTTGAAAAATCGCTTGAAATCAGAGAAGGAAAACCACGCTTTATATTTCATGAAGGGCCACCATCTGCCAACGGAAAACCCGGCATTCACCATGTCATGGCAAGGGGAATTAAAGACAGCATTTGTCGCTACAAAACACTCAAAGGATTTCAAGTTAATCGTAAAGCCGGTTGGGATACCCACGGGCTTCCGGTAGAACTTTCCGTTGAGAAAACCTTGGGAATCACGAAAGAGGATATCGGAAAATCAATAAGCGTTGAAAAATACAATCAAACATGTCGCGAGGAAGTCATGAAATATACAGACATGTGGGAAAAACTTACACGCCAAATGGGATACTGGGTAAATATGGATGACCCTTACATTACCTATGATAATCGATACATTGAAACCCTGTGGAATTTATTAAAAACCATGTTTGATAAAGGGCTTATTTATAAAGGATATACCATTCAGCCATTTTCCCCCGCAGCCGGCACCGGACTCAGCACACACGAATTGAATCAGCCGGGTTGTTATCGCGATGTGAAGGACACTACGGTTGTCGGAATGTTTCACGTACCTCAACGTCCTGAAAATGCAAAAATCTTAGAGCCAGCAAATGCACCGCTCTATCTGTTGGCATGGACAACAACTCCCTGGACATTACCCTCGAATACTGCATTAGCTGTCGGTTCGGAAATTCCCTATGTTTTAGTTAAAACCTTAAATCCGTATTCAGGAAACCCAGCAAATGTTTTGCTTGCGAAAGACCGTATCAGTGCATATTTTAATGCTGAAGATGAAAACGGTGATTTTGCAGAATTTAAACCCGGCAGTAAAAAAATTCCTTGGGTTCCCGTAAAGGAATTTAAAGGAAAAGAACTTGTTGGGATAACCTACGAACAATTAATTCCCTGGGTACTCCCTATGAAAGAGGCATTCCAGGTTATTGATGCAGATTATGTGACAACAGAAGACGGTACCGGAATTGTGCATATTGCCCCGACTTTCGGTGCAGATGATGATCGCGTTGCTAAAAAAGCAGGAATTCCTCCACTTGTGTTAATTGATAAAGAAGACAATCGTGTTCCCATGGTGGATAGAAGAGGGCGTTTTTTCACTCTTGAATCCTTAGACAATGCATTTGTCAAACAATATATTGACGACTCCTACGCGGAATATGCAGGTCGATTTGTTAAAAATGACTACGATGAAAATCTCAGCGAAAAAGACCCTTCTTTGGATGTTGATATCGCTGTTATGTTAAAGAAAAACGATTTAGCATTCCGTGTCGAAAAACACGAACATAATTATCCGCATTGCTGGCGCACCGACAAACCTGTTCTTTATTACCCAATGGACTCTTGGTTCATCAAAACAACAGCCATTAAGGATCGAATGCTGGAGCTGAATAATACGATTAACTGGAAACCGAAAAGCACCGGCGAAGGACGCTTTGGCAAATGGTTGGAAAATCTGGTTGACTGGAATTTAAGTCGCTCAAGATACTGGGGAACTCCCTTACCTATATGGAGCTCAGAAGACGGCAGTGAACGCAAATGTATCGGCTCTGCTGAAGATTTAGTGAAAGAAATAGACATGGCAATTGAAGCCGGGTTAATGGAAGAAAATCCCTACAAAGATTTTGTTCCCGGCGATTATTCAAAAGCCAATTACGAGAAATTAGATTTGCACCGCCCATACGTTGACCGTATTGTGTTAAAAGGGAAAGACGGACAAGCATTACATCGTGAGCCCGACTTAATTGATGTCTGGTTTGATTCCGGCGCTATGCCTTACGCACAATGGCATTATCCATTTGAAAACAGCGAAAATTTCGATGAGAAAATTCCTGCCGACTTCATTGCTGAAGGCGTTGATCAAACCCGCGGCTGGTTTTTCACTTTGCATGCCATTGCCTGTATGATTAGCGATGATGTTGCCTTTAAAAATATTATTTCCAACGGGCTTGTACTTGATAAACATGGCAATAAAATGTCAAAACGCCTCGGGAATGCAGTCAATCCGTTTGAAACCATGGATGCACACGGTGCAGATGCACTACGTTGGTATATGACAACTAATGCTCAGCCTTGGGACAATCTAAAATTTGACATAAAAGGCGTTGAAGAGGTAAAACGGAAATTTTTCGGCACTCTATACAATACTTATAATTTCTTTGCGCTATACGCAAATATCGACGGTTTCGACCCCGACAAGCACAAAGTGATTAAAGACAAGCCCATTCTCGACGAATGGATCATCTCACAATTAAACTCATTAATCCGTGATGTTGAGCTTGCAATGGAAAATTACGAACCGACACGTGCAGGTCGATTGATTCAATCATATGTAAATGACCATTTGAGTAATTGGTATGTTCGTCTTGGAAGGAAACGCTATTGGGGTGGAAATATGGATGATGACAAAATTTCAGCATATCAAACCTTATACACGTGTTTACTTGAGATATCAAAACTCATGAGTCCGATTGCTCCGTTTTACAGCGACCTGTTATACTCTGATCTCACACAGAATAAATATCAGGAATCTGTACATCACGAAGATTTCCCGAAATGGGATAAAAACCTGATTGATGCCGAATTAGAAGAGCGGATGCACATGGCACAAAGCATATCCAGCATGATTTTGGCTTTGCGGCGAAAAGTCAATATTAAAGTGCGTCAACCATTACAGAAAATCATGATTCCGGTGCGCGACAAAGCCATGCAATCACAATTAGAAAAAGTTGAAGAAATCATCCGTACGGAAACTAATATTAAAGAAGTTGAATATCTTAATGATGATTCTGGCGTTTTGGTTAAAAAAATTAAACCAAACTTTAAAACATTAGGACCAAGATACGGTAAAATCATGAAACAAGTTGCTCCGGCGATTATGGGCATGTCACAAACTGAGATTGCTGCCTTTGAGCAAAGTGGAGTGCATGAAATGGTGGTGAGTGACACTGAAGTAAAGCTCAGTCTTGAGGATGTTGAAATTATTTCGGAAGACATTCCCGGATGGTTAGTCAGCAATCAAGGCCAGCTGACCGTTGCACTGGATATTCAGATTTCCGAAGTACTTAAACAAGAAGGAATTGCCCGCGAGTTAATAAATCGCATTCAAAATCTGAGAAAAGATAATGGGTTTGACGTGACGGATAAAATAAATATATCATTGCAATCAAACCCTGAAATAGAAAAGGTTATCGAGCTTCACGGCGAGTATATTTGTGCACAAACTTTGGGTTTGTCAATAAAAAGTTTGAAAAAACTGGAACAAAACGGGGCAGATGACGTAAAATTGGATAATTTCGAAACGAAATTGTTTATTGAACGAATCTAACTTTAACTAAAAGCACTATGGAAAACAAAACGAGCAATAATAAACGATACGGGAAAGATGAACTTCCGGAATTCCGGGAAATCATTGTTAAAAAACTTGAAAAAGCAAAGCGCGATTACGATTTGTACAAATCCGCATTAAACAATGATGATTCAAATGACACTGCTGACACTTCACCAACTTTTAAAGTATTAGAAGAAGGTGCAACTGTTTTGTCAAAAGAAGAAGCCGGAAGGCTAGCACAACGACAGGCAAAGTTCATTCAACACCTGAATGCAGCCTTGGTACGTATTGAGAACGGAACATACGGTGTTTGCCGAGAAAGCGGGAAACTGATTTCAAAAGAACGACTGAGAGCAGTTCCTCATGCAACGCTCAGCATTGAAGCGAAAAACAATCAAAAATAAATGTAAAGCAAATTCCCATAACTGACAGTGTTCATTTATGGGAATTTTACTATTTTTAGCGCGTGAAAAATAAGCGGAGTTATATAGCATTCGGAATCATTCTTTTAATACTGATTATTGATCAAGTATTAAAATTTCATATTAAAACCAGCTTCATGCTCGGTGAAGAAGTCCGAATTACGGATTGGTTCATTATCCATTTCACAGAAAATCCCGGCATGGCTTTTGGCATGGAATTCGGAGGAAATTTCGGCAAATTATTACTTAGCTTATTCCGTATTGTTGCCATTGGAGGCATGTTTTGGTATTTAATCCATTCACTGAAGAAAAAAGAAAACATGTATTTTGTTATTGCGCTTAGCATGATTCTGGCAGGCGCAATGGGAAATCTCATTGATTCCGCTTTTTACGGTTTAATATTTAATGACAGTTTACATCAAGTGGCAAGTTTTATGCCCGAAGAGGGAGGCTACGGAACGTTTCTACACGGAAGAGTAGTTGACATGTTTTATTTCCCGATTTTTAGTGGTAGCTATCCTGATTGGTTTCCGGTAATCGGAGGAAGATATTTTACTTTTTTCGGAGCAATTTTCAATATTGCCGATGCAGCCATTACTTCCGGGGTGATTTTCTTGATCCTTTTTTACAAAAAAGCTTTCCCTAAACAACCCGTTAACAATACCAATGATGAAGATTCTGAAGAAATATCTGTAAGCACCAATGAAAATGCAGATATCAAGGAATAATTAAAACGTCAAAACATCTCAAATTTCCCTTTTTTCAAGACAACCTTTTATTAATTTGCTCGTCTAAAAATCAGACTTGTAGATATTGAATATTTTTTGTAGTTTAGAGCGTTGGGGTATAGTTATGAAAAAAGGAATTGTAATAGGCTTGCTATTAGCACTATCAGGACTGATGTTTGCGCAGGAACAGGTGCGTGATTCAAGTCCTGAATTAAGTGATTATTTCATACGGAATATTGAAGAAATTCCGTATGATAAGCAATTAGTTGATACCGTTCCCGGTTTTGACATTGCAATTATACCCCCTGAGCACTTTATTTTTGCAAAAGAGATTCCGGGATATATTCACCCGGGAACCAGTGCAAGTATGCAAATTAAAGAAGTGAAAGGGACAAGTTGGCCAGTTATTGATCGTGCGATGACCCCAGAGCATTTTGCATCGCAGGGGGTAAAATTTATCAATCGTGAAGAGGTAGAATTAAAATCCGGAATTAGCGGCGTACTTTATACAGTAAGTTTTGATGCAAAGGGAGTTCCTTACGAGCGAATTATGCTGTTTGCCGGAGATTATCATAATACCATTTGGATTAATGCAAATTACCCGGTAATGGTAAAAAAAACAGTAATTAAACCAATTATAAATAGTCTAATGTCTGCGGATATAATCTAGTTACCATGAAACAACGAATTATCATAATCGCATTATTAATCATTGGATTGTCAGGGCTGCATAAAGCCAAGGCACAAGACCCCACCAATGTATTAATTCACAACATTATATATGAGACTCACGATCAGGATATGTGGGGACCGGGAGGCTCATTCAGTTTGGATTTTGATTTTGATATCATTGACATTGAATGGAATGAATCAGACAATGTTGGTGCTTACACAACCATCTTCGGAGAAACCTTTGGCATGGGGTTTGACTACGGTTTCTGGGGAGTAATTCGTTCAACCTTTAGTATTCATGGATTTACACTTGGCAGCATAGACATTAATTATCCCGTTGATATCACACTCGATTTTCCAGATGATTACGGCTTTGATCCGGGAGAAACCATTACAATCAACTCATGGTACGATGTGCTAGACGGATGGTATCTTGATTCACATTTCCCAACTGCCGGAGTGATTGCATTAGACTTAGAGTTCGGACTTGGATTACATATGGATTTAGTCGTTGAATTATTTGGAACAACCACTATTCCACTCATACCCAGCTTTAACATTCCTTCAGAACCAATCCCAGGACAACCTCTTCCCCATGATTCTATTGCAGTATTTTATCTCAATGGTGAAACTGGAGAAGTCGTTTATCCATGTTTAGACCCAGTCACCGGACTTCCCGCATTTTGTGAAGATGATATCTTACCAATTATTATACCCGACTGGTTTGGCATCGGTCTCACCGGAGAGATAGATCTTCCATACGTAGAAACGGACGACTGGCTTGATCCTACCACCCAATGTCTTGAAGCATACGGACAAGATAATTGGATTCATTTCAACCTTAATATTTTAACATTCTTAAGTGCGATTGCAAATCTCATTCCTCCACCAGCAGGTCCGGCAATTGCCAGTGTGATTGATATTATCGACGGTGGCACAATAACCTACGATGTTAGCCCAGTAACTGCAATAATCGATTATTATATCCTGCAAATTTCCTTTGATATGAATAGCTGGATGACACAGGAATTCTCATTTTGTCCAACCATTTGGGCAACACTAGGCTTCCCACTATCCGTACCATACACTGAAACCGATCCAAATGCCGGAAATGCATTAATTGCTGCCGGAAATGCTGATACCATCACATTTGAAGTAAATAACGATTTGAATTTTACTTATCCTTGTTTCGACTGGGATTCCATGGATATCTCGGTAGAGTATGACATTAGTCCGACGTTTGCAAATCACACATGGGATTCTTTAACCTTCGATTTCTTGTATTCAGTAGTTTACGCATCCATTACAATTGTTCTGGAAACCCCTTTCAAATCGAATGAAATTCCCAATTTCGACATTCCCATTTCATACACCGACCCGAAAACCGGAGAACAAGTTTTCACAAATATTACATCCCCTGCATATTCAACCCCGGAAATTGACTTGAGCGATTATCTCGCTAAGGATGATTATGTTGCCATGTACGATTCAAAAAATGGCGAAAAAGACATTACCATCGGACCATTCGAAATTGGACCATTATTGGAAGGCTCTGTCCCCTTGGGATACATTCCTATCAACTGGTTTGATCAAACTTGGGAAATGGACGGTTTTTATGAAGATGATGACACAATCCATGACATGGTAAATATTATACCATTACCGGAATTGGATTTTGAAATTGACGGAAACGACATTCTTTGTTTTGGAGACACATCTGGCGTTGTTACTATTACTGCGCTCAACTCAACCGGTCCATATACTTTTGAGTATTCCAACGGGATGATAAACACTCACATTTCTCCTATTGACAGCATAACAGTTCCGGCAGGGTATTATTACGTTACCGTAAGCGATGTCTATGGATGTGAAGTTTTTGGAGAGATGAATATATCAAATCTTTATCCACCCATGTGGGCAAGCACTTATGCTGATGATGTACTATGTCACGGAGAAGCAACCGGAAACCTTTATGTAAACTCAGGAGGCGGAGCCGGTTCTCATACCTATTGGTGGGAGCCTGTCAACAGCGATGACCAAAACCCAGTGAACGTTTATGCCGGATGGCATTATGTTACGGTTACTGACTCTGTAGGCTGTACTTATGAAGATTCTGTGTTTGTGGATGAACCAGATGCCCCACTCACAATGACTTACACATTTGTCAATGTTTCTTGCCATGGTGGATACGACGGAGAACTTGATGTTACTCCGGCAGGTGGAACACCTCCATATTACTATGAGTGGGACAATGGCATGCACACACAAGATTTATTAAATATCCCGGCAGGCGATTACTCACTAACAATTACTGATGCTAATGGGTGCGACATTTCGCATACCATGGTAATTATTGAACCAGAACCACTTGTTGCAAATATTCATAGTAACGATGTCTCTTGTTTTGGAGATAGTAACGGATACATTAATTTAACGGCAAACGGTGGCACGCCTCCATATAGCTATCAATGGAATAATGGAGATACAACTGAAGATTTGGAAGATATCCCAGCAGGAATCTACATTGTAACAGTTACAGATATTAATGACTGTCAAACCTATGCATATGTGCAAATTGACCAACCCGACTTCCCTTTAACAGCAACAATTGAACATGAAGATGTAAGATGTTTTGGTGAAGCCAATGGTTATGCAAGCGTAAATGTTTTCGGAGGCACCGAGCCATATTTTTATACATGGTCAAACGGTCAAATTGGTCAAAGCATCGACTCCTTACCTCCCGGAATTTATGCGGTTACCGTTACAGATAATCACAATTGCGTTGCATGGGATACCGTCCAGGTAATACAACCTGATGCACCATTAGGCGCAAATATCACAGCAACCGATGCATCTTGTGGAAATTACACAGATGGCTCTGTAGAAATTACAGCATTTGGTGGAACACCACCATATCACTATGAGTGGAACAACGGCTCCTGGCAAGAAGATCAAATTGGTGTTGGTGCCGGCTATTATTCAGTAACAATTACTGACGACCATTATTGCCATTTTACAATTTCAGACTCTGTAAATCAACCGGAACCGCTGTCTTTACTTACATTGGATGATCAAACCATATGTTGGGGACAAACAACAACAATCGGATACAGTATGATTACAGGTGGAGTTCCTCCTTATGATGTTTTCTGGACACATCACGGGCTATCAGGAGAAACCATTGAAGTTGCTCCCGAAGGAACCACAGAATATGGAGCGTTTGTATTAGATTCAATCAATTGTATGTCTGACACATCATATTTTACTGTAACCGTTTTAGACTCTCTTGAATTCAATTTAACAGCAAATCGAGATACTGTTTGTCCTTATGAGGAAGTTCAATTTGATTTTAATTTACGAGGTAGCGGAGGACAACCATACGAATTATATATGGGCGATAGCCTGATTGCAGGCGATATGATATATGTTCACCCATGGACAGATTCTGTGTTCGCATTTACCGCTTGGGATGCTTGCCATTTTGACAGTATTTATATTGAGTATCCTATTTATGCTTATCCATTACCTCAAACATTAATTAATGCAGATGTAACAGAAGGATGCCAACCATTAACAGTAAACTTTAATGAAGGGAGTCCACATATCGGACAACGCTATATTTGGAATTTTGATGACGGTGACGTGGAAAATCTGTCATTTGACAAACAACCTACACACACATTCCATAGTGCAACAACCTATCATGTAAATCTGATGGTTGAATCTACCGAGGGATGTCGCAGAGACAGCACCATTGCAATTACCGTTCATCCAAAACCTGATGCGCAATTTGAAGCATCAAAAACAAATGTACTGCTAACCAACCCCTTGGTGCATTTCACAAATTACACAGACGGAGCTTATTTCTATGAGTGGAATTTCGGTGATGGTGGCATCACAGATGTTGAAAATCCTCAACATTCATTCGGACAACCAGGAAAATACACAGTAATGTTAACGGCAGAATCACTCTTCGGGTGTATTGATACAGCTATGGTAAACATGACGGTGTCAGGAGAAGTTATGATTTATGCTCCAACTGCATTTACACCGAATTTCGATGAATTGAATGAATTTTACAGCATACATGTTACAGGAATTGATGTTGAGTCATATCATCTCGAAATTTACAACCGCTGGGGCGAAGTCCTTTTTGTAACGGATGATATTGAAGAGGGCTGGAACGGCACAACAAATCATGTCAACTCACCTGAAGGCGTTTATGGCTGGTATCTTGAGTTCGACGACTATTACGGGAACACCTACACAAAATCCGGAAGTTTTACGCTAATCCGGTAAAAAACCAATACCATATAAAAAAAGGCTGCTCAACTAGGCAGTCTTTTTAAAATAAATTTGGTTTATATTGTAAACTTGTTTACATTTGTGTCGAACTAATTTATTAAAACGATGGAAAACAAAACACTTCAACCACAAGAAAGCATGGAAATCATTTCACGCATGATTGAAAGCCGGAAATCAAACTGGAACGACAATGGCCACATCCTACGATTTTGGGGTTGGTTAATATTATTGGCTGCAATTGGTCATTTTACACTTTTTGAATTAGGTTTCTACAAAATTTTCTGGATGACATGGCTTATCACAATTCCCGGAGCAATTTATTCTTTGGTATATTTTGCCCGATTAAAAAAGAAACATGGAAAATCAGGGTTTTTAGACAAGCTTTCCGGATTTCTGTGGTGGACTTTTGCGGGAAACGCATTTGCACTTGGATTTGGTTTTTCCTTTTTCTTTGGACATATGGGTACTGGAATTATATTAATTTTACTCGGCTTTGCAGCAACCATTGAAGGACGCATCATGCGTTTCCGCCCCATGATTATTTGTGGCTTTCTTACGAATCTTTTGGGATTTTTTACGCTTGCATGGATGATATTATATTATAAGGAAATTGTTTCAACCAACAGTTTTATTATTTTGCTTGTCGGTTTGGGAATTACTTTAACTAATCTCATACCCGGATACATTTTAAAACGCGAGTTTAACCGGAAAAAGCAGTAATTATGGAACAACTTGATCCCGTGTTACATTCTCAATTACGTCTGGCAATTATCAGTTTGCTTGTGAAACATGAAAAATTGGATTTCAGTTATTTAAAGAAGCAAACTGAATCCAGCTCAGGAAATTTATCAGTTCAAATCAAAAAGTTGGAAGATGCGGGCTATATTGAGGTAAAAAAACGTTTCAAAAACAATTACCCGCAAACCAGTTGTCTCCTTACAGAAAAAGGGCTGAGTGCGTTTGAACAATATGTGGCGAGCATAAATGCATATTTGAATCCTGAAGATTAGTAATAACTTTTCCCAACTGGCACATTTTAAACAGAATTTACACACTGTTTTATGCGTCAGAATAGACACATCAATATAAAAGCAGGGGAAAGAAAAACCTCCATTTAAGAAATATTATTAAATTTGCTTCATAACCAATTAAATTGGACATGAAAAACCATTTATTTCTTACTGTATTATTTCTCATAATTGGAGCATCTACTTTTGCGCAAAGCGGAATAAAAGGGAAAATTGTTGACGATAACAACGAAGGACTTTATGGTGTCAATATCATGATAGAGCAAGAAGAAGGAGCTGTTAGTACAGGAACAATCAGTGATTTTGACGGCAACTATTCACTAGAACTTAAGTCGGGCGAATACGAACTCAGCTATCAATACGTAGGTTACAAAACTCAGGGAAAATCCATCAAATTAGCAGATAATGATTTTCGGGAAATCAACCTTGTCATGCATGAGAATGCTGAAATTATTGAAGAAATCGTTGTCAGTGCATCAAAATACGAGCAAAAATTATCTGATGTTACTGTTTCGATGCAGGTGATTAAACCGGCAATGATAGAAAACACAAACACCAACAACATGGAAAGTGCAATTAATAAAATCCCAGGTGTTGATGTGAACGATGGACAGCCTAGTATTCGCGGCGGAAGTGGTTGGTCATATGGTGCAGGAAGCCGGGTTTTGGTACTTGTTGACGAACTGCCGATTTTAGCTGCCGATGCAGGCAATGTTAAATGGGATTTTTTACCGGTAGAAAATATTTCACAAGTGGAAGTTTTAAAAGGCGCATCATCTGTACTTTATGGATCTTCTGCAATGAATGGTGTCATCAATATCCGTACTGCTTATCCGACAGAAGAATCAAAAACTAAAATTATTTATAATGTCGGATTTTACAATGAACCAAAAAACCCCATTAAATATATTAACGGAAAAACATGGGATACACACCTTTATACTGACAATAATTTTTATCAGGACGGCAACACACCAACTTCAATTATGCTGCGTGAAGAAGCATTTTACTGGGTATCGAAACCAATGTTTAGTGGACTGAATTTCATGCATATGCAACAATTTGGCAATTTTGACTTTGTCATTGCAGGAAATCAATTTGTTGATGAAGGATACCGTACAAATAATTTTGATAAGCGAACACGGATTAATACAAACCTTCGTTTTCGCAGCAAACGTATTGAAGGGCTGGCATATGGAGTAAATGCTAATTTTATGGGGCAGGTAAAATCAGATTTTCTCCTGTGGACATCTGAAAAACTAACCGATGTTGAAGGCATGGATTCTGTTGTTATAAGACCATTAGAGGCAATGCCGGGAGCGGTTAACGTGAATGAAGGATATCGTATTAACATCGATCCCTTTGCCTATTATTACAAAACGAATGGCTCAAGATATAGTATCAGGACCCGCTATTACTTTACTGATAACCGTATTCCTGTTGATACTACAAAAAACAATAAGAGCGAAATTTTTTATGGAGAATACCGCTATCAAACTGACATAGGCGACAAAACAAAAATTGCAGCCGGAGCGGTAAATGCCTATTCTGAAATTCAATCAAATCTGTTTGGCGAACATTTTAGCAACAATTTGGCAGGATACATTCAGGCCGACAATAATTTTGGCCGGTTAAAAACCTCGGTGGGAATTCGTGGAGAATATTATCGGGTTGACACCACACAAACAGAATCTATGATTGACGTTGAACTCGGCGATAATATCATAGAAATTCCGGTTAAACCGGTGTTCCGTGCAGGTGCCAATTATCGCTTATTTGAATACACAAATCTGCGCGCAAGCTTTGGACAAGGATATCGATTCCCAAGTATCGCAGAAAAATATACAGCCACAGCATTTGCCGGACTTTTAAATGTTTTTCCAAATCCAAATTTGGAAAGTGAAACCGGATGGAATATTGAGGTGGGAGCGCATCAAGGATTTCGGATTGGAAAAGGCTGGCAGGGCTTTGCTGATTTTGCAACCTTTTATTCCAGATACAATAATATGATGGAGTTCGGATTTGGGCTCTTTGATACAGAAACATATCTCCCACTCGCTGACAGTATCCCACCGACAATGGACAATATGGGTTTTCAGTCACAAAATATTGGTGACGTGAGAGTATTCGGAATTGATTTATCAATCTCTGCAAAAGGAAAAATCACCGAAAATATTGATATGCTTTTATTTGCCGGATTCACCAATATGGATGCCATCAACTTATATGACAGCGAAGAAGAACGTGATGCGATTATTGACACTAAAAACCGCGATACAGATTACCTTAAATATCGATACAAACATTCTGTAAAAGGAAATATTATACTGGAATACAAAGCAATTTCCACGGGTGTATCAATGATTTATCACTCTCCAATGCTAGCGCTCGATAATATTTTTGTATCAGATGACCCGGGATTTCAGACATTCAACAATCTGGTTTTGAATGGATTCGCAGATTATTATGCATATAACAAATATTTACCTTTGCTTACCTATGATATGCATTTCGGATGGCAAATTAATGAAGCAATTAAGGCATCACTGGTGGTTAGAAATTTATTTAACAGAGAGTACGTGGAACGTCCCGGAAATATGCTGCCGCCTCGCTCTATTGCATTTCAATTCAAGGCAGAGTTTTAGGAATTAAATGAACAAATCTTGATTTTACGAGTAAAATCTAAAGTTTCACTTGATTTTCACGATTTCTTACTAGAGCTTTCACTGGCTCCAGTCCCGTATAAGTTCCTTCCTGAATTGCTTTTAAAACAGCACCGCCTCCGGTGAAGATATAATATTTCGGATTGTCAAGTGCCACAATATATAAACCAGGCAAAAGACGTTTCAGCTCTTGCATTGTATCTCCACCACCATATAATTTTACGGCATCAAGATTTGAATCCGTAAGCTCATCTAATGCAATTGTCCCATCATTAAAATGCGGCGTAAATCCCATCACGGCATTAATAAATATCGTTTTTGCAGATTTAAACACCTGACAAACATCATCTTTGTGAAAAGATTCCGGAGCAACATCTAGCACATAATTTAATGATTGTCCGGATTTTAAATCCTTAATGTGATGCATGCGATATTTCCCTTCTTCTTTTCCGTCAAGGGTATCAGATTCAATGATATACTCCAACTCCAAAATCTTATCGGAATAATCCTCGGCATATTTAACAAATTCCTCGGCAAGTTTGAGGTTTGTATCATCTACCCCTTTAATTGAAATTCCATATTTTGCACAGAGATATGCATTATATATCACGCCTCCCAAAACTAGTTTATCAGCAATCCTCAGCAAGGCATACAGCGAATCAATTTTTGTGTCCATTTTACTTCCTGCAACAACAGCTACAAACGGATTTTCAGCCTGATAAATACGCTCCAGATTAGCAATTTCCTTTTGCATAAGATATCCTGCATAAGACGGCAGATAATTATTCACCTTAACGGTTGATGTATGAGGCTGCCATGATCCGAATGCATCATTGACAAACACATCAGCCAAGCCGGCAAGCTGCAAACCAAAGCGGTCAGAAATTTCTCCTTCGGCTTCTTCGCCTGCAAACCAACGCGTATTCGGCAGATAAATCCCATCGAGGTCTCCGCTTCTCAATTCGCGAATCATATGATTAATCGAAGTTTCCAATCCCAAATAACCATCTTTACCATGTGGTACAAATTCAGGAATTTTCATATTGATGTGCAGTTTATTATTGAGATAATCAACAATCGGCTTCACCGAAGTATCATCATGGATTTCAATTTCACCGGTTTTTTTATTTTTCGGACGTCCGACATGCGTCATTAAAATAATTTTACCTCCTTTTGCATTGATATGATAAAGCGTTCCAATGGTTGCATCAATCCGGTAGGGGTCATGAATTTCACCTTTCTTCACGACATTGTGATCAACTCTGACAAGTACAACTTTCCCGTTTAAATCGGCATCTTGAATTTTTGGTAAATTAATTTCCATAACACAAATTTTCTATCGTTAAAAAAATGCAAATTATATCTTGGTTCGAATGGCTTTTAAACTCGGCAGCTCTTTCCCTTCAATATATTCGAGCAAAGCACCTCCGGCAGTAGAAACAAATGAAATTTTATGTCCCATTCCGTATCGTTTCAGCGCAGCAATCGAATCGCCCCCGCCAACAAGTGAAAAGGCTCCCATATCTGTTGCACGAGCAGTTGCCAGCGCAATTTTTATGGTTCCGTTACTGAAATATGGCATTTCGAAAACTCCCATTGGACCGTTCCACAAAATGGCATTGGAGTTTTCAATGACTTTCGTATAAGTTTCAGCCGTTTTCACACCGATATCAAGCCCTCGCCATCCGTCAGGGATATTATTTGCTTTGGAATGACGGATTTTTGGGTTATTCTCGTAGGCATCCGCAATCAAACAATCGGTTGGCAGGTAAAGCTTTACTGAACTCCGGGCAGCATAATCAAGAATTTCACGTGCAACATCAAGCGAATCTTCCTCAACGAGAGAGTCTCCAATTTGTCCTCCCATTGCTTTGATAAAGGTAAAGGCAATTCCACCGCCAATGATTACATTATCGGCTTTGTCCATTAAGGCTCGGATGATATTAATTTTTGTCGAGATTTTTGACCCGCCGATTACAGTTGTAAACGGACGTTCTGCTTTATGCAAAATCCGATTAATATTATTCATCTCATTTTCGATAAGATAACCGAGCATCTTGTCGTCTGGGAAAAATTTAGCAATGGTATAAGTGGATGCATGTGCCCGATGTGCCGTTCCAAAGGCATTGTTAACATAGACATCTCCTAATCGGGATAATTCTTCGGCAAATTTTTCACTGCCCTCAATTTCTTCATTGGTAAATCGAAGATTTTCCAGCATCAGCACTTCGCCGGGTTTTAAGGCTTCTGCAATATGTTCGGTATTATCACCGCGGCATCGGTCAGCAAATTTCACTTCTGTCCCGAGCAATTCTGAAACATACGGAATAATATGACGAACAGAATACTTATCAATCCGTTCACCTTTTGGTCTGCCAATATGTGTTAACAAAATAATCGAAGCGCCTTCGGCAAGAATTTTTCGTAAAGTCGGAATGGCGGTACGAATTCTGGTATCATCGGTGATATTGAAATTTTCATCCATCGGGACATTAAAATCGACCCGCACCAGCGCACGTTTTCCACGAAAATCATAATCATCAATGGAATGCGTTTCCATAATTGCCTTTAAACTCGGCAACTTTTTCCCTTCGATATATTCCAGCAAAGCACCACCGGCAGTTGACACATAAGATATTTTATGTTCAAGTGCGTACTTTTTCAATGCAGCAATGGAATCTCCTCCACCGACAAGACTGTATGACCCTTTATCCGTTGCACGAGCCACAGATAAACCGGTTTTCAATGTTCCGTAGGCAAAGTGGGGCATTTCAAACACCCCCATGGGACCATTCCACAAAATGCTTTCGGAATCTTCAATCACTTGTTCAAACAATTCTGCAGATTTTACGCCGATATCCATTCCCATCCAGCCGGGTTTAATGGCTGAAACCGGCACATGTTCAATTTGCGCCTCATTACTGAAAGTGTCTGCAATCAAAACATCCTCAGGAAGAAAAATTTTGACATTTCGATCTCGGGCAGTATCCATAATTCGCTGAGCCACATTCAGATACTCATCATCAACCAGGGAATTTCCAACTTCCAACCCTTTGGCTTTGAGAAAAGTAAAAACAATGCCCCCGCCAATAATCAAGTTATCCACTTTCTCCATTAAAGCCTCAATGATATCAATTTTTGTCGAGATTTTTGCTCCTCCAATAATTGCTGTAAACGGTGATTTGGCTTTTTTAAGCAGTTTATCAATATTCTTAACTTCCGATTCAACCAAATAACCCAACATTTTATCGTATGGGAAAAATTTTGCAATCGTAAATGTAGATGCATGGGCTCTGTGCGCTGTTCCGAAAGCGTTATTGATGTAGGCATCACCGAGTTTGGCAAGTTTTTTTGCAAACTCCTCATCTCCGGCAGTTTCTTCATTGTAAAAACGGAGATTTTCAAGCATGAGAACCTGTCCCTTTTTGAGGGAGGCTGCCAATTTCTCAGTTTCTTTACCAATGCAATCCTCAGCCACGATAATCTCTCGCCCAAGCATCGCTGCCACATAATCAGAAATTCGTTTTACACTTAATGCTTCATTAAATTGTCCTTTCGGACGACCAAGGTGGGTCATAATAATTGCCGAGCCACCTTCTGTTAAGACTTTTTGGATTGTCGGAACTGCTGTTACAATCCGAGTATCATCCGTAATTTTCCCGTTTTCATCAATGGGAACATTAAAATCGACGCGAATTAAAACTCGCTTCCCTTTAAACTGATAATCGTCCATATGATTCATAAGCAAATCAGCAATGTTTTGATGTGTAAAGTTACGATTTTTTAACAAGCCGGAAAGCTGTTCTTTGGTATTTCACAATTTATGAATACTTTTACCTTAGCAAAAAAGCGCAAATTTATGATTCTCTAACATTTGTATCTTTGTTAAAAATCAAGTCGTTAATATGAAGTTTATTTTAGTTTTCAGTCTTATTGTTTTCGTTTTTTCAGGACAATTGTATGCTCAAGTTCCGCCTGAACGTATCGTTAATTGGTCAAATGCTGGTTTGTCTTATCCAATAAACGAAGATATTGAATCTGTTTCTATACTCGATTTTGGAGGAATGCCTGATGATGCGATTTCTGACGATGATGCACTGGAAAATGCAATCAATTGTTTTGCCGGAGCGCCGGGGAAAATTCAGTTTCCAGCTGGAACCTTTCACTTCAACGCTAGAATCGTGTTGCCTTCTGGGATTATACTTGAAGGAACAAGTAGTGAAATAACAATCCTGCATGCGAATCTTGAAAGTGAAACAGATTTTATTTATGCATCAGGTAGTGTTACTGGTGATAACATGACAGTGATTAATGCGCAAAAGGGCAATGACTTCCTTGTTTTGCAAACATTGCCAACCGATTTACAAGCTGGTGATGTTGTAAAGGTTCAAATGGATGGTGAGCCATATATGTTTTCAGACTGGGCGTATTCTACCATGGCTCAGTTGTGTGAGGTGGATAGTTTGGTCGCCGACACCGTTTTTTTAAAAAGTAATTTGAGACACGACTACCCGTTAGAAAACAATCCTGTTTTGGTTAAAATCACTCCTGTGAGGGATATTCTGATTAAAAATATGCAAATTGTACGAGCTGATGCAAGCACTGCACAAACATGTAATATTCGCTTTAATTACGCGTATAATTGTTCTGTTAGAGGCATTCAAAGTGAGAATTGCAACTTTTCTCATTTAAGCTTAAGAACTTCTTTGCATTGTGAAGTGTCAGGATGTTATTTTCATCACGCGCATGCATACGGTGAAGGAGGTCAAGGATATGGTGCCGAAGTATCAGCAAGTTCAAGTGACTGTCTAATTCATAATAATGTTTTCGAACATTTACGACATTCCATGTTGCTACAATCTGGCGCCAATGGAAACGTATTTGCATACAATTATTCTTTTGATCCGTATTGGGATCAATCTGCACTTCCATCTGCATCTGCAGGGGATTTAGTGTTACATGGGAATTATGTGTATTGTAATCTCTTTGAAGGAAATATTGCTCAAAATGCTGTTATCGATGATTCTCATGGCAGTAATGGTCCATACAATACATTTTTCAGAAATCGATTGGAGAAATATGGGATAGTGATGAATTTTAATCCTGCAACTGATTCTTGTAATTTTATTGGAAATGAAATCACCAATTTAGGTTTCTTGCTTGGTAATTACATGTTGAATGGTAATGGGCACTTTGAATATGGAAATAATAAAACTGGAGATTGTATTCCTGCGGAAACAGAAAACATTTTGGAGGAGTCCTTATATTTAGAGAATTCTCCTTGTTATTTTTATGATCAATATACTTGGTCATCAATTGGTTATCCAGCTGGAATGAACGAGAACAATATTCCGGCCTACGATAGATATTTTAATGGGGTAATGACTTTTGATACATGTGAAAACGCCGTCTTGATTGATGGACATCAGGTAATGGATGGTGACATGTTTCAGGTATTCCCAAACCCGAATTCTGGGAGTTTTCGTTTTTTAGGAAATGAACAACTTCATATTAGGATTTTCACCATAGATGGGTCATTAGTTTTAGATCGAAAAGTAGCTGGTGATGAAGCATTGCACACAAACCTCAAATCGGGAATGTATTTGATTCAGATTGACTTGGGAAGCACATCAGAATACAAAAAAATGATAATTAAGAATTGATGTTTAATCGGTATTATATTCAAAGTGAATCATAAAACCGGTTTAGAAATTATAATATAGTGTAAAGAAAAAACAATACTATTCCACAATAATTTATTCTTCGTGAATAGGAAGAGCTTCAATTATTTGCCAGTTTTTCAAGACTGATTTTCCTATATTCGTTTGAATTAAAACAGCTTCAATTACAATTCTATTGTTCAATTCTGCTTCTGACCAAGGTTTTCTTTTATCTAAATAATACGCTTCAGAACATGCCAAATCACTAATAAATGCGGCTTGATTATCTATGTTAACAGCAGTTCCATTAAATATCTGCTTCGGTATTTCTTCAATTGTATAATCTTCCATTATTAAGCGATAATGCACGATACTGGTATCAGAAAACATCCCTTGTGGTGACTCTTCAGTCGAGTAATAATCAATTGGGTATTTCTCTTTTTTAATCGTTCCGCAAACAGATAAATATTCCTCAGGGATATCTGTTCCGGCATCGATTAACCAAATCCCATTAATTTTAATTCCTTTATTAAATAAAACATCTCCTTTTACAGTAACTTCTTCATTAACTTTATAAAAAGGCCTTGAATACATTTCTTCAATTTGAATAAATTGAGACAAATAAGCAACACCTGAGAACTCATGGATAAATAAGCAATCATGAGATAATTCTATCCCACCTGTATGGAATTGTAAAAAAGGGAAAGAATCATTTTTTAGTATCATTTTGAAATTGTGATTTATTGACATAATTGTATCAAAAACATCCCCCTCGTTATTTTTGAAAATTGTTCTCATTACAGTATCATTCTCCTTTACCAAGCATATTTCACCGTATTCATTTGCGAATAGTTCGCTCTTAAGCTCATTATTTGCATTGTCTGAATCTTGTTTTTCACTTAAACATGCAACGAAAAAAAAGCATACGATTAGTACTTGAAATTTAGTTGTTTTCATTTTAATACTGTTTATTTAACTGAAATTCGTTTAGAGATACTACCACCTAACCCATAACACCTGAATCCTAGCTCCTGCTTCAGCTTCCCCAACTGCTTCGATCCAAACTGCGGTATTGAATGGCTTCGGAAATATGTTGTGCTTGAATTGTTTCACTGGCATCTACATCGGCAATAGTGCGGGCAACTTTTAAAATCCGATCGTAAGCACGTGCTGACAAATCTAATTTCTCCATTGCAGTTTTCAGTAATACACTCGCGGTATTATCAATTGCGCAATATTTCTGCATGATTTTAGATGTCATTTGTGCATTGGAAAAGATGCCTTTATGCTTTTTAAAACGGTCGGCCTGCATTTCCCGTGTCTGGATAACGCGATTGCGAACATCAGTACTATTTTCTCCGGGCGGCTGACTCGACAATTGATCAAAATCAACCGGTACGACTTCCATATGAATATCAATTCTATCCAAAAGCGGACCGGATATTTTTGATAGATATTTTTGAATCATTCCCGTTGTGCAGACACATTCCCGATGCGGGTGGTTGTAATATCCGCACGGACAAGGATTCATACTGGCAACCAACATCAAACTGGCAGGATACACTACGGTAAATTTCGCGCGACTAATGGTCACTTCCCGATCTTCCAAAGGCTGACGAAGCACTTCAAGTACTGTCCGCTTAAACTCTGGCAACTCATCGAGAAATAACACCCCGTTATGCGCCAAAGAAATTTCTCCCGGTTGCGGATGATTTCCTCCACCAACCAGTGCAACATCAGAAATTGTATGATGAGGTGAACGAAACGGACGCTGAGTCATCAGGGACGAATCGCGCTCCATTTTTCCGGCAACTGAATGAATTTTTGTGGTTTCCAATGCCTCTTCGAGGGTTAATGGCGGCATAATTGACGGCAAACGCTTTGAAAGCATAGTTTTTCCGGCTCCGGGAGGACCAATCATAATTAAATTATGACCACCGGATGCTGCAATTTCCATGACACGTTTTACATTTTCCTGTCCTTTGACATCGGAAAAATCTGCATCATAATCGCCCATTTTTCGAGTAAAGGTTTCTTTTAAATCAATGCGAACCGTCTCGAGCTCTTTTGTCCCATCAAAAAAACCGATAACCTCAGTAATATGCTCTACTCCAAACACATCGATTCCCTCAACTACAGCAGCTTCTTGTGCATTTTGTTTGGGAAGAATAAATCCTTCAAGCCCTGCTTTTTTAGCTTCAAGCGCTAAAGGCAAAACCCCTTTAATTGGCAGGATGGAACCATCGAGCGACAATTCACCCATCATCATAAACCGGTGAATACGATCTCCATTCATTTGCTCAGAAGCAGACAGTACACCAATTGCCAATGGTAAATCGTAAGCTGCTCCCTCTTTTCGCAAATCTGCAGGTGCCATGTTAATGACAATTTTACGTCCCGGCCATTTGTAATCATTATTTCCAAGTGCAGAAATAATTCGTTGCTGAGATTCTTTCACTGCATTATCTGGTAAGCCCACAAGGTGAAAATCGTATCCTTTGGTTGCATCCGTCTCTATCGTCACAATATGAGCGTCTATCCCGTAAAAGGCGGCTCCGTAAGTTTTAACCAGCATAGCTTAAGTTTTGCTGCACAAGGTAATAAATCACATAGATATTTCCTAATTTGAAAGCCTTAGTTCTTTAGACAAAACTCACACTTCCAACATCTTTTCAAGCAAGCCAATAATTGTATGAATGACTTTAATATGGATCTCCTGCACTCTGTCAGCATATTGAGATTTTGGGGCACGGATTTCTATATCGCATAAATCCGCCATCTTTCCACCATCTTTCCCGGTTAATCCGACAACAAAAACACCTCGTTTTTTTGCTGTGTAAATGGCATTAATAATATTTTGCGAATTTCCGCTTGTACTGATTGCCAGTAATACATCGCCCGGTTTTCCGTGCGCTTCAAGATAACGTGAAAAAATAAACTCATAGCCAAAATCATTAGAAACGCATGAAATATGCCCGGGGTCGCTAATTGCAATGGCAGCAAGCGCTTTTCTGTCATCCCGGTAACGGCCTGTTAATTCTTCGGCAAAATGCATGGCATCACTCATGCTTCCACCATTTCCGCAACTCAAAATCTTGTTTTCTTTTTGCAATGCCGAAACCATGACTTCAGCAGCTGCATGTATTTTCTCAAAATTTGATTCAGATGCTGTAAATTCATCCAAAACCTTTTGCGCTTCAACAAAGTTTTCTCGTATATCTTTTAAATATTGCATTGCATTCACTTTTGATTCTCTTCAAAATTACTAATTTTATGCTTTTAACACAGAGAAAATGAAAACTATTCGCAAAAAACTCTATCGAATTATTTTCCATACAGACACTAAAGCCGGAAAAGCTTTTGATGTTGTTTTGTTGGTTTTCATTCTCTTAAATGTTCTGGCAGTTCTTTTAGAAAGTGTTTCTAAAATTTATGAGCAATACGGAATTTACTTGCGAATTTTTGAATATGCGGTCACTGCAATTTTTACTATTGAATATATTTTACGGGTTTGGATTCACAAGCGCAGTTGGAAATACATTTTCAGTTTTTACGGTATTGTCGATTTGCTTTCCATTTTACCTACATTGCTTGAATTCATTTTTACCGGCAGTCACAGTCTTGCTATTATAAGAGGACTGCGATTATTGCGGCTATTTCGTGTTTTCAAACTCACACGATATACGCAACAAGGCAATCTCATCGCAAAAGCGTTGCGCGATTCCTGGACAAAAATATCCGTTTTCATGTTTGGTGTGATTATGGTAATTCTAGTTGTGGGAACAGTGATGTATCTTGTTGAAGGTGCAGAAAACGGATTTGACAGTATTCCGAGAGGTATTTACTGGACAATTGTAACGATAACTACTGTCGGATTTGGAGACATTACCCCACAAACTACGCTGGGGCAATTCATTGCGAGTTTTACAATGATACTTGGTTACGCCATCATTGCCGTTCCAACCGGAATTGTTACTGTTGAAATGAATAAACAACAAAGTGGACACAGAAAATGCCCGAAATGTCATGCTGTGGGACATGAAAAGGATGCACGGTTTTGCAAACACTGTGGAAATGCACTGAATGTTGATGAGGGCTCAGGATTGGGGTGAGGTTTGAAGTTTGATGGTTGTCAGAATAGCTGCAGGCAAAAATAGTTAATATTTGTGGGCATTAAAAACGATAATAAATCCCTACACTTCCTGAGTAGCCTTCGAAGTGGCTTTTCACCTCATAATTTTTGTTGAACATGTTTGTTAAATCGTGTACATAACTTGGTTCAACGAAAACACTAACCTGATTGTTGAAACGATAAATCAAATCTGCACTAAATTCCCAACGAATTCCCGGACGGATAAAATCGCTTTTATGCACATTACTTATGATTTGATTAGATTCCAGCAGTAGTTTTGAGTTTACCCCGGTAATAAGGTTGAAAATCGGACCGGTTTTTAAATTTACTGCAATTTTTTCGTTTTCTAAATGCACTCCAGCCAAAATTGGTAGTTCAATAAACGAATAGGAGTTGTTATACGTATGGGTTTGATATTCAATTACTGTGTCAGACTCATATGGCCAAGAGTATTCAAAATAGGGGAGCTTCGGTGTATCATCGCGAATAATTAAATGCGTTGTTGTGTGTTTAAATTGGTTGTTTAGATTTGCAAGATAAAAACCGGTTTGTAGTATGTAATTGTTTTTCACATAATTAAAGCGTATGCCAAACCGATAAGAAAATTGGCTGTAATCTTGTTTGTTAATATTTGCATTTTGCATTTCAGGGTTTAAGAACTCAAAACTTTGTTTGAGGAAAATTGCACCAAAGGAGTATCCTTGTTCAAAAAAGCTTAAGTCTTTCACAATTGGTTCTCCCTGATAGTCATAGCCTAATGTGTCAGTGCGTTTTGCATAATTTTTAATGATTAGCGGTTGTCCTGAAATCAAAATTGGGACAAGTTGATGTAAAATCAATGGCATCCCTTTTATTTTGGCTTGTGAAATTATCGGATCTTCCTGATTTTCCGTTTCCTGATTAAGTAAATTTCCTTGAAGATTTGTATTTAATTCTGTTTCGTTTTCCGCTGTATTTTCGCTTGGCGCATCAGTTGTATGAGGCGTTAATTGCGCTGTTAATTCGGTTGCTGTGTTATTGTTATCCGCAAATGCTTTGTTGCTGTTTTGTGGATTTAAGTTTATTTCGATTTGATTACTTTGTTTTGCAAGCTGTGTCGGATTCAGCGATTCCATTTCAAGTAAATCTGCTTGATTATATGCATCACTAGATTGCAGCATTTCTACACGCAATTGCTTTTCAGGTTGATAAATTTCTGTGTTTACTTGATTAGAGATGATGATACCACCTGTGATTCCGACTACACCAAGGGCGGCATAATAAATATTAAATTTTAATGCTGAGAAGTGGATAAATTGTTCCCACCAAAGTTTCGTTGCAATTTTTTGCCACACAGATTTTGCCGGAGTGATTGCTTGATTTGCAAGCTTCACTTTGGCAAGATGTTCCAGACGCATGTTGTCTAAGGCAGGTTTCATCCCATTCCAATTTGATTTTGGGGGTGTAACCTGATGGTTTGACAACTCATCTCTGAACAGATCATCTATGTGGTTTCTGTCTTTCATGTGACCCTATCTTCCGGCATTTTACTTAAAACTTGTAATTTATTCATTAAAATTTTCCGTGCTCTGGAATACTGTGATTTTGATGTCCCGACTTGTATTCCTAACATTTCAGCGATTTCACGATGTTTGTACCCTTCAACTGCATAGAGGTTAAATACCAGACGAAAACCCTCCGGCAATTCATTGATGGTTGACATGAGTTCTTCTTTTGTAAAATCGCGTGTTTCAAAATTCGTATCTTTTATTTTTATTTCCTGTATATCGTCAAAGCTATCATTAATATGTTTTTTATGTTTTCGGATATATCCTATGGCGGCATTAATTAAAATCCGTTTCATCCAACCTTCAAAGGACCCGTGCCCCTCAAATTGTTTAATATGTTTGAAAATATTAATAAACGCTTCCTGTAACATATCCTCAGCCTCTGATGCGCAGGATGCATATCGCATAGCCATACCAAATAAAATCGGTGAGTAGCGATCATACAAGACCTTTTGGGCCTTCCTGTCCATTTTCTGACATCCCTTTATTATGTCATCAAGTTCATGCATTCAGGACTGTTTTACAGATAATAATTAATGATGATTGGTTGCATCTGATAACAAAAGAACAAATTTTATGTGATTTGTGCGAATTCTTTAAGTGATTTGATACCAAAATCATGAAATTGGCTTGAAATTATACCGATTAACAATTAAAATGGGTTGTCGTTAATTGTTTGCGGGTTTTTTGGGATCAAGCAAAAAAACTTGTGGGGAACGTTTCGTTTTTGTCCGATAAAAATGATATAATATATTTTGTAGTAACAAGATTCCTCCCTGCGGTCGGAATGACAAGTAGTTACGTTGTTGAGGGAGGGGCTTGGTGGTGGCTTCGCCACCACCAAGCCCCTCCCTCGCAGATGCCCTGAACGCAGCGTCATTTCGAACCGCTAGCCAGCGGTGAGAAATCTTTAAACTTTTATCGGACAACATTGAATTGAAATAAACAAAATAACAGTCAAAATGTATTGTGCGATAAACAAAAATGATAAAAATTGTTAAGTTCATTAAACAAATCAAAATCTCAAATAGCAAAGATTGAAAATGGCTTTATTGTTTCTGATGATATCGAATATGGATTTCAAAATAAAATTCCATTATGGCTTTTTGGGTTTTTGTATTAACCATTGATTTTATGGACATAGTTGGGAGTTTTCCAAGCTACTTGTTAGTATTCCCATTTTCTGTCGTACATTTGCAAAAAAGATAACAATATGAGCGACGACAAAAAGATTATTTTTTCCATGTCACAGGTGAGTAAAACCTACCCGCCAAATAAAACCGTCATAAAAGATATTTCACTTTCCTTTTTTCTTGGAGCTAAAATCGGAATTATTGGATTAAATGGTTCCGGAAAATCAACGCTGTTGAAAATTATTGCTGGTCAGGAAAAAGCGTATAATGGTGAGGTCGTTTTTGCGCCTGGATATACTGTCGGTTTGTTGGAACAAGAACCGCAACTCGATGAGAATAAAACAGTCATCGAAATCGTTCGCGAGGGTTTGCAGGAAACCGTTGAGGTGCTTGCTCGTTATGAGGAAATTAATGAACAGTTTGGCTTGCCGGAGGTGTATGAAAATCCGGATAATATGGACAAGCTCATGGCAGAACAAGCAAAACTGCAGGAGCGTATGGATCAATTGGATGCCTGGAACCTTGACAATAAGCTGGAACGCGCTATGGATGCTTTACAATGTCCGCCGAATGGTCAGCCAATTAACGAGCTATCGGGTGGCGAGCGTCGTCGTGTGGCACTCTGTCGATTATTGCTCCAAGAGCCGGATGTGCTTTTGCTTGATGAGCCAACGAACCATTTAGATGCGGAGAGCATCCTTTGGCTAGAGACACACCTCCATCAATACAAAGGAACAGTGATTTGCATTACGCACGATCGGTATTTTCTTGACAATGTGGCAGGCTGGATTCTTGAACTTGACCGTGGAGAAGGAATCCCATGGAAAGGAAATTACAGCTCATGGCTTGAACAAAAATCAAATCGATTAGAACAGGAAGAAAAAGGAAGCCAAAAACGACGAAAAACCCTTGAGCGAGAACTTGAATGGGTGCGCATGTCGCCAAAAGCAAGGCGTGCAAAGTCCAAAGCCCGTTTGAATGCATACAATAAAATGATGGATGAGGATAGCAAGCAAAAAGAAGAAAAACTTGAAATCTATATTCCGAATGGTCCCCGACTCGGTGATAAAGTTGTGGAAATGCACGCTGTTACAAAAGCCTTTGGCGATAAGCTATTGTTTGAAAACCTGAGTTTTAAATTGCCGCCTGCCGGAATTATCGGGATTATTGGACCGAATGGCGCCGGGAAAACCACACTCTTTAAATTGATTATGGAACAGCTTCAAGTCGATAGCGGAAGCATTGATGTTGGTGAAACGGTTAAAACCAGCTATGTCGATCAAACTCATGAGGCTATAGATCCTGAAAAAACCGTTTTTGAAGTGATTTCCGGTGGGACAGAAACCATAATGTTAGGAAATAAGAAAACCAATGCAAGAGCCTATGTTGGTCGGTTTAATTTTAACGGTGCCGATCAGGAAAAGAAATGCGGAGTGCTGTCCGGTGGAGAGAAAAATCGTTTGCATTTAGCTTTGGCGCTTAAAGCTGAAGGGAATCTTCTACTGCTTGATGAACCCACCAATGATATTGATGTGAATACCATGAGGGCATTGGAAGAAGGACTTGATAATTTTGCCGGTTGTGCGGTTGTAATTACACATGACCGTTGGTTTATGGATCGGATTGCAACCCATATTTTAGCCTTTGAAGGCGATTCAAATGTCCATTTCTTTGAAGGTTCCTTCTCGGAATACGAAGAAAACCGTAAAAAACGCCTCGGTGCGGATGCTCCAAAACGCTTCAAATATAAAAAATTGATGAAGTAATGTAACTTCTCTCTTAGCGAATTTCCGTTAAGCGAAAGGTGCTCGAATGTTTAAAAACAATCACAAATTTTCCAAAAATAAAAATTATAGAGTGGAGAAATCTATCCAATTTGTGGAGATTTCTCCACTTTATAATTAGACATTAGTAAACATATCACCCATATTAACCTCAGAATCAATTTCTTCGTGATAATATTTGTTTTGATGAGCTGGATAAGTTGTCAGTAAAAACCTAAAGCGCTGAGAGAAGAAGAATAATAAGAATTAGAAAAACTTGCTTGTTAAATGCCCTCCATCTCATCTATAGGTGGTTTAATGAAGTTCCTATATTTGTTTTTCAAAATATTGAAGATCTTCGTCAGTGAAATCAATGTGTGTTACAAAACGAACTAAATGTTTCCCAAATGGGATGCAGTGAATATTCTTTTTTGCAAGTTCATTTACTAAGTCAGTTGCATAATAGTCATCAGTCAGTTCTACAATTACTATATTGGTCTCAACCGGAAACACTTGATTTACATAGCTCTGGTTTTTAAAAAGCTCACCTATTTGTTTCGCTCGGATATGATCGTCTTTTAATCTGTCAATGTGATTGTCGAGAGCATAGATTCCTGCTGCAGCAAGGTATCCTGCTTGTCTCCATCCACCACCCATAACTTTTCTGAATCGTCTGCTTTGATTTATGAATTCTGAGTTGCCAATAAGTAAGGAACCTATAGGGCAACCTAGGCCTTTAGACAGACAAATTGATATTGAATCAAATGTTGAACCATATGTTTTCGGGGAAATGTTTGTTTCAACCAGGGCATTAAATAATCTGGCACCATCCAAATGTAATGCTAAGTTATGCTTATTGCAGACGTTTTTAATTGCTGTTATCTCATTAAAATCATATATGCAACCACCTCCTTTATTCATAGTGTTTTCTAGTGAAACTAATTTAGATATTGGAACATGAATGTCGCCTGGGTCATTTATCGCATTTTCAACTTGTGTTGCATTAATTCTTCCTCTGTCTCCATTCAATGTTTTTACAGATGAAAAAGCATTGAGTGCAATTCCTCCTCCTTCAAATAAATAGATGTGAGATAATTGGTCACAGATGACTTCGCTTCCGGGATTGCAATGTGTTCTAATTGCCAGTTGATTTGTCATTGTTCCTGTTGGACAAAAAAGTGCGGCTTCCATTCCAAAAAGTTCTGCTGTTTTTTGCTCCAG
>JAQIBY010000018.1 GCA_027858835.1 Bacteroidales bacterium | reverse complement strand
TTATTGGCTATAAACGCAACTTGTGTGAACTGGAGTGCATTTTGTTGGTGTGGGGTTTATTGTTTCTGCGTAAAACGTTTGGTAATATCAAAAAACCGCTGCGGTAAACAGCGGTTTTTTGGTTTGTTTTTTTAATTTTTGATTTACTCTTCTTTTTTCAATTCAGCTTTCAAGGCTTCCATTTCTTTTTTAAGCGTTTCCTTCATTTCCTCCAGGTCTGCTTCAATCACTTCTTTTTCAGCTTCACGAGCTGCAGCAAAGGCTTTTAATTTTGCATCAAGTTCCTCAACACGGGATTCAAGCTTCATATACTGAATTCTTTGTGCCTCATCAATTTCATCACCCATGGCATCAAATTCACTTTCAAGCTCACTCATGCTTGCTTTAGTCTCATCAATAAATGCTTCAAAGTTTTTCTCAACCTCTTCATACTGAGCTTCCGCTTTATCAACAGTTTTTTCTACGGTTGTTTTGTCATCAGACTCATCTTTAGGATTATTACAAGCGAATAAAAAGCTTGCAAGAAATAATGCTGTAAAAATTTTCAATGTCATTTTCATAATATCTGTTTTTAATTGCCTACTCTTTCGGGTTTTCGGCACCTCCCATTATTGATTTCAATTGTTAAAAACAAGTGAGCTTATTAAATGTTCGAATTTAATTAGCGCATAAGACAACACAATTTAATAAACTAATAAATGGCACTAAAATCAAAATACTCAAGTCCAATATGCATATCGCTATTTAAACTGTCACCGGGAAAAATCCCAAAATGGTAATATCCGGGGACAATATGATTGACTTGGGGATTCACAGGATCACCTATTATTTTAGGATAATCCCATCTTGTATAGAATTCTAAACTATCTGAATACAGCATCAATCCAAAGCCTTCATCAATGCTATCACAAGTTATATATTGCGTTGTATCCCAAGCATTTAAATGAGAAAGTTTGTGTACAATATATCCTGTAGCCAGAGGAAATCCCAGATACTCAAGTTGAAGACTATCGAAATCCATATCGGTATGATTGACAAAACTAATGTGTGCAGTTACCGGATCATATGCTTCATGTCGGTTACATGATGTAAAAAACACGAGGCATAGTAAAACAATAAAGAGGCTAATATTTTTCATTGATTTTAATTTATATAGATAACGGGATGAGCTTATGAATATTATTCCCCAACCTATAATTTGAAAGATTCTAAATACAAAACGCTTTATTGTTTGTGAAATTCTCGTTTCCCCTTTGTGATGCGATATTCGGTGTTTGAAATTCGACATGATTGTCAGAAGCTAGTGGGTATGCATCAGGTTTTTAAGTAAACTGTGCTAAACAATAAACTGTCTGCTTAATCCTACAGATTTCTCACCCCTTCTTTCGTCGGGGTTCGAAATGACATTTTATAATTTTTTGGGGAGAAAAAAGGGCGATGACCAAATGTCAAATTAACCAAAATGTCATCGCCCTTTTTCTCCATCCCACAATGAAATTAGGTCATTTCGATGGAGGTACGACTGAGCGATGTACAGAGCCGGTCGAAGTGAAATCTGAAAGGAAATAATAAATAACAGTCAATCCTATTCAGGCACTGACAAGCACCAAATCACAAGGAAGCTCCAAATGATAAGCACCAAATGACAAGCATCAAATGACAAAAAAATTCCAAAACTTGTCCGGCGAAGACGGATCTCAATATTCAAATTCTAAACAAAACGCACTGTGGCAGGAGCTAAGTGTCAGGCGTTAGGATTTAAGGTTTAGAAAATCATGCTAAACTTTGGCTGCTGAAAAATCGAAATTTATTGACTCAAGGCTTCGGCTTACCAACGCACATGCCATCGCTTAGCGAAACTTTGAGAAGAAATTTCTCGCGCTATCGCCTCATCGCCCATTTTCCACATCCCACAATGAAATTAGGTCATTTCGATGGAGGTACTACTGAGCGATATACAGAGCCGGTCGAAGTGAAATCTGAAAGGAAATCCTAAACAATTAATTCCTGTTTCGTTTACTCAAATTCGCCCGACTCATAAAGGGTTTTCAGGCGTTGCAATAATCGTAGCCAGGTTCCGGTTTCAACATCTATTCCCCATGATCCGGGAAAGATTTTCTCCATACGGATAATGGTTAAAAATGCACGTCGGATAAAATGAATATCGGTTTCCCGTAATTCGCATGGACGGCTTATGGTTTGATTCATTGTTTTCATCCATTGCGAAAAAAGTTCGCAACGTTCGTGTTCATTTTCCGAGCCAAGCGCAACATGCTCTATCAATTTCTCATAATTCTCAACCAATCCGGTATCAAATAAGGCTTGAATAAAGGCATAAAACTGGGGTGTATATTCAAATTCTCGTTCCTTATCATATCGAATATAATCATCTTCCTCAATATCCGAAAGGAATTCAATATACTGTAATACCTTTGGAATATTCTCAAATTTCAGATTGATATGTTTTGCTTGTTCTTTCACGCTTAACTCCTTTTACTTGAAACAAGAAATACCACAAAAAGTTTGGAATTTTTATGGATTTGATACAATAAACTAAAATCAGCAATTAATTTACTCATTTTCTATCACATTTTTTGTTTCTGGGAAGCCCGATGAATAAAGGATTTCATAGTTTTTTTCAGGATGCTCGGAACCAATAATCAACATTAATTCCAGCCCGGGAAGCGTTTCAGCTAAACTCAAAGCCTGCTCAGAACTCATTAGCATAAATGCAGTTGCCCACGCATCGGCATACACGCAGGTTTCATGAATTACCGTCGTTGATAAAATGTCAGTTTTTTCAGAGCAGCCGGTTTTCGGATTAAGCGCATGCCCTACTGCCTGTCCGTTTTGCATGTGATATTTGCGATAATTTCCTGATGTGGCAATGGCTTTCCCTGATAAAGATAATTGAGTCAAGGACTCACGATGCACTGCCATGGAGTCTTGAATGGGTTTATCTATCCCAACATTCCAAGTTGTCCCTTTATGATTTATTCCCTGTGCATAAATTTCACCTCCGATTTCAACCAAATAATTTTCAATTCCCAAATCACTCAGTTTTTCAGCAAGATAATCAACCGACAAACCCTGAGCGATAGCATTTCCGATAATTTCCATGCGTGGATCTTGCTTTATGATTTCATGATTTTTTAATTGCAACTTATCAAATCCGATAATTTGAAGCAAAGAATCCACCATTGCAGAATCGGGCAAGTTCCCGGTTTCATAACCAAATCCCCAGGCATTTGCAAGCGGAGCAATCGTGATATCAAAGCGTCCGTCACTTTCTATCCAAACCTCCTCGGCAACAAAAAACATCCGTTCAAATAGCGAATCTGTATTTGTGGTTTCATTTCGATTTATCCGAGAAATTAAACTCGTAGAATCGTAATTATTTAAACTTTGATTAAAAGTTTTCAATAAGGAATCAATTTCCGGTGCAATGTCCTTATTATGCTCATAAATCACGGAAAATGTAGTTCCTTGAATGTATCCCTGATATTTGTAATAATCAGGCTTTGCTGAATTACAAGCAAAAAGGCTCACAATCATTACGATTATGAGCCCTGCACTATAAATTTTCTGTTTCATATTATCCAAAATCATCAAAATCAATCATTTCATCCGGTACTCCGAGTTCATCGAGCATTTTAAACACAGCATCGTTCATCATCGGCGGACCACAAAGATAGTATTCTATTTCTTCCGGTTCGTCCTTTTTACTCAAATATTCTTCAAGCACAACATTGTGAATAAATCCGGTATATCCGTCCCAGTTATCTTCTTCCATTGGCTCAGACAAAGCTATATGGAAAGAGAAATTCGGGAATTCTTTTTCCAATTCTCGGAATTTTTCTTCATAGAAAATTTCACGTTTTGAACGAGCACCGTACCAATATGAAATTTTACGATCTGATTTTTCGGTTTCTAAAAGATGCAAAATATGTGAACGCAAAGGAGCCATTCCTGCACCACCACCGATGTAAACCATTTCTTTGTCGGTATCTTTAATAAAGAATTCACCGTAAGGTCCTGAAATCATCACCTTATCCCCTGGTTTTCTGGAGAAAATATAGGATGAACAAATCCCAGGATTCACGTTTTTAAAACTGTTTTTCTTTGCATCCCATGGAGGAGTTGCAATACGAATGTTCAGTTTAATGATGTTTCCTTCGGCAGGATGATTTGCCATGGAGTAAGCGCGATAAGTCGGTTCAGGATTTTTCATTGTTAAATCCCACATATTAAATTTATCCCAATCTTCGCGGAATTTTTCCTGCACTTCAATGTCTTTAAAGTTGACCGTAATTTTTGGCACATCAATTTGAATGTAACCGCCGGATTTAAAGTTAAGCTCTTCGCCTTCGGGCAATTTAACAACAAACTCTTTAATAAATGTTGCTACATTTTTGTTTGAAATCACTTCGCACTCCCACTTTTTAATATCCAAGACTTCAACAGGCACGCCAATTTTCAAGTCTTCACGGATTTTCACCTGACAACCGAGTCGCCAGTTATTTTGCTGCTCTTTACGAGAGAAAAATCCCGTTTCGGTTGGTAAAATATCTCCTGCACCTTCAAAAACCTGACATTTACACATTCCACAGGTACCACCTCCACCACAGGCCGAAGGGAGGAAAACGCCATTATTTGAAAGTGTTGACAGAATGGTTTCTCCGGGATTGACTTCAATGACTTTATCATCATTAATTGTCAAATTTACTTTTCCTTGCGGTGTTAATTTCCGCTTTGCAAATAAAAGCATTGCAATTAGCAATAATACAACTAAAAGAAATACACCAATACTTGCGAGGATTATTCCTGTTTGAGTAGTTAACAGTATCATAATTCAATGTGTTATCAATTAAAGTTCTATTCCCATAAATCCCATAAAGGCAAGACCCATAAGCCCGGTAATGATGAAAGTAATACCAAGGCCTTTTAAGGGAGCAGGAACATTTGAATATTTTATTTTTTCACGGATAGCCGCAATACCGACAATGGCAAGAAACCATCCGATTCCGGAACCGAAACCATAGGTTGTTGCTTCAGCAATATTCGCATATTCCCGTTCTGCCATAAACAATGAACCTCCAAGGATAGCACAGTTTACGGCAATCAAGGGCAGAAATATCCCAAGATTCGCATAGAGTGTCGGAGAAACCTTTTCGACAATCATTTCCACGAGTTGCACCATAGAGGCAATTACGGCAATAAAAAGAATAAAACGGAGAAATCCGAGATCAACATCAGCTAACTCAGGACTCAGCCACACAAGCGCACCTTCGGCAAGCAAATAGTTTTCAATCAGGTAATCAATCGGGACAGTAATAACAAGCACAAATACAACGGCAAGACCTAATCCGACTGAAGTTTTTACTGTTTTAGAAACAGCGAGGTAAGAACACATGCCTAAGAAATAGGCAAAAACCATGTTCTCAACAAATATCGACTTTACAAATATATTAACGAGATTTTCCATGGCGATTAATTTTCTTCAATGAGTTCACGATTACGGCTTCTTTGCACCCAAATAATAACTCCAACAATAATGAGAGCCATTGGAGGGAGAATAAAGAGCCCATTATTTTCATAACCTATTTTAAACAATCCAAGCTCGGCAAAGATCGGATATCCAAACACGGTTCCGCTACCTAAGAGTTCTCTAAAGAACCCAACAAGGACTAGGATAGCACCATATCCGGCAGCATTTCCTAATCCATCAAGCAAACTTGGCCAGGGTTTATTTGCCAATGCAAAAGCCTCAAGCCGTCCCATGATAATACAGTTCGTAATAATCAATCCGACAAAAACGGACAACTGCCTTGATACATCAAAAAGAAAAGCTTTCAGTACCTGATCAACAATAATCACCAAAGAGGCAATTACTACTAGCTGAACAATAATTCGGATTCGGGACGGGATAGTCTTTCTCATAAGAGAAATAATCAGGTTACTAAATCCCATTACAAACATAACACTCAATGCCATAACAATTGAGGGTTTCAACTGAACTGTTACAGCAAGTGCTGAACATATTCCAAGCACTTGAACTGTAATCGGATTGTTTTTATTAATCGGCTCCGATAACAATCGCAGATTTTTTCTGGAAAACAATGGTTCACGTTCTTTCATGATTATTCTCCTCCTTTTGTTAATACGCGTTCAAAATAATTCATATAAGGCTTTAGACAATCAAACATCATGTCTTCCAATCCATCAGAAGTAATTGTACCACCGGAGATTGCATCAACAGCATGTGGGTTATTGTTTTCTGCACCACCTTTCACAACTTTCACTGAAACAAATTCCTGATTTTCATCTAGGATTTTTTTACCAAGAAATTGCTCCTGAAATTTTTCAGTATTTATTTCAGCACCAAGCCCCGGGGTTTCAGACTTATGATCAAAACTGGCACCGTAAATGGTTTTCATATCATCATTCAATGAAATGTATCCCCAAATCGGACCCCAAAGGCCTTTGCCTTGCAGTGGGATAATAAGTTTTGTACTCCCATCATCATTCGCACTGACAAAAATGGGCAAACTACGATCTTCAACTGGCTTTGAAATCTCTTTTTTCAAGTCCACTTTAAAAGCATTTTGTCCTTCAAGCAAATCGCCATCCGAATTTACAACACGAGAACCGACAATATATTTATTGTACAAATCCACTGCTGTTTTGGCATTACTGTCAACTTGAATTGCTTTCAGGATATCCTGTTTTTTCTGGACTTCCTCATTAAAATCCTGAAATGGTTTTAATTTTGTTGCGACAAATGAAAGCATTGCAGCAACAATAACCACCATAAGGACTGCATAAATAAATATGTATGTATTACTGTTTTTATCCATGACTATGTGGTTTTTAATCGTTTCATACGCTTTTTAATATTCCCCTGCACCACATAGTGATCAATCAGTGGCGCAAACACGTTCATCAGAAGGATTGCCAGCATGGTCCCTTCCGGGTAAGCTGGATTAAGCACTCGAATTAATATTGCCAGAAATCCGATTAGGAATCCGTAAATAATTTTCCCTTTTGCTGTTTGCGATGCAGTAACGGGATCAGTTGCCATAAACACCATTCCAAAAAGGAAAGAACCAATCAAAAGATGCTCCCACCAAGGAATTTCCATGAATGGATTTGCAGCAAAAGTATTCAATAGTAGCCCCATCGTAACACCGCCGGCTAACATTGACAGCATAATTCGAAGACTACCAACGCGAGTAATAAGCAAGATTGCAGCTCCAATTAGAATGGCAATTTTAGAGGTTTCACCAATGGACCCGGGAATGGTTCCGATAATCATATCTATGGTATCGATTCCAGCACCGTTTCCGAGCGAAAAACTTGTGTTTCCGGCAGCAGCCTGTGCGAGAGGAGTTGCTCCACTGAAGGCATCGAGAGTTTGTCCGTCAACCATGCCGCCAACCCACACTTTGTCTCCTGACATCCATGCGGGATATGCGAAAAAGAGAAAAGCACGAGCAGTAAGCGCCGGATTTAAGATATTCATTCCGGTTCCGCCAAATACTTCTTTACCGATAATAACGGCAAAAGCAGTTGCTACCGCAACCATCCATAAAGGGACGTCGGCTGGCATAATAAGCGGAATTAAAAATCCGGAAACTAGAAATCCTTCATTGACTTCGTGCCCCCGAATTTGAGCAAATATAAATTCTATTGCCAAACCGACAACATAACTTACAATAACAATTGGGACAACTTTTAATAATCCATACCAAACTACCGACCAAAACTCAGCACTTTCACCAATTGCCAAAAAATGCTGATATCCGGTGTTATAGATTCCAAATAACAAACTGGGAACCAAAGCAAAAATAACTACTACCATGGTTCGTTTCATGTCCATTGCATCACGTATATGTGCCCCACTTTTTGTGGTATGATTAGGGACAAATAACATGGTTTCAAACGCTCCAAAGGTAGATTCAAGTTTTGCGAATTTCCCTCCTTTTTGAAAATGCGGTTTGATTTTATCAACTGTTCGTCTGAGCTTATTCATTGTTTTAGATTTTCAATATTAACTCATTTCTTTACGTAACATATCAAGCGATTCGCGCAAAATTGACTGTACTTCGGTTTTGGAAGTACAAACAAATTCACACAAAGCCATATCTTCTTCAATTACCTCATAAATGCCTAACTGCTCCATTTTATCAATATCTTCAGTCATACAGGCTTTTATTAATTGCTGAGGATAAATATCAAGAGGACAGACTTTTTCATATTCTCCGGTTACAACGTAAGCACGTTCGCCACCATGATAATTTGTATCTAAGCGATATTTTCTACCGGGCATTAACCAAGAAAAATAGGTTCTAGACAATGAGAATTTTTTTAATCCAGGTATCAGCCAACCGAAAAACTCATAATAATCACCTTCGGGTAATATGGTAATTTGGTTTTCCTGAAAAGATAAATAGCCTTCCTTTTCAATAGCTTTTCCGGTTAATGGATTTCCTGAGATCACACGCACATTATCTTGTACAAGTTTTCCGTCAATAATTTCTTTTACTGATTGTCCTGGCAAGACTTTGATATATCCTGTTTGATTTAATTCGGAGCCAACGAATGATACCGCTCTTGAAAAATCAATTGACTTTTTCAAAAACAAACGACCAATCATGGCGAGATTCTGAATATTTATCGTCCAGTAAATTTCACCTTTATTAATGGGTCGTATGGCATTAATTTGTGTTCCGACATTTCCTGTGGGGTGTGGTCCTTCGAAAGTATTAGTAATTGTATGCGGAAGATTTTCAAACAATGTGTTATCGGCTTTTGCATTCAGTCCAAGATGAATTTCTTTGCCAGAAATCTTATGCAAAATATCCAACCCAACTTTTAGTTCCTCCTGCATATTCTCAAGAACGAATCCGTAATCTGGAGCTAATGGAGCAGTATCGAATGTTGAAACAAATACAAAATCGGGTGTGCTTTCCGGATTTGGAATAACTCCATACGGCCTTTGCGTAATCATTTGCCAAAAGCCGGTTTGCAGCAAGGTTTTAATTAAATCAACAGAATCTGCCGTTTGATAATCATGAATTTCATGCGTTTCCTGTATCTGCTTACCGTCGGTTTCGATGATAATTTCCAGCAATTTCCGCTTTTCGCCACGCACGAGCTCTTTTACGACACCGCTCACGGGAGAGCAAAATTGCACTTCCGGATGAAATTTATCATAATAAATACTTGTGCCAACTTTAACTTCAGTACCCGGTTTTGCAACGACTTTCGGACGGATTCCGTGAAAATCAGTCGGTTTTAAAGCATACAATTTGCCGGGTGACAAATCAATGATTTGCTTTTCAGCTTTGCCTTTTAACGGGATATTCAACCCTCGGCGTACTTTTATCGGTTTACCCATACCTGTGAGTTTTTCTTAAACAGAACAAATATATAGTTTCTCTTTTTGATAACCACTAAATAAAATTGATATATGTCATATTCTTTTATGACCATAGCATTCAATTTTGCGTTTCTACTTTAATCATGCGTTTCTACTTAACTGAATTAATCGTTTTTTGTTTAATATTTTAATAAAAGATTTTGATTCTTCAATGATTCCATCAGACTTAATTGCCTGAATTGTACGGATTACGCTCATCATAGCCATGCCTGAATAATTACCTAAATCCCGACGGGATAAAATCATTGGAAACTCATCTGAATTAAATATATTATCCGCCAAATACAATAAAACATCGGCAACTCTGCCATGCATTTGCTTTTGATTTAAACTGCAGATACGATAATAAAGATAATCATTTTGATTATTAAGATTTCTCACTATCCGTGATGCAAAATCACCATTATGAAGCACAACATCCTCAACAAATTTTCTGGAGATATCGCAAACCTGTGTCTCAGTTAATGCAATTACAGAGTATTTTGCAATATCATTACCGAACAACCCGCTCAAACAAATCATCCTGCCTTTTGGCACAACATCTAAAAGCACGGTGCCTGTCTCAGTTTCTAACTCCAACTTAACATAGCCAGATTGGACAAACATAATATGATTCACCATAGTGCCCTGTTTTACGAGGGTCTCACCACGCTTAAACCCTACTTTACTACCTTGCTTACTGTCGTTAAGTGCTTCTTCAAATAGCTGGTCATAACCTTCAAACGGATTTTCACAACCTCCTGCCTCATAATGTAAAATCTGGTCTTTCATTGTTTTCGTATTTTAAAATCACAAACTTAGAAAATATTTATGACATATGTCTATAATTTGCTATTCTTATATTTTATAATTACTTTTCAGATGTTTAAACTTTTTGCATCATCTATCGT
>JAQIBY010000157.1 GCA_027858835.1 Bacteroidales bacterium | reverse complement strand
CGAAGGCGACCTTAAAAAACCAATTAACTAAACCATTACAATAATTGTATCAATCCGGGGAAGATTGTTTTAGCACCAATTATTACAATACAAATATCGGATAGTTTTATCACCGGCCGTTCCGCTTTTTTACCGTTTTATTTATCGGTAAAAACACTTAACCGATATCATTTCAATACACATATTTACAAATCCTGTTTAACTGGGACTCTAATTTTCTGTACAAATCCAAAGGAAACAACAGCAAGCAATGCTACACCAATAATCGGAATTATAATTACCGAAATATGATTAATTGCATAAGCTGTAGATATTGATGGTGTAATGTCTTTCTCTGTTTCTTTTCTGTCATGAAATAAATTTCATGACAGAAAAACAGAATTATCAAACAATTTAACATTTAAAAATCAAATTTCAGAGAAAGTCCGCTTATATATTCTTGTTTTGGTTTCCTTAATCCATCCTGACGGTTTTGGTAACGAAACATCAGCTCCATATCCAAGTGGTCGATTAAAGGAAACTCAATCCCAACTGTATAACGACTTTTAATAATTCTATTTTGAATGGGATGATTCAAACTTTGGTAAAACTCCATTTCAGCAAATGGATTTAACTTAATGCCCTTAATATTATAATCAATTGAAAGTTTATGCCTAAGCGTTGAAAAATTAAAATAAGACCATTCACTTGCTCCATACCATGCCGGTTCCAACTGATACTGTTCCCTAAACTTTATTCGAAAACGCTCAATGTCAAAATCGTACTGAACACTTGTATAATAACGGGAACTCCAGTGATCCCCATCTTCAATATCCCATTCTTTTTGAATTCGATACCCAAGACCAAAAGACCAATGTTTGGAAATATCATAAGCAGCCTCAATTTCAGCAATATAATCAGACAGACTCATTAAATTATCTGAAATTCGCAACTCCTGATTAATCTGCAATTCAAAATCATTGATTACCTCATAACTGACTGAAAAGCCATTCCAACTCTCGAACACTGCATTGTCTTGAGCAAATAGAATAACTGGAGACAGAAAAAGCAGTATTAATATGATATATAATCGAACACTATTCATCCGTTGTTATTCTGAAATCTATTTCCTCATCTTTAGCCCATTTTTGTTGACTTTTCAGAAAATAGACATGAATTTTTGCTGTATCTCTGATATAATCGACATTTGAAATTTCTATTCGGGAAATTTTCACACCGAGCTTATTTTCAAGATCACTAATGAGTTCTTTCTTCTTTCCAGGTGTAACAAGCTCTATCTTTTCATACATAACGATTGCAAAAGACTCAGGTTCAAGCGTTTTAAGTCGCTCAACGAAGAAACTTAATACCAAGACAGCCGCATTCGCAAAAACAAGCTCAGCATAAGAGATTTTTTTGTTAGCTAATGCATTGATTACAGAAATACCAATCACAATAAATAAATAGGTCATTTCTTTAATAGGGATAGTTGTTGTTCGATATCGGATAATACCAAATACGGCAAATAATCCTAATGCAAAACCTAACTGCAACTTAACACTTTCCAATAAAAAACACATGAGAAAAACAACTGAACTAATCAACACGAAAGTGAAAAAGAAATCACGCCGATGAGTTCGAGGATAATATATCCGGCGTACGATAACAAATGTTACCACAAAATTAAAAATGAAACGGAGTATTAACTCCAGAAAATCATCCATTTTAATAATATCCATATTAAACAATTCCACAGAGGAATCAAGAAGCACACTGATCATATTTCATTCGTTTTAAATGTAAAATATTGGGTTTAAATGTATTGCGTTTTACTCCAGGTTTAAGCAAGGCTAAACTCATGCAATATTTACTAAAGCCCCTAGACTGTAAACGAAAGGACTTTAAAACTGCATTTACGGGAGTTTGCCGGTTTTCATGCTCTCGCTTCACTTCGATAATGGCATAATAATCAGCAAATATATTCTCATTCTTATAACTGTATTTTAAATCATAGTCGATAGTAATGCGCTCTTTGGTTTCAAATGAAATTAAACTAATTCGATGAAATGAATTCGAAACCGTTTCATTTAATTCGGATAAATCAAGATTAACAAGAGACTTAACAAATGCTTTTTTTTCATCAAACAAACTTGATTCACTTTCTATTAGCATGCGCTTTTTAACGGTTATTCCTTTATTGTTTTTCATCTTAACTTCAAGAAAACGTAATCCATTAATTGTATATTCGCGCTCACGGATTTTGAAACGCTTTTTTCTGCGATTCTGATGATCCATATAACATTTCAAATTTTGAGAATCAAAATAGGTAGTATCATATATGAATGAACGCTTACCCTTAATCTCTAAAACCTGATAACTTTCTTTCAGTCGGCTTAAAAATTCAGATAAATGATGAATTGGCAATAGGTACTTACTATCAAATCGCCTCATAAGTCTTAATGATCCGATATCATCTAAACTCACAGGTTTAAATTGAGATAAAACATCTTCGTATGAGTGACTTTTTTCCATGCTTATTTCACAATTACAATCTCTTCAACTTCCACCTCATCTCCATTCTCAGGAATAAGAACATCTTTCATAACAGCATAGTATCCTGAGGCACTTTCTCCTGTAGTATCTTCTGACATTACATAGACTGTATAATGCCCAGCTTGTAAATATTCAAAACGAAAATATCCGTCATAAGATGTATTCACATCATCAGAAGGAATGGAATCAGTCCCATATATCAAATAAACATCTTCATCATATGCATAATAAGTACCCAAATAATTCGTGAGCTCCTGATTATAATCAATCACTTTTACACGTCCAACAAGAAAAGACTGTCCTCCAGGACCTTCAGCCTGATCACAAGATGTAAAAGCACCCATGACAACAATCAATAATATAAAAACTATATGCTTCATTTTTTATGTATTTGCATTACTTCCAAAAAACTCACTCCTTATTAAAACCAAATTTTCATATTTAATAATTAGCAAGATATTACCGAACATACAAAGTTCAAAAAATATTCAATGAAAACCGGATTCTTTTAAATAAAACAATAGTTTTAACCCATTTACAAAACAGGAGCATTTGAATAAAGCTTAAATTTACATAGTATTTCGTATCATATTAAACAAAATATATACTTAAGTGTTATTTAAACAAATTCTAAATTATTGATCACTTAAAGAATAAGATATGTTTAAAACATTTGATCCGATTAAAAACAAAACACTCCGCGTCATAGACAACGAAGGCAAAATTATCGCTGCCAAATGGATGCCGGAACTCACGGATGAACAAATCCTTAAAGCATACAAAGACATGCTGTTTGCCAGACAGGCAGATTTAATGACAGTGAATTATCAACGTCAGGGAAGAATTTACACTTATCCCCCAAATTACGGACAAGAAGCCGTTTCAGGTGCAGTTGCTCAGGTAATGCGTGATGATGACTGGCTGGTTCCTGCGTTTAGAGAACTGGGCGCTTACCTTGCCAAAGGAGCTACACTACAGGAAATGTTTATGTATTTTATGGGCTATGAAGATGGTTCTATTTTTAAAAATGCAAAGAATTTCGCTCCCATTTCCGTGCCAATTGCATCACAACTCGTTCATGCAGCCGGAATTGGTTATGAAATCAAATACAAGAAGAAAGACCAAGTGGTTTACACATTTGTCGGCGATGGCGGTACCTCAGAAGGAGAATTCCATGAAGCACTGAATTTTGCTGCAGTTTGGGATGCACCGGTTGTATTTATCATCCAAAATAATCAATACGGAATTTCTACCCCGGTAAGTGTACAAACAAAATCTCAAAACCTTGCTGTTAAAGCCATTGCTTACGGAATGAAAGGAATTAAAGTTGACGGAAACGACTTTTTTGCCATGACAAAAGCAGTGCAGGAAGCAAGCGAACATGCAAAAAGCGGAAAAGGTCCGGTTCTCATAGAGGCAGTAACCTACCGTAAAGGTGCACATACAACTTCAGACGATCCAACAAAATATCGTACCAAAGAAGAAGAACAGGAATGGGATAAAACCGACCCACTAAATCGATTTAAAAAATATTTAGTTGAGAAAAAACTTTGGTCAGATAAAGAAGAAAAAAAAATTCTACCGGAATACAAAAAAGAAATTGACAGACATTTTGTAGCGGCCGAAAATTACGGCGAATATCCATTAGACGATGTCTTCAAATTCCTATATACGGATAAGCCGGATAATTTAAAATCACAACAGGTAGAACACGAACGTTACCTTAAATGGAAGGAGGGCAAATAAGATGAAAAAAGTAATGAATATGGTCAATGCCATTAATCAGGCATTAGAAATAAAACTCGAGCAAGATAAAAATGTAATTGTTTACGGTGAAGATGTCGGTGTTGAAGGCGGTGTTTTCCGGGTAACCGAAGGATTACAGAAGAAATTTGGAAAAGAACGTGTTTTTGATTCACCGCTTGCAGAAGCCGGAATTGCCGGATCAGCAGTCGGAATGGCAATGGCAGGCTTAAAACCTATAATAGAAATGCAGTTCAGCGGATTTTCATATCCCGCTTTTAACCAAATTATCAGTCATGTATCCAGAATGCAAAACCGCAGCAGAGGCAATTTCAAAATGCCGTTTGTAATGCGTATGCCTTACGGCGGTGGAATCAATGCCTTAGAGCACCACTCCGAAAGCATGGAAGCCATTTGGGGACACATTCCCGGAATAAAAGTGGTCATTCCAAGCACACCACACGATGCAAAAGGTCTGATGATTAGTGCAATTGAATCAGATGATCCTGTGATTTTCATGGAACCAAAACGCATTTATCGTGCAATCAAACAAGAAGTTAATGAAGACCACTTTACCGTTCCAATCGGAAAAGCAAAAGTCGTATCAACCGGAAAAGACATTACGGTTGTTGCATACGGAGCGATGATTCGCGAAGTACAAAAAGCTGCGGCACTCGCAAAAAAAGAAGGTATTGACGTTGAAATTATTGATTTACGCTCAATTTATCCGATTGACAGAGAAACCATTGCTTCATCCGTAATGAAAACGGGAAGAATTCTAACCGTGCACGAAGCTCCTGCAAGTTTCGGCGTGGCCTCAGAAATTTCTCAGATTGCCATTGAAGAAGCTTTCTTGCATTTGGAAGCACCTCCAAAACGACTGACAGGATTTGACACCATTGTTCCACTCCCGAAAGGCGAGCATCACTATGCAATTACCGGTGACAAAATCTTTTATGAAATCATGCGAACTGTTAAATATTAAAATCAAGAAATCATGAGACATATATTCAAATTCCCCGATATTGGCGAAGGCCTCGACGAAGGAACCATCTTAGAATGGTACGTTAAAAAAGGCCAAAGCGTTGAAGCGGGAGAATCCCTAGTAAAAATGGAAACCGACAAAGTGGTAACAGACATCCCTTCTCCGAGAGACGGTGTAATTGCTGCTCGCTACGGAAGCGAAGGAGAAACCATTAATGTCGGAGATCCGCTTGTAGAAATTGAAATGGAAGGCGTTGAAGGCGAAGCTGCTCAGGAAGAATCCAAAAAAATTGATGAAGGCGAAGCTTCAAAAATGGAAACAGTTGAAGAAGAAGCTGCGGGCGTAGTCGGAACCTTAGAATCTGCCGGAAACAATGCATTTCTGCCAGCCAGTGACGAAGGTGTCAGTGTCGCAGAAACCAATGAAAAACCAAGTCAGAAAAAAGCAATCGCAACTCCGGTTGCACGTGCTTTGGCGAAAGAGCTGAATGTTGATATTAACGAAGTGAAAGGAACCGGTCCCGGCGCACGTGTCATGAAAGAAGACATTCAAAAATATGCCGATTCAGGCTCTACCAATGCTTCAAATCAAGGACGCAGAATGCTTGACGAAGGCCCACGAGTTCGTATTGAACCCATGAGCCAAATGCGTAAAACCATTGCCAAAAACATGCTTCGTTCCAAACATAATGCTGCTCACATGAGCGTTTTCGATGAAGTTGAAGCATCAGAACTGATTGCAATTCGCAGCCGTTTTAAAGATAAGTTCAAAGCAGATGATATCAAGCTATCTTATCTCCCATTTATCATTAAAGCAACAGCAAAAGCCTTGAAAAAACATCCGGTTTTGAACTCTGAAATGGATATGGAAAATGGCAAAATGATTTACAAAAATTATGTAAACATTGGCATTGCCGTTGATACTGATGACGGCCTATTAGTTCCGGTTATTCAGGATGCGGATAGGCTTTCAATTCGAGAGCTTGCTGTAAAAATAAATGAAATTGCTGAAAAAGCCAGAAAACGGGAAATCAGCATGGAGGATATGAAAGACGGAACCTTTACCATTACAAGTTTCGGGTCAATTGGCGGAAAATTTGCCGTTCCCGTGATAAATTATCCACAAGCAGGAATTCTCGGTATCGGACGTATGGCAAAACAACCCGTCGTGAAAAACGATGCCGTTGTGCCCGGAAATATGCTACCATTATCCATGTCGGTTGACCACCGAATTGTCGATGGTGGCGAAGTCACCCGTTTCCTTAATCAAATCATGGAATATCTCGGTGATCCGATTAACTTAATTATGGACTAATGTTGAACCCAAAAACTAAAATCATGAAATACGATCTCATTATAATAGGCTCAGGACCCGCAGGATATGTAGCGGCAATCCGTGCAGGACAAGTCGGATTAAAAACTGCGATTATTGAAAAAGATGCCATAGGTGGTATGTGTCTTAACTGGGGCTGTATCCCAACTAAAGCACTGATAGAAAGCGCTAAATTTTACAATCGCTTAAATGATGCTGCCGAGTTTGGAATTGAAGGCATTGATTTAAAAAAACTCGATTTCAATTGGCCGAAAGCTGTTGAAAGAGCATACAAAGTTGTAAACAAGCTCACAAACGGCGTTGAATTTCTATTGAAGAAAAATGGCGTTGAAACAATTATGGGAGAAGCTGAAATTGTCGGAGAACATGAAATTTCCGTTAATAACAGAACCATAGAAGCAGAAAATATTATCATCGCAACAGGATCTTTGCCTGAGCGCATTCCCGGAGAAGGAAGTAATCTTGATATCAGAGCCTTGTACAAGATGAAAAAACTTCCGGAATCCATTGCAGTTTACGGACACGGACCGGTTTCTGTCGAATTGGCACAGTTGTTTAATTTGTTGGGAGTAAAAACCTATTTGATTACAGAACAGGAGAAAACTCTTATCCCGCAAGCAGATCAATTTCTCAATGACTTTATTTTGAAAAAACTTAAAAGTCAGGGCATAAAAATTCAGAAGAATTTGCCTTCTAAAGATGTCCCAGTTTTAAATGCCAGCTTGCGAAAAGCAATACTTCCAGCCATAAAGCCTGAAATTGACTTGACAGATGACGGATTTGTACAAACAAATCTGAATTTACAAACCTCTGTTTCGAATATTTACGCAATTGGAGATGTCAACGGACGCTCCTATCTTGCCCATGTCGGTTCGGCACAGGGAGTGTTTGCCGTCAATCACATCAAAGGCATTGAAAAACGCATGGACATCCGCTCCTACCCGCTTAATATTTACACAGTTCCTGAAATGGCTCAAATCGGATTTACCGAGCAAGAATTGCAGGAAGAAAATGTGGAATATAAAGTCAATGAAATGCCGCTTTCCATTAACGGAAAAGCAATGACAGAAGGCGACACCGAAGGCGTTGTCCGCATTCTGAGCGAGAAAAAACTGGGCGAAGTAATGGGCGTACAGATTATTGGTCCAAATGCAACGGATATGATTGCTGAAGCAGCTGCTTTCATTGAAATGGAAGCCACAATTTATGATGTTGCCCGCACTGTTCATGCGCATCCTACCGTGAGTGAGGTTTTCATGGAAACAGGGATGGATGCTTTGGACAAAGCAATTCACAAATAGTCGTTTTCTTGCAGACAATAAAAATGGAAACAACTTTAGGATATCAAAAATACAATCTTCCGGATATTGAGATTCTCAATCATCCGGGAGATAAATTTTTTCATGTGTGGCAACCCGATAAGACTTACATTGTTTTAGGGCAAAGCAATAAAACGGAATCATCCGTTAATATTGATGCCGCACAAGTTGATGGCATTTCCATTTTAAAACGGCCTTCGGGCGGAGAATCGGTCATTTTAACACCGAAAAACATTGTGGTTGCCTTTTTATCCAATCAGGAAGATTACAAAAAGCCATTAGATTTTTTTAAAAATTCAAATCAAAAAATCATGAGGGCATTGGAAAAATGGCCGGGAGTAAAAGGCTTACATCAACGTGGAATTTCTGATTTATCCGTTGACAATATTAAAATTGCCGGTTCAGCCATCTATCGCAGCAAAAATTATTTGTTTTACCACTGTGTAATCAATGTAGCAGAAGAGGTTTCACTCATAGAACGCTACTTAAAACATCCCAAACGAGAGCCCGATTACCGTAAAGGCAGAAAACACAGCGAGTTTGTTACAAATCTCCAAAATCTGGGATACCAAATTGATATTCCTCAACTTATCACCCATTTCGAAACCGAATTTTGGGATTAATCGGGGTTTTCTTTTAGATACTCCGGTGACTGAGAGACGTTGCTCCGGTGACTTCGAGACGCTGCGCACACTTCGAGACACTCCAGCTATCGCTGTCGTTCCTCAGTGTCCTTGCTTTCACAGTCACCTACTTGAGTGGTAACACACAGCAGGTGACTGAGGGATTCGACGATAGGCGATGTAGTGAGCCAGTCGAACTGAGAATCGTCTCGAAGGCACCGGATATCGAAGGCACCGGCTTCTAAGGCACAAACGTAAATCAGAAATAAACTACAACTTCAAATATTTCCCTGTCCAGGATGCTTTGCATTTCACCAAATCTTCAGGCACTCCGGCAAACACCAAGTTCCCGCCGTCCTTGCCCCCTTCGGGACCTAAATCAATCACCCAATCAGCAGATTTTATAACTTCTGTATTGTGCTCGACAATCACAATGCTATGCCCCCGATTTTTCAATTGGTTCAAAGAGGACAAGAGTTTATGAATATCATGAAAATGCAAGCCGGTTGTCGGTTCATCAAATACAAACATGGAGGGGTCTGTTTTTTCTTTGCTCAAATAAAAGGCAAGCTTAATTCGCTGACTTTCTCCGCCACTCAAGGTATTTGAAGGCTGTCCTAATTTGAGATAACCCAAGCCTACATCCTGATAATTTTTCAGCAAACGGGTAATTTTCTTTTCGTAATTTCCATTGCCGGCGTCAAAAAACTCAACAGCCTCATTAATTGTCATCTCCAGCAAATCATAAATTGATTTTTCGCGAAATTTCACATCCAGTATTTCCTCTTTAAAACGCTGTCCCTTGCAATCTTCGCAAGTGAGATAAACATCTGCCATAAACTGCATTTCCACTTTTATCTGACCTTCGCCTTTACAGGTTTCACAACGTCCGCCATCCACATTAAAAGAGAAAAATGCTGCACGATATTTGCGTTGTTTCGACAGCGGCTGATCAGCGTACAAATTTCGAATTTCATCCCATGCTTTAATGTATGTCACAGGATTCGAACGTGAGGATTTCCCGATTGGATTTTGATCGACATACTGAATATCCTTTATCAAACTGAAATCTCCGTGGCTGGTCTTAAACCGTCCTGGTTTTGCAGAATAATCGCCCAACTCTCGCCGAATTGCAGGAGTCATAATATCCCGTACAAATGTAGATTTACCCGAGCCGCTTACTCCGCTGACAACACACATCACGCCAAGCGGAACTTCCAACATATCAATTTTTAAATTATTCTGCCGCAAACCTTCAAAGCGCAAAGCATGTTTCCAAGCTTTTCGTTTTTCAGGAATCGGAATGCTTAATTCACCTGATAAATATTGGCCGGTCAACGAGTTTTCCAGATTTAATATATCTTTAATTCTACCGTTAAATAAAATTTCGCCGCCCAAATATCCGGCACCCGGTCCAATATCAATAATACGATCAGATTCACGGATTACAAACTCTTCATGCTCAACCACAATCACTGTGTTTTCCAAATCACGCAAATTTTTCAGCACTTTGATTAAAAGATGCGTATCGCGCGGATGCAAGCCGACAGAAGGCTCATCTAAAATGTATAAAGACCCCACCAATGAGCTTCCCAAAGAAGTAACCAAATTAATGCGCTGAGTCTCACCACCTGAAAGTGTTGCAGCACGCCGATTCAGTGTCAAATAACTCAGTCCAACATTTTGCATAAATTGCAATCGAGAACGCACTTCGAGAAAAATCCGATCAGCAATTTTCGTATCAGTTTCATCGAGTTTAAGTGCTGAAAAATGAGATTCCAATTCATTCACCGGCATTTCCACGAGATCTGACAAGCTAAATCCATCAATTTTAACGTAATTGGCTTCTTTTTTTAATCGTCGTCCTTTACAAACCGGACAGACCGTTTTTCCGCGATAGCGAGACAACATTACACGGTACTGAATCTTATATTTCTTTTTCTCAAGATATGCAAAGAAATCGTGTATCCCATCAAAATGGCGGCATCCATCCCAAAGTAAGGTTTTTTGTTCCTCACTTAAATCCATATACGGACGATGCACGGGAAAATCCACATGCGCAGCATTCATTATGAGCTGATCTTTCCATTTACTCATTTTCTCACCACGCCAGGGCATGACACCATTATCGTACACAGAAAGACTTTGATCTGGAATTACCAAATCCTCATCAACACCAATCACACTCCCGTAACCTTCACATTTTGGGCAAGCGCCCACTGGGGAATTAAAGGAAAACATATTTTTATTCGGCTCTTCAAACACTATCCCATCTTCCTCAAACCGTGATGTAAACATGCGATGCGTATATTTTCCATCAAGTTCTGTAACAATCAGACACTGCTCATTTCCGGCATTAAAAGACTGCTCGGCAGACTCCCGCAAACGGCTAATATTTTCTTCATTTTGTTTGTTTTTCAGTCTGTCCAAAACAACACAAATTGAATTCCCCGTTACTTTTGACAAATCCAAATCATCAATTTTCTGAATTTCATCATCAAGCCAAACCCGATTAAAACCCTGTTGTGTAAGACTTTCCACCCAATTTTCCTGTCTGTCGCCGTCAATATCCCAAGCGTAGCAAATATAAACTTTAGTCTGCACTGGAAATTCTTTCACGTAAGCCTCAATATCATTCACATCCTGCCGCTTAACAAAACTTCCGCTAATGGGAGAATAAGTTTTCCCGATTTGGGAATACAATAATTTCAAATATTCGTAAATCTCAGTCATTGTACCAACCGTTGAACGTGGTGAACGACCAGCAACTTTTTGCTGAATTGCAATTGCAGGCGGTAAACCGCTAATTTTTTCAACATCCGGCTTTGCCATTCGACCGAAAAATTGACGGGCATAAGAAGATAAACTCTCAATATACCTGCGCTGTCCTTCAGCAAACAGGGTGTCAAACACGAAAGATGATTTCCCTGAACCACTGAGACCTGTCACCACAACCAGCTCATTATGAGGAATATTCACCGAAACATTTTTCAGGTTATGTACCTTCGCTCCCTTTACTTGTATTTCCAAACCTTCTGCCATAATTTTGGTACGATATTTGATAAATTATAATCCGTTATTTGATATTTTTGTTAAAATTGTGTTACAAAGATGCACAATTCATAAATATTTTTTATGTTTGTGAAACAATAAATGAACAAAAACGTTTAATAAATAGTTAATCATTACAAAGAAAGGAGTGCCTATAGGAAATATTTTACGCTTTTAATCATAAAATAAGAACATATGGATATTAGCAAGTTAAAAGATCAAGAGCTTGTAAATCGGTTTGTTAAAGGCGAAAAGTATTGTATGCAGGAACTCATCAATCGTCACAAAGACAGAGTTTACACTTACATTTTGTTGATTGTAAAAAATCCCGATGTTGCAGATGATTTGTTTCAGGATACCTTTATTAAGGTGATTCAATCATTGAAAAAACGCAAATACAAAGATGAGGGACGATTTGTTTCTTGGGTGATGCGTATTGCACACAATCTTACAATCGATTATTTTCGCAAAAACAAAAATCAAAACACCTATTCGAATGATCAGGGTGAGTTTGACATGTTTAATAATGCGAAGTTTTCAGACAGTACGATTGAGGACAACATGATCTCAGATCAGACAACTCGTGACGTTCGGTTTTTAATTGACAAGCTGCCCAAAGACCAGAAACAAGTGGTTTTAATGCGTCATTATGGAAACATGAGCTTTAAGGAAATTGCCGAACAAACGGGCGTTTCAATTAACACAGCACTTGGCAGAATGCGTTATGCATTAATCAATATGCGAAAATTCGCTGAAGAACATAACATGCAACTGGCAAATTATTAGTAGTTTCGTAAAAAATCGAATTATGAAAAAGCTGTTAATTGTCTTGTTTTTGTTTTTGTTTTCCCCTTGGGGACTGATTGCACAGGATAATCCTGAAGATATCCTGCAACCATTTTTCAATGCTTTTCAGGAAGATCCTGACAATGCTATTGATTATATCTTCAGTACAAATCCCTACATTGACCAAAATCAACAAGGCATTGACCGGCTAAAAGAGCGATTTAATACCAGTCGAAAACTTCTGGGAAATTATTATGGCAAAGAAATCATGAAAATTCAGTCTGCCGGCGACTCGTTCATCCGGTATATCTATATGTTAAAATATGACCGGCAGCCTGTAAAACTTGAAATTCTGCTTTACAAACCAAACGATACTTGGTTATTATACACCATGCAATTCCGTGATAATATTTACGAGGACTTTGAAGATGTTGCAATAGATAAGTTTTAAATACCAAATAACAGATTTCGAATCAATCAAAAAACTTGTGGGATGATATATTAATATCCATGGGTGAGTTATTAGGAATCTTATAAAGTTGTTTTGGCGCATATCTTTGAAGCGAAGCGCTCAAAGATTGTGACAAAACTTTGGACTAAACAATAGTGAATTTATTTTTTGGTTCTACTGTAATTTAGTGGAAGATTGCCAATTAAACATCTATTCGAAAACTCTCGGATAGTGCCGCGTGTCACATTAAATCGCTATCAAGAAGCCGCAAAGAATAATATTTGTCAAACAGTTTGTTGAGCAGAAATTTAAATAAAACTTTCCTCAGAAACAAGCTTAAAATGATAACACCGATTGTGAATCAAAATTGCCGTTACAATTCATTTTATTTCTTGTAACAGCTTTGATTCTA
>JAQIBY010000084.1 GCA_027858835.1 Bacteroidales bacterium | reverse complement strand
ATCGCTGGTTTTGCAATTGTTTCTTGCTTTGTCTTTTGGGTTTTATGTTAGTTGGTTTTATTCAGTATAATGCGTAACAGAAAATAGCACATTGCTTTACATTTTACAAGCGATTTTGGCTTAGCTGGTCTTCGATTCTGTTAGGATACAGACAAAAGAATATCGGAATTTAAACAATTTGAATATCTCTTTTATTATTTAGCGCCTATTCTTTCGCCCATCTTAACCGTTGTTTCATAGCCCTTTGCTGTATTGGTCAATAAATCCTCATCAATGTGAATTTTACTTTTTTCAAACAGCAGTACTACCGTTGAGCCTCCAAATTCAAAGTAACCTTTCTCTTCACCTTTATTTGCAAAACTTCCCTTAAAAGTTTGTTCGATGCTTCCAACCATGGTTGCACCAACTTCGGCCATAATACAATCACCAAACAAAGGATTTGAAATAATTGTATATTCTCGTTTGTTTAGACAGAATATTTCAGCCTTTTTACGCAAAGCAAAGGGGTTGACTGAATAATAGTCACCTTCAATCTTTTTGTTTGGAGATAATTTACCACTGACTGGAAAATGAAAACGATGGTAATCGACTGGAGTTAGTCGGATGATAAGCAGGGCTCCATCATGGTACTTTTGTGCAAGACCAGGATTATCCAAAAAGGAAAACACATCAAAGCGATATCCTTTTATGATAAAATCGGAGTTGCTAATATCGGCATAAGCCAACATTTTCCCATCGGCGGGTGATATAACAATATTAGAGCTGGTATCAATCGGTCTTGCATCATCCTTTAGTTTCCGGATGAAAAAATCGTTAAAATTTTCGAACTCCTGTTTTTGTGCAACGCTCATATCAACATCAAAATCTTCAATAAAGGGATGTATTTTTTTCGCTGAACAAGTGCGATCCATCATATTCCCATAGATCGTTGAAACCAGCTTTCTTTTCGCCAAGGCCCACAAGCTTGCTTCTCCAATTGGATTATAATACAACCATACTAACCACTTTTCTCCGGCTACTTTTTCGGTTTTTAATTGCTCACTTTCTCTTTCAAAATATTTAATGGGATCTTGAGGCCTTAGTGGATATGAGGCTATGCTGATAATTATTGCAAGCAACAGCAAAGTTATGCCCCACCTTTTTTTAGTTTTTGTTATTTTCATGTTTGCTTTGTTTACCTAGTGAAGCAAATATAATGCAATGTACGATATTTCAACCCACTTTCCATTAATCAATAAACGCTCAACAAAGTGGGCTTTTTTTTCCGAAATCCAATGCTTTTAAGCATCACTTGTAAAACGGGCTTTCAATTCATGAAATATACCATTTTCAGGCTGGATATATCCGAGTAAAACGGTATCGCTAATTCCAGCAGGGAGTTTCCCTTCGCCAATGTATTCATAAGCATCAGCTTCCAATTCTGCCATAAGATCAGAGTAGATATTTGGTGCTTTACTCCCATTTTGGCAAACAAAAAAACAAACTAACAAGACTGATTAGAATTATGGCTTTCATATTGCTAAAATTTTAATTCAGATTTAAACCGATAGTAATACCTGCCCACGGGATATATTTGGGGAACCAACCCAAAGGATCAGGCATAGAAATGCAATAGGCAGTGAATCGATAAAAGGTATTTTCTGCATTAAACTGATATCCGACACCTGCATTCCACTCAATTTGTGTTTCGAAAGAAGTCACAGTTTCTGTAGGATATTTATTTCTGTAACTACTGAGGAAATTGGTTACCCCGGCTGTCAAGAGTAGCTTATGTTTATTTTGACCAATAAAATAATTTCCATACAACATTTGTGTTGTGCTCATATCAAAATACGTCCCGGTTTCTACCACTCCATTATTATTTCGCGTAATTTGTCCTTTTCCCAAATAGATTAATCCAATACCCAAACCAAGATGAAATTGAGGCTTTATAGCATACTCATAGTTCAGCGATCCCCAAATTACTGAACGTCCGGCAAGTTCTGCATGGATAAAATGACGACTTTCCTGCACAGGTTTCTCGTTGAGAAATAAATCCTCGCTTTGAGAAGCATTTTGAGCAAAGGATTGGAGGGTAATTAAGCTCAGAAGAATAAACCCCATGTATTTCAAAAATAATTTTCTCATAGCATCATTATAACCAACTAGTTTATTTACACTTAGACAGAATCGATTCCATAGATTTCTCTTTCCTATTCAGGAATATCAATGGCTTCAATGTCCTCTATCCTTTACTTATCATAGTGTGTAAATATAGCAAGAAAAAGCCCGATATATAAAAGTGTTCCAAAAACCAGTAATAATTCATGCTGAAGAACTTTTCGTTTGAAATTCTCTCCATAAGCTTAGCATTGATTGTTTTGAAATCCATTTCCCAAACAAATATAATGGTGCAGACAGAAAAACAATAAGCATTTCTTTCCTTGTGTAGCCAGATTTTAGAACGGGGCAATTCGGGTGACATTACGAGGACAAAGCAAAAGTGTAGCTCACATAAACTAAGTCAGCCATCCTTTTAGTAAATAATCAACCTGCAAAACACACAAAACCAGCTTTAAATTCAGAGACTGGGAAAAAGTATCCTACCTTGTTTTTCGTTCCCCATACGGAGTGAATCATTACTTTTACAATTGACATAATTTCTATTTTAGTTTAATATCAGGGCTAAAGCCCACTTATACTCCTTTTCACTTACTTACCCCGACCTAAAGGTCAGGGTTAAGCCATTTGCTCAACTGAAAAGGCTAAAGCCCTTATATTATTTCTTTCGTTGCTTACACCCGACCTAAAGGTCTGGGTTAAGTCAGTGCTTAAGTGCTTGCGTTCCTCGACTTGATGGTCTGAGATAAGTTGCTTAACAATCAGTCTGGAAACACACAAAACTGTCTTAAAATGCATAACCTGGGAAAAAGTTTTATTCAACCAGCCTGTTTCGGCTACATCCGGGAGGAATACTCGCTAGCTTCCCGAAATGTAGGGACAAGGCTGGCGCACCGCTCATATTCCTATATGTTAGGCAAAGTAATTAATTCATTTTCAATCTATTCAGTTTAAATTCATACAACCAATCAAAAGCACCTTCTGTCTTATCCCATATTGTCCAAGAACCATTAACATATGAAACAGCCTCATTTTCATCTCCTCGTCCAATATATTGTGGTTGTTCGTCAGGCATTTTTTTCATCCCCAACATATAGTCAATTACAAATTCATTACTTTTATATGCGTCCATTAGTATTTTCCCCGTTTTTACTGTCCTTCCTAATTTTTTGAAACTATACAAAGCATTATTATAATTCCATACAGCACAATCTTCATCTTCGCCATTTTTTATAAACAATTCAAACTTGGTCAAATCGTCTTTACTGAGCAATAAAGTCGATAATAAATATCTAATTCCTTGATTATCATTAGGATTTAATTTTAACATTTCTTCATAAATTTCTATTGCTTTATCAACTTCCTTTTTTGCATACAAACAATCAGCAAGGCCTGCTTTTGCTCTCATATAAGGTCGTGTTTCCAGCATTCCCCAGAAATATCCTTTTTCTTCCTTAAAAAATTTCTTTCCAAGAGTTTTTTCTCCTGCTTTTATTGCCTTTTCATATTGCATTATTGCTTTGTCAATGCTGGTTTCTATACTTGCGAGATAATTATAAGCGTCGGAATTGTTTGGGTCTAATTCAAGAGCTTGTTTTACTAATTTCTTTCCTTTTGAAATGGACTGTTCATATGCTTCATAAACTAAATCTTGCGAACGACCTTTTTTGTCGGTTCTTTCAGGTAAATCATGAAGACTTTGTCCCTGAATATTTTTTAGGAAATCATTAATCTCGTCAGTCGTTTCAAGTCCTTGCTTTTTAATTTCTCCCATTAATTTTGCAAGTTCTTTTTCTGTACTCATTCTGTTATTATTTTTCTTTATACTCATAGCTTCCTTTTATTTTGCCTAACGATATTCAGCTAAAACCGTTGCCATCCCGTAGGGTGGCTATGGTTTTTAAGGTGCTGTTGAACTAAATCCGCCACAGGCGGATAGCTTGTTTTACCCAAAGATAATCATCTTTTGCAAAAACTGTTGCGTATATCTAAGGTATTTATGCAAAACTTTTTTTGATATGCGTAAAAGAACATCACCAACGATTCTAGAACAGGCGAAAATTGCCGTTCCTGAATTTGAAACGTAGGGCCTTTCAAAGCCCCCTATAGTTCTAGTTACTTAGCTGTTTATTAAATGTTATATCGTTCAACCCTGCAGATTTAGCACTTTCCGCCCTATGTTTTTTATTGCGTGTTATTTGCCGAATTTATTCAGGTTTCATCTCTCTATTTTCAAATTCTTTTATTGATTCACTAGATGTGTTAAACTGAATATTTTCGTCAATTATCAGATTGAATTTAATGTCATAGTACATTTGGTCTATAAAAATCTTTTCTTCGGGATTGTCTGTTGAATAGCTTTCTCCTATCATTCTAATTGGATAGTTTGTCTCCTTATCTATGAAATAGTAGTTTTTAGAAATACTACCTTCACTATTTTCAAGTTCGATTGCGAAACCAGGCATTGTCATATTGTTCTGCAATTGCACTCTAATTTGATAACAATCCTTGCTGCCAATGGTAGTGTCATTTAATCTCTCCAAGGTGTATGAATCTGTATTATCCAAAATAAATTTAAACTCATGTTGCATTCCATATAATGTATTATGTCCCCAAAAATGCTTTTTTCTAAAATCTGGGTATTTGACTAAATCGTAAATCCTAGCGACGCTATCTCGATTATTTTTCCGAATCAATCTATTACCATCGTAAATATCTTCGTAAATTACATTTTCCTTATCGTTTACATACATGTACCAGTGCCCTTTTACACCAACAATTGAATCCGTAATTAGTCTTTTAAAATACATCTCTCGATATCGAAAAATTGTATCATTTATTTTTTGAGGATTTGTCCTTGACATATCTTGTTTAAAGTAAACTGTTTCAATTGTATCTATTGAGTTTACAGTCTTTTGTAATATCTCTGAAGCAGTCTCTTTCTCACTACAAGAGCTTATTAAAATTAAGGAGGTTAAAAAGTAAATAATTCCAAATATTTTCATTTTTCTTTAGGTTTAAGTTTCTTTCAGGCTATTTCTATTCACAAACTTTGATTTGACTCAAAGATAGTGTTTTCAAGCATTATAGAAGCCCACAGCCTCCTTTTTGTCCATTAAGCCCTTTTTATATTTTATTTTATTTTATTTTTCGTTGAAGTCCAATACAAAAATAATGTCTCATAGATTTAGTCGCTTCAGGAAACTGATCAAATTCATTCGACAATCCAAAATAGTACGAATATTGTGGTGATATTGCCAATTTATCAGATATATAGAAATCATAAGCAATTCTTCCACGAAGTCCAAAATACGTTTTTGAACTATAACTATCATATTTTTCATTCAATTCGTAGCTCCAATTAGGCTCAGCTATAGTCCAACCACTACTAATCCCACTAAAGTTTTCATTTAATAGTCCAGTAAATTCAAATCCAAAATTTAAATCAATCCTGTCTATTATTTTGAAGTTTACGGGAAATACTCCAAATGAAATAACAGATTTATCAATCTTTGCATTTGTCGTATATGTACCACCCATTCCACCATCGCTTGCTTCTAATTCTCCGCCATATTTGTCATAACTTAATGTAAACCTCAAAGTCAACCAATCTACTTGTATATTTTCTATTCCAATCCGTATAGCATAACCATAATCAGAGTCGTATGAGGAACTATAATATCCTTCGTTTTGTTGGAAGTCAAAAAAACTATTTTTATTTAATCCTCCAATTATCTCAATGTTTTGGGAATATGAAGTCAAACTACTTAAAAAAATCAATCCGATTAATATTTTATACATTTGCGATAGTTTTAAGGTTTTGTCAATATTGTTAAGTCGTTGGCTTTAATTGCAGCCAACTCATTTAAACCACAGCTCCTCCCACAAAAATCTGGGTTACAAACCTATATTCGTGTATTAACATTTGTAAGCGAGTGTAAGCAATTACAAACGAGTTAGTAGGTTTCTTGCGAAAGATAGCATAAAATATGCAATAAATGGCAGGTTCTTAAAAGATTTTTTGCATGTTTTTGCTTTGCCGAAACAATCTTGGGCTCCTCCTAGGTTTCAATAATCAGCCTAGAAGCACACAAAACCGGCTTTAAATTCAAAGACTGGGAAAAGAATTTGGTTTGACGGTTTGGATATGAAATGTAGGCGAAAAAGAACTCCATTTCTTTCCTATTCTACCATACTTTTGAGAAAGCTAAGCTACTCAATTTCTGCACTTAACCGCCTATTTTTTATATCTATTATTGTGGGCTGTTTTTAATTTTTTCGCGTGTATTGGAATGGATGATGGTTTTTCGTATTTCCTAATGAATTCATCCGCTTTACTTTTAGTGGCATTTCGCTTGCTATTCAAATGCCTTTTTGCATATTCCATTACACCTGATTTATCAGATATTTTGTCGAAATAATTACCAAATGCCAGGATTGTTTTACCTGCTATTATTCTCTGGCACTCTTCATTTCGCTCTGTTAAATCTGCTTTTAGCAAATTACTTGTGATCCTTTGCTCTAATTGTGGTTTGAATTTTGCAATTCTCCAGATGCTACCCACAGTATTTGCAACAGTTATCATTACATCATCATAAAGTTGGTAGATTAACTTGCCGATAGCTTCATCCATTTTTTCCTCTTTGTCGACTTCCGCTATATTTCCAATAATAAAAGTTGCGTTCCATTTTAGAATCTTATCAGTACTATCTAATAGGTTAAGAAAGAAATCGAATTTATCATATAACACCATCGGGTTCTTCTCGCTTATGATTTTAAGGGTTTTAATAGATGCGTTTTTAAGCCCTTTGGTCTTGGAGTCAACTGCTTGAAATATGCCTGGCAGCAAAGAATTATTCGCAATCACCTGTTCTGCGGCTTTCTCTGCTCCGTGATTACCCTTTAACTTCAGAAACTTTATAATCTCAGTATCACTCATTTAAGCTTTGTTTAATTGCACACAACGGTTTGGCTATGCCCAGTAAGGGATTTCAAAGCACTTCCGTTTCGATTTATTACTAATTTTCATTACTTGCATTATCTTTCAATTTGCCACCAAAACCCTTATTGGGTATAGCCTTTGATATTATACACAGTTTAATAATTAGTTCTAAAATTATGTTTTCCATCTAGTTTCTCTCCATTCTTTTTGTTCTTCTGTAGCAAAGAATGTCCAAGCTACAATCCGACTAGATTTATTCCCGGTTCCCATGGGAATCGTTTTAATCTGATTAGCCTCAATTTCTTTTAATAATTTATAAATTCCTTTTAGATTAGATTGTTTAGATACTAAAGTTGAAAACCAAAAACAGTTTTTAGAGAACTTTTTACTTTCTATTATCATATTATGAATAAACTTATATTCTCCACCATCACATATAAGTTCATTGCTAATTCCTGCAAAATTAAGTGTTGGTTTTTTTTCTTTTTTCCCTGACAGATTCTTGACTTTTCTTCGTGTTCCTTTTTGAGCATCTTCAAAAGAAGAATGAAAAGGAGGATTACATATAGAGAAATCGATTTTATCTTCTCTACCTATTATCCCAATAAAAACATCTTCCCGATTTTCTTGTAATCTACACTCAATCTTATCTTTAAGTGAGGGATTAGAATTGACAATATTCTTAGCTGATTCTATCGATTTGGGATCAATATCAGACCCAATAAATTTCCAATCATATTCTGTAACTCCAATTATAGGGTAAATACAACTAGCTCCTACACCAATATCAAAGCAAGTAATTTTATCACCAATTGGTATTGTGCCAAAATTATTTTCAGCTAATACATCCGCAATTTGGTGAATGTAATCTGCTCTGCCTGGAATTGGAGGACATAAATTTTCATCAGGAAATTCCCAGTTTGTAATTCCGTAATAATGATTTAGCAATGCTTTGTTTAGAGCTTTTATAGCAACAGGATTTGAAAAATCGAATGAATCCTCGCCATATTTATTAGACTTTACATAATTCGCCAATTCAGGATTGGAGGTTGTTAATGCATTTAAATCATATCTTTTTCTGTTTTTGTTTCGAGAATGTAGCCTTGTTTTTTCTTCTTGTCTTTTTTCTGATGACATGATTTATTATGGGTTTTTATATTCTATTTGATTATTTCCACTAAATTCCTAATTGTGTATAACGGTCGAGCGTATGTTACGTGCCGCATTATTTCTACTATTTTTATTGATTTGCACCATTTTCTAATTCAAAATAATTTGTCTTAAAGCTCACTAACTGCGGCATGCACTATAACCGCTGTTACCCATTGTTATTCTTTTATTAGTCTACAAATGTTTCTTTAATAACTGATTTTAATTCTTTTATTTCAGCTTGTGTTAATCGATCCAAAACTTTTATAACTCTTTGTTTATCAATGGTCCTAATTTGGTCAATTACAATCCAGCCTATTTTTCTATCATGTTTTACTTCTATTCTTGTCGGATATTTCCTAGAAGTTGTTGTCATAGGTGCAACAATAATTGTTCGAAGAAATTTATTCATCTCGTCTGGTGAAATAATAACACAAGGCCTGGTCTTTTTTATTTCACTACCAATCGTTGGATCAAGATTTACAAGGACTATTTTATATTGTTTTAAATCCATTCTTCAAAATTCTCATTTTCAAAAACGTCATTGATTAATAGTTGGTCATCACCATTTTCATTCATTTCTTTAAATGCTTCTTCCCACCCCTTTCTTGGACTTGAAATTGGTTTTAAAATCAAATATCCTTTTTCAAGGATAAGTTCGACTTTGTCTTTGATATTGTATTTCTCAATCAAAGTTTTTGAAAGTCTAACTCCTTTTGAATTCCCTATTTGTATTATTGATAGTTCCATGATAATAAATTTTCATTGATATTGTAATTACAAAGTTAATACAATATTTTATGTTCTACAAATGTTTTTTTTATTAATATGTTATTTTTACTAAATAATGGGTAACTCGTGCACACACACACCACTCACCAAAAGCCTGAAATACAGCCTCATATATCCGTGTGTTAAGCATTTGTAAGCGAGGGTAAGCATTTACAAACGAGTTAGCTTAGTTTCTTGCGAAAGATAGCATAAATACTGCAATTATCGGCAGTATTTTAGAGATTTTTGTGTGTTTATTATTTTTGTTTTTCTAATACAAAACTCAAATACTGAAACGTTCCGTCTGCGAAATTGTTATACCTCGATGTTCCTAAGGTTCCTGCAAAGGTTTTAAAGGATTTCCTTAAGAATTTGGGCATTTTTTTATCGATAAGACCTTCTCTTCTATCAGAGTCTTTTTCCAATGCAGACACAACATTTTTTGAAATATTTGTCTCTTGCACTATATCAAATCCTGATTGTTTAATTATGCTTTGGAGCTTATCGATTTCGACAGGATATATCATGTCAGCGAGTAGCAATTTCCCATCCGGTTTTAATACACGAAAAACTTCATTAAAAAATGCAAGCTGATTGTTATAACATCTGGCAGATTCAACATTAATCACAAAGTCAAACATATTGTCATCAAAAGGTAATTTTTCGGCATTTCCACAAACAAAATTCAATGCTTCCACATTATCGTAATAATTATTACAGAATTCAATACTGCTTTTGCTGATATCCATTCCGATATAGCTTTTGGGCTTAAAATATCTGCTTATGTATGAAGCTCCACCACCTCTGCCAGCACCAACTTCAAGCACATCTTTTGTTTCTAAATTAAACTTATTTACAACGTGGTCGTACAACTGTATGCAATATCTATCAATTTCATCTTGATCTTTTAACTGTACACGAACATCTCCGTTTAAATATTCATAACCGTAGTTCATGAAATTAGCAACATTCCCGCTATCGTACTGATTCATTTTTCTGTGCCACCATTTCCAAAGTGGTTTCCTTAATGGCTTTGGGAGTTCTGCATATTTTTCAATAATTTTTGTCATCTGTACTTCAATTTTAAATTTATTTAATTATTTAATTATTCAATTTCAGACACATCAGCAACCAATTATTCCAATTATGGAGTGTCAATAAAATCGGGCGAAAGATAGCACAAATACTGAAATTATATGGAGAATTTTTTGGATTTTTTTTACGATTGTCCGGTAAAATCATAAATTGGCATTTTAATATATGAAAAGCAAGAATATTTCGTCCACTTCGACTAAAACGCTCAACGCATCGCCTACAGGACTTCTGAAACTTGGTTGTGCATGCCTTCCATCCTCAGCTGGTAAACAGGCAGACAGGCTTAATTATATTCAAACACAGTGATTTTTTTGATTTTACAAAATGCAACAGGCGGAAAAGTTTACAGGCTTCTCATCGCTTATTGATACATAAACTGCCTTGACTGGTTTCGGTAATTTTAAACGCATCATCAATCTGATATCCAATCACCCAAACAATTTTCCCTTCGCTACAAACTAGGCGAACATCTTGCTTTTCAAGCACAGACAATTTACGATTGATAAAAAAATCACTTAACTTTTGAGAGCCTTTCATCCCCAATGGAGTAAACCGATCGCCTTCGCGCCACGCCCTTACTTCTAAGGGAAATTTCAGCTTATCATAATCCAAAAAAACTTGATTTGGATTATCGGAAAACGAAACATCATTAACATCAACAATTCGGAGCCTTAAGTCTATATCACCATGAAACTCCTCATCTCCGGATTGAATATATCCAGAAGTGAATGTTTCATTTTGTCTTTCTCGTAAAATCCATTGATCACGATCGGATAAAAGCATGTAATCCGTTGACATGACATGCTTTCCGGATAAATCACTTGCATACAAATCCGCAATTTGTGCACGATGGAATCCATATGTCTGCAAAAGCTCAAACAAAGCCATTTCATTCACCAAGGGATGTTTTATATCAATCATCATATCTCCGTTTTCGTGCCGGAAACAAATACTTGCTTTCATAAAGGACAGAAAATGCTCCAACAAATCGCTGTTTTCACGAAATCGTGCTGCATTGTCTGTCATCCGCTGCATAAAATCAGGTGCAGCCTCCTGAAACGCAGGAATCACCCGATGCCTGATATGATTTCTCAGATATTTTGTTTCTGCATTGCTGGAATCTTCCCGGAAATCAAGATTCTCTTCTTTAAGATAAACTTCAATCTCCTGTCGGGACAAATTCAACATCGGTCTTAACAAATATCCATTGCGAACTTGCATGCCTGTCAATCCTTTAATTCCCGTCCCGCGGGTTAAATTTATGAGCATGGTTTCCACCAAATCATCACGATGATGCGCCAAAATCACATAATCACATGCGGTTTGCCTTCTGAGCGACTCAAACCAATCGTAACGCAAATCTCGCGCTGCCATTTGAATGGAAATTCCATGTTGCTTCGCATAATCTTTGGTTTGAAATCGGGCAACTTTAATGTCATAGGAAAATCGCTCGGCCCAAGTACGCACAAACATCTCATCTTCATCGGATTCATCGCCGCGCAAATTAAAATTGCAATGCGCCACAATTGCTTTCAGTCCGTGTTTATGTGCCAAACTTAACATCGCCATTGAATCAGCACCACCGCTCACGGCAAGCACAAATTTCCGCTGTTTAACATCAGGCTCAAGCGCTGAAAGCATTTCAATGAATTGATATGATAAATTTTCTGCCATATTATTGCCGTAATGCCCGCAAGTTACGTAAAAATTCAGCTCTATCCATATCAAATGCTCCCATGGATTTCATGTGTTCGGTAGGTTGCTGCACATCTATCATCCTAATATTCAATGATTCAGCCATCTTGCATAAAAAGTATAAAGCGGCTTTTGATGCATCGCATTTGGTATGAAACATGGATTCGCCGGAGAAAACATCATCAATTTGCACCCCGTACAAACCACCGACAAGTTGATTTTCCGAATAGGTTTCTATCGAAAAAGCATAACCCAATTCGCTTAAACGGATATACGCCCTTTCCATTTCCTCACTAATCCAGGTTCCCTCCTGCCCGTTTCGCGGGATGTTTGCACAAGCCCTGATAAGCGCCGGAAACTCAGCATTGATTTTAAACTGGTAATTGTATTTACGGATGGATTGTTTCAATGATTTTGTGAGTTTGAAGTCTTTGGGAAAAAGCACTGCTCTTGGATCAAGTGACCACCAAAGAATCGGATCACCGGGATTATACCAAGGGAAAATTCCGTTCGCATAGGCTAAGATTAATCGCTCGGGGCTTAAATCGCCACCAACAGCGAGTAATCCGTCGGTTTCAGCCAATTCGGGATGCGGAAAGCGAATATGTTCATCTAATTGATAGACAGGCATGCTGCAAAAATACAAAAAACATTCTGTGAAAAATGAATCATTGGATTAGAAAAATGCACGCATATTATTCCCATCAGGATAAAAATTAAGTCAATAAAACCATAAATGATTGTTAAAACACAATCGAATGAAAGAAAGTTTGCAGGATTTTATTATTTTTGACTGAAACTGCAAATTATCGATGATTCATTGGTTAGAATCACATATGGGAACCTGTAATTTCAAGGCAAACACTGGCTTGGATTGTCCGGGATGTGGTATGCAAAGAGCTATTGTTGAATTATTAAAAGGAAATATTTGGGAGAGCATTCAGCTTTATCCGGGCTTAATTCCTATTATTTTCACATTTGGCTTGTTATTTTCACATTTGATTTTTAATTTTAAAAACGGTGCAAAATATCTAAAATTATCATTTATCAGTACAAGCGCAATTATTGTAATCAGTTATCTCATAAAAATAATCACTCAATATCGCATTCAATTTCATTAAAAAACCGTAATATGGATAATCAAGACAAAAAAACTCAAGATCGTGGATTTGAATTTAGTGGCGAAAAATCATCAAAGTCAAATCAAGCGGAAGCATCCGAAGCAAATTCCGGATTTCAGTTTGAAACCACAACAACTGGAGAATCATCACAAAATCCGCCGCCGAAAGCAGAACCCGAAACGCAAGCAAAATCCTCGAATTTCATGCAACAAAAACTCCCAAACTCAGGCGGAATTCTAGCAATGGGAATCATTTCAATTGTCACATTCTGCTGCTGTTGGGGAATTTTCGGTATTGTGCTCGGAATCATAGCGATTGTCATGTCTGTAAGTGCTGAGCGAACTTACCGGGAAAATCCCGATTTGTTTACTCTTGGCTCATACAAAAACATGCGAGCAGGAAAAATCACGGCAATTATCGGGCTTTCAATTTCAGTCGTTTGGGCAATTGCTCAGATCATTATCATTGCTACCGGTGCAGACATAATCATTGCTACCGGTGCAGACATAATCAACCTGAATGAATCAATACAGGAACTGAATGAAATTATTCAGGATCCCGGATATTAAAACAGAAAATATGCAAGAAAAATTAATTGCACTTTCCAGGCTTGGAGAGCTCATCTCTGAACCTGAATCGCATGACGATATTATGCGTGACATTCTTCGTGCTGAACAAGAAAATCCCTGGTTTACAAAATCGTTTTGCATTCAAACTTTAGCGCATTGGGGCAAAATGCTGAGTTTTAATAACTTAACCGAATTTACAAAGCGCTATTCCTTCGGTAGTCCCAAGCTTAAGCGAGTGGGAATTATTATGGCAGGAAACATCCCGATTGTCGGCATGCACGATCTTTTAATGGTTATCCTCAGCGGTCATAAGGCCATTGTAAAACGCTCTTCAAAGGATATGGTGCTACCCGGAATGATTATCCGCAAATTGGCTGAATATATGCCGGAAATTCATGATCAAGTCGTGTTTGAACCTGAATTATTCAAAAATACCGATGCCATAATTGCCACAGGGAGCAATAATTCGGCTAGATATTTTAAACAATATTTCGAAAAACTTCCTCACATCATCCGTAAAAACAGAAATTCTGTTGCGGTTTTAAGCGGAAACGAAACGCCCGAGCAATTAAATGCGCTTTGCGATGATGTTTTCATGTATTTCGGACTGGGATGCCGCAGTGTATCTAAACTCTATGTGCCGGAGGATTATGATGTCACTAAATTTCTTGACGCTTGCGAAGGATGGTCTCATATCATGGAACATGCCAAATACATGAATAATTATATTTATCAAAAAGCCATTTTATTGATGGATCAGCAAGTCCATCTTGACAATGATTTTTTATTGCTTCGGGAGCATCCTGATTTGGCTTCGCCCTTGAGCGTACTGCATTATGCGCGATATCAAAACATTGATTCGCTGCGATCAGAGCTCGATCTGCTTAGTGATTCAATTCAATGCATCAGCAGTGATATAGAGGACATTCCTAACAGCATTCCTCTCGGCACCTGTCAGCAACCCGACTTAAAAACATTCGCAGATAATATTGACAGCTTAGAATTTTTGCTGAATTTATAATATTCCAAGGCTCAGTGAAGGCCTGAGATGCATACAAAAGGAGTTTGACGAGCAAAAAATAGACCACCGACATAAAAAATATTGTTGGCTTGAAATTTTTGTTAAATTTGTAATGAGTCTCTGTGAAAAAAAACACCATCTTTTCCCAGTCACTTAAAACATGAGCATAAAAAGCATGGATTATGAAAATTTACAAATTCAGAATATTATCATCTGAAAACAAGGATTTTGTCCGAGACATTGAAATCCCTGACGAAAAGCGCTTTTACGATTTACACATGGGCATACAAGCAGCCTGCGATTTTGATTTTTCACAAATGACAAGCTTTTTTCTCAGCAATCAGGCTTGGGAAAAGGAAACAGAAATCAGCATGCTGGAGATGGACGAGGATCCAGATCAAGAGGAAAAGCCCCACTACATGAAAGATGTTCGCTTAAAGGATTTGATTACTAAGGCAAATCAACGATTACTCTATCTTTTTGATTTCTTTTCGGTTCGTATGATGTTCATTGAGCTGGTAGAAATCCGCACGATGACTCCCAAAGAAGCCAAACTGAATTATCCGATTTGTACCTTTGCGGAAGGGAAAGCTCCCGAAATGCAAATTATTGATGATGTAATGAATATGGAAGATTTACTGCCGGATGATTTTGATGAATTTGATGATGATCTCTCGGAAGATTTTGAAAATATTGACGATTACGATTTGTAGTGAGCAAGCAACCCAAAATAATGCTCAGCATCAGCGGTCCTACAGCTGTTGGGAAAACCGAATGCAGTCTTCAAATTGCTGAACATTTTAAGACGGAAATTATTTCCTGCGACAGCCGACAAATGTACAAGGAAATGAAAATTGGGACAGCGGTTCCTGATGAAGCCGAATTAAAACGTGTCAAGCACCATTTTATCGGAAAACTTTCCATTCATGATTATTACAATGCAAGCATGTTTGAGCAGAATATTGTGGAATTGTCAAGCAAATTATTTAACACACATGATTTACTGCTAATGGTTGGTGGTTCGGGCATGTATCTTGATGCCGTACTGTATGGAATTGACGACATTCCCGACCCTGACATGAAAATCCGGGAAGCACTAATACGACAACATGAAAGCGAAGGCCTGCCTCCCCTACTTGTTCAACTAGAGAAGCTCGATCCGGTGTCATATCAACGCATCGACAGAAACAATCCAAAGCGGGTAATTCGTGCCGTGGAAGTCTGTATTTCCAGCGGAAAACCATTCAGCAGTTTTCACACGAGACAAATTAAATCCCGTGATTTTAATATTTTAATGATTGGCTTAGAAATTCCGAGAGAAACTCTGTATGCACGCATTGACAAACGTATTGACATCATGCTGGAGCAAGGATTGGAAGCAGAAGCCGCAAAACTTCATCCGCATCAAGGCTTGATAGCACTCAAAAGCATTGGCTACAGGGAGTTTTTTCAGTATTTTGACGGGAAAATATCCCGCGACGAAGCAATTCATCTGATCCGAAAAAACACACGGCAATATGCCCGAAAGCAAATCAATTGGTTGAAACGTTACAAAGCCATGCATTGGTTTAACCCGGATGATATTGAGGGGATGATCGATTTAACAAAAAAATCTAAGCAAGAAGTAAACATATCAAGCAAAATTTAAATTTTAAACACAATACCAGTTGAAAAAAAATATTTAGGAAAATAATTTTGGGAACCCATGCTAAACGATGCATTCAGACCAAGCTAGAAGGCGTTTTTTTTATCAATTAATTTTGGATAAATTATGCCAAAAGAATATGTCGGTGCAACATCAGAACCAACAGGTCATTTCATAAATTCAAAATAAAATCCTCATCAAACTCAGCCAAAACCAAAAAATACCCACAAACGATTTTATGTTATGACTTTGATTTAAAAATCAATCACAAACTGAAACCACAAATACCTGACTCAAATTAACTTCGGGAGTTTATTCCGAAAATACTGCAAAAGAAGCCTGTCTGCCTATTTACCAGCTGAGCATGGCAGGCAGGCTTATAGACCGTAGTGAAAAAATGCGTCATCCAAAAGCTTTCGAATTGATGTTTAATCGGTATAAATTTCATTAAGTTTGTCGCTAAATCATTAGCGCTTTTTATGAAAATCATTTATCAAGATGAGGAATTTGCTGTTTTGGATAAGGAGGTTGATCTTCCAGTGACACACAACAGTCACATGCCGAAAGACGCCGTTTACCTGAATAAACTTGCCGGCAATTATTTCAATAAAAATATATACAATCCGCACCGATTAGATGCGAAAACATCAGGCCTTATTATTCTATGTTTTAATAAAACAGTGCTTGAAACATTTAACCGCATGTTTAGGGATTCGGAAATTGAAAAAAACTATACAGCTGTAGTTAAAGGGGATATTCCGGAATCAGGAGTTATTGACAAGGAAGTATTTGACCGAAAAAAGCGAAAAAAACTCTCTGCACTCACAGAATTTGAACGAGAACAACGTGAAGCAACCGGTCAAACCGATAAAAATGGAGATCCGCTGATTCTTAATTTACTAAAAATCAAACTACATACCGGGCGCTGGCATCAAATTCGTCAACACTTATCAAGCCTAAAATATGACATCATCGGCGACACTCAACATGGCGATTGGGATTTGAATAAAAAATTAACAAATGCGACGGGAATTAACAGAATATGCCTTCATGCTTCTGAATTGAGTTTTGTGCATCCCGACACCGGTAAAAAGCTCCATTTAAAATCAGAAATACCGGAAGTTTTCTATGCAATTTTAAATTTCAAAGGCAAATTGTAAACTTATTTTTTGAGTAAAATTTCGCCGGGTTTAATTTCCACTTTCCCAGCCTTATAAAGCTTTCCAAGTGCTTTTTTAAATGCTTTTTTACTCATCCCCAAGGCTGTTTTAATGCTTTCGGGGGCACTTTTATCGCTGAGTTCTAATTTTCCGTGATTCGCCTCAAGTGCGTTAAGCAAACTCGTTGAATGCTCGTCAACACTATTATCGTAACCCATGGGTTCAAGCAATAAATCAACTTTCCCGTCTTCACGAACTTGCTTAACATAAGCTTTTCGCTCCTCCCCGATTTGAATCTGTTTATGAATATCAGAATGAAAAATCAGTCCGGAATAGCGCTGCTCAATAATTGCGGAAATACCCAATTCATGCTTTCCTGCAATTAAAATATCAACCTCCTGCCCTGCCTCAAGCTGAACATCGGTATAATCCAACTGTTTATTTATCCTCGCAGAGCCGAATAATCGATCTGATTTCTCGTCATAACACAAACAAAACGGATAGCTTTCACCGGCTTTCAAAACGGAAATTTGCTCTGAAAAAGGAACTAAAAGATCCTTTGGCAAGCCCCAGTCAACAAAAGCACCGAATTGTCCCAATTCTTTCACCCTTAAAAAAGCAAATTCGCCCAATTCAAATGCAGGATTTTCCGTTGTTGCAACGATTCGGTTTTCTGAATCTTTATACAAAAAAACGCGAATCATATCCCCGAGTTTTAAACCTTCAGTGATATATACACCAGGCAAAAGCACTTCATGTCCGTTCTCATCTTCGAGATAAAAACCATGAACTGTTTCTCTTGCTATTTTCAATGAGTGTGTTAAACCTATTTGCATACCGCAAAGATAAGGAAATAATCTTATCATGAGGTTTCCGGCTCATACTTAAAAACAATCTTGTTTTTTTTGTAAAAAATGATTGTTTATCGATAATATTATTTAATTTTGTTGGAAAACACAGCAATGAATTTATCAAACTATAAACTTGATTATTTGCGGGGAAAATATCGCATTAGTCAAAGAGCATACAATGCGTGTAAAGCAAATGGATTAACAGATTTAGAGTGCTTGATAAACTATTATCTCAAAAACAAAGATTTTACAAATCTGAAAAACTGTGGAATTATGTCAGATTTTGAATTAAAACGGCTTTGCGAAAAGTTTATCCTTGGCAAATAAATTTCACGAGAACAAATTACTTATTCAATCAGATTTCAGATTTTCCCCTTTGATATTCAACATATCAATCGAAAAACAATCGTTTTTCCTTCCTCCGAAATTTCTTGACTCAAGGCCTCGGCTTTCCTTCGCACATGCCATCGCCCAATCAGGTGTTACCTGCCAGCCGGCAGGCTGGGGTGTTAAGCAAACTGTGCTAACCAATAAACTGTCTGCTGAATTCTTACTGATTTCTCACCCCTTCTTTCATCGGAGTTCGAGATGACATTATTCCGGAATTTTAGGATAAGAAAAAAAACTCAAAAAAAAACTTGCATAGTGAACATATGTTCACTATCTTTGTATTCTATTAATCATAAAAAATAATTTATTATGCCTAGAGGAGATAAAACAGGACCAAATGGTCAAGGAGTAATGACAGGTCGCAAAATGGGATTTTGCACAGGAAATTCAAGCGCGGGGATTGATCAGTCACCCAGACTTGGAATAAGAAGTCGCATGCGCGGACAAGGCTTAGGAAGAGGTCGAGGTAATTGGAACATTGAATCTTCCGAAAGTTTATCGCAGGAAAACAACCGGCTTCAAGCAGAAATCAATGCCTTAAAACAACGATTAAATGCATTGGAAAAATAATTCCTGATTACCAATATCCGAGAAGAGGCAATTTGTTTTTACATGAAACATTTGTCTCTTCTTTTCTATAGGATTTTTTAACTTTGAAGAAAAAACTATGCCAAGACGAAAACGTATGCGCAGAGTGTCTAAGGCACCCGATCATCAAGGCTTTCAGGTTGTCTTTCCGAAAGAACAGCAAGCAATCTCGAATGAACCTGTTGTCTTGCATCTTGAAGAATATGAAAGCATCAAGCTTATGGATTATGAGCTACACTCACAAGAGGAAGCTGCGGAATTCATGCAGGTTTCACGGCCTACAATCACACGAATTTACGAATCAGCAAGACGAAAAATTGCAAAAGCGTTTATTGAAGGATTGGCTATTGAAATTTCCGGTGGACAGGTAACTTATGACGAGAATTGGATGTTTTGTAATGATTGCAATGCACAATTTTCAAGAGCAACAGAAACCTGTTGTCCGTGGTGCGGAAGTAAAAACATAAAAACGGCTCAAACACAAGAAAACTCATGAATCAAATTGCAATCGCAACAAATACCGATAAACTTTCCGGACAATTGGCACATAGTCCGGGACATTGTAAATTTTTCTGTATTGTAGAAGCAGGAGAAAATCCGATTTTCATTGAGAACCCAGCGTTTAGGGCTGAAAATGCATTTGGACAACTAGCATTTGAAACACTACGCAAGCTAAATATCGAACTCGTTATTGCAAACTTTTTTGGACCAAGATTTACCCAATTAGCAACAAACGCATCCATCCGCCTTTTATGTCCCCCACCAGACATTAGCGATTTGGATGCAATTATTCATTTTTTAAATCAGAATATTATGCCAAATTTAAATCATAAAGGGCCACAAGGTGATGGTCCACAAACCGGAAACAAACAAGGAAAATGCAATCCTGAAAATAAAGGACTCAGCGATGAGGCCATTAAAGAAAAACGTGAAACAAGGTCAGGCAGAGGTCAAAAACGTGGAAATGGCACAGGAGCAGGTCAAGGGAAAGGGAACGGAAAAGGACGAAAAAATCGAAATGCTTAAATAAATATTAAACAAAATCACCTGACAGCTGTTTCATATCGGGTTTATTATTGCAAACTATGGACGAAAGATTAATTTACATAATTGCAGCAGCACTTATAGGCAGTGTTGGAAGCATAATGCTTGCAGGTTCTATTTTGCTTTTAAAAAAGCATACACTAGAGAAACTCTCTAACAGACTCATCGCATTTGCAGGTGGAACATTAATGGGTGCAGCATTTCTAGGAATGATTCCAAGTGCCATGCACAGCTCCGAAAACCCTCAAATAGCCGGTCTTGTAATTATTGGAGGAATCATATTTTTCTTCATTTTTGAAAAGATAATACTTTGGAGAACCTGTCG
>JAQIBY010000003.1 GCA_027858835.1 Bacteroidales bacterium | reverse complement strand
ATTGAAAGATTTAATGGAAGCTTAAGGAGGGAACTCCTAAATGCTTTCATATTTAAAACCATTGATGAGGTGAGAGACAAAACGCAAAATTGGATGATGGATTACAATCAAAACAGACCTCACAAAGCATTAAATTATAAAACTCCTTTTGAACTTATGAAACAAATTTGTTAATTTCACACTCTAATTTTAAGTGGACCGAATTGGGGGGAAGCTTACAATGCCTTTATATTATTGGCTATTGCTTGCAATGAAACTTCATGCTCTTTCTCCTGTTCTGTAGTGAATTTTCCAGCTTTCTGATAGAGGATAAAACTTCATATGTAACCCATCGCTTAAAAGTCTTAGCTTCAGGTTTAGAGCTACTTAGAATTAATAAATACAAACCAAACTCATTGATAGTCAGGGTCTTTCTAAGCTGACCTGAACTATCTGGGAGATAGGTCAGCTTTTTTTTCATCATCATCTAGCTTTTTTCCCAAAATATCTGTAACATTTTGATATTCTAAAATTGTGCAGATGTCAATTCCTGCGAACCAAGTTTCTTCATCCTCGTCTGTGACTGTAAGCACAGGCATTTCGTTGTAATTAATTTTTTGTTCAATATTTTTTAGTTCGATTTATTGTTTAAGTTTCCCGGCAGCTCCACAAAGACTAAAAAAAAGATGATATTAAATGGCTTATTATGAAAGTAGTAAGCCATTTTTTATTTTAGAATATTTCATTTGCCAATTGTATAGTCTCAGAAATCCATTATTTTTACGATATGGAAAAGACAGAAACTCAGATTAAAAATCTGTTTAAGGATTGGAGTAATCGTTCGGCAGATAAAACACAACGGCTTCCGGGTTCCGGTTCGGACAGAGTGTATTTTCGGCTTATTTATGATGATAAGTCTGTCATTGCGGCGTTTAATGAGAATGTGAATGAAAATCGTGCTTTCTTTAGCATGACAAAACATTTTAAACAAAAAAACCTGCCCGTTCCGGATTTGCTGCATGTTTCTGATAATGAGCAGTATTATCTGTTACAAGACTTAGGTGACATCAGTTTGTTTGATATACTCGCTAAAACCCGAAACGGAAATGAAATTCCCGAATCCGTGCTGAATTTGTACGTTTCCGCGTTGGAGTCACTCGCTTATATGCAGACCATTGCAGCCGATGATTTTGATTATTCGGTGTGTTATCCGGTGTCAAAATTTGATCGGAAAGCCATTGAATGGGATTTGAATTATTTTAAATATTATTATGCGAAGCTGAGCGGTGTAGAATTTGATGAGCTTGCGCTCGATGCGGATTTTTCTGCTCTGATTGATATTTTGCTCAAAGCGCCGTCTAACTATTTTTTGTTTCGAGATTTTCAGTCTCGAAATATCATGGTGCACGAGGGGAAGCCATACTTCATAGACTACCAAGGAGGTAGGAAAGGAGCGTTGCAGTATGATTTGGTGTCTTTGCTATGGCAGGCCAGAGCCGATTTACCGCATAAAGTACGTGACTTTTTGTTAGAGCAATACCTGAAGGCTTTAAGCCGATATATAGAGTTTAACGAAGCCGATTTTCGATATTATTACGATGCGTATATTTTGATTCGGGTGCTTCAAACACTTGGTGCTTACGGTTTTCGTGGAATTTATGAGCAAAAAACACATTTTTTATTGTCCTTACCAATGGCGATAAAAAATTTAGAAACGGTAATACAATCCAATCGATTTATCGGGAAATTTCCGGAATTGAGCAAATTGCTTGTGACGCTTTTAACACCTCGATTTCAGCCTTGGTTGTCGCAGAAAACAGAACCAGGAAAACTTGTGATTCAAGTGGGTAGCTTTTCTTATAAAAAAGGATTGCCAAAAGATTATTCAGGACATGGAGGCGGTCATATTTTTGATTGTCGTGCCATATATAATCCGGGTCGGTATGATGAATACAAATCGCTAACCGGAAGGGATGATGAAGTGATTGAGTTTCTCGATAAGACAGACTCGATGCAAGCCTTTCTTAAATCGGTGACAGATATCGTAGAGCAGTCAACGGAAACCTATTTGCAACGCAGATTTGATTATTTATCCATTCAATTTGGATGTACAGGTGGACAGCATCGTTCGGTGTATGCTGCCGAAAAGATTTATCATCATCTTAAAAACAAATATGCGGTTCATCTTGTTTTGAATCATAGAGAACAAGATTTCTAATATTATGGCGAAGAAGATGTGTGAGAAGAAAAAACAGAAATCCCTCAGTGATGCTGTTTATAAATGTAAGAAATGCGGCTTGCAGGCTAAAAAGAAGGAGCAGGTTTGTAAGCCGAAATCAATAATTTGATAAAAAGATCACGATGAAAGCAATGATTTTTGCTGCCGGACTCGGCACACGATTGTATCCACTCACAGAAGATCGCCCTAAAGCATTGGTTGAAATTAACGAAAAACCGATGATAGGACATTTAATTCACAAATTGCACAGTTTTGGATTTGATGAGTTTGTGATAAATGTGCATCATTTTGCTGAAAAATTGATTGATTATTTGCAATCCAAGGAATTTTCAGCTTACCAAATAAGTATCAGTGATGAAAGCGCAAAACTGCTCGATACCGGCGGAGCATTAATTAAAGCCCGAGAATTGTTGCAGGGCGATTCACCGGTTCTTTTGCATAATGTGGATATTTGGACCAACATAAATTATGCAGATTTGGTGCGTGCGCATAATGTTGCTCAGTCGTTTGCAACACTTGCCGTGAGAGACAGAGAAACATCGCGCTATTTGCTGTTTAATGATGATTCGGAGCTTGTCGGATGGAAAAACATTAAAACCGGAGAAGTTCGTCCGGTAAAAACCTTCGATAATCCGACTCCACTTGCCTTTAGCGGAATTCAAATGGTTTCTCAAGATTTCTTAAAATCTTTATCCGGTAACGGGAAATTTTCAATCATTGAATCCTATCTGGATGCAGCAAAATCAAATCAAATTAAAGCATTTGTACATCAAGCGGATTTTTGGATGGATCTCGGAAAACCGGAAGCGATTGATTTTCTAAACCAAAATCTTCAATAACATCATTGTCATTTCCCAAATTCCCTGAGTGTCCTTTTTCAGGAGTTATCGAACTGAAAATTGCAACACGAAGCAATCCCGACGCATGTCGGAGCCTCTAACTTCAAACAAATTTCCTCTTTTTTCCCCGTCGCCTTCGAGACGCTCCGCCAACCGGCGGATCCCTCAGTCGCCTTCTGGGCGCATGATTTTTTAACTTCTAACCTCAAGCCCTTGTCTCCGCCAGCAGTCGGACAGGCAGCTCACCAGCGGATCAAACCTTTTTCTCCGTATGACAATCTCCTTTTTTGCCGCCTTGAACCTCGCAGGAGCATCCTCCTAAGCCGCCTTCTCCGGCAGTTGCACAGGAAATTCCCAGGCGCTCCATACTTTCATTTCCCCCGATATGTGTATTCGGGAATTCCTTTTTCTTACTGAAAAATATTTTAATGCCTAAGCCGAGAAATACTAAGCTTAAGACTCCGATTGCTAATAACATCAATTTCAACATAATTTTTCCCTTTTTCTTAAAACAACTTATTCATTTGAAAGTTTAGTAATCGGTAATTTTTTTCCAAAAATACGAATTATCCCATAAAGAATCGCAATATTTAATGGAATTAACAGGTAAAACGGCACTCCGAATGCGGATGGAATGATTCCTAAAATCAGTGCTACAGCGCCAACAGTCAATGCATAAGGCATTTGTGTTTGAACGTGGTCGATGTGATTACATCCGCTTGCAAGCGAACTTAAAATTGTTGTGTCTGAAATCGGGGAGATGTGGTCTCCGAGCACCGAACCTGCAATTACCGTACTGACAACATTGTTGAAAATTGCCATTGCTGCCTCATGCTCTAATCCGTAATCCATGCAAATCAGCCAAGTTGTAGGCAGCATTAGCGGATACATAATTGCCATTGTTCCCCAGCTTGAACCCGTTGAAAATGCAATAAATGCCGAAAAAACAAAAGAAATGGCCGGTATCCACGGGGGTGAAACGGAAAGTTGTTGCATAATATGACTGATGAAATCAGCGGTATGTAAATGCTCTGTCAGCAAGGCAAGTGCCCAGGCAAATGTTAAAATCAGAATCGCAGTTAACATGGATTTAAATCCGTTAACCATCGCCTCAATACTATGCTTGAGGTTTAGCAGCTTTTTGCTGACAGTGATTGTAATTGCCAGTAATACGCCTGCAAAAGAAGCCCAAAGCAGCGCTTCAAATGAATTTCCCTGGCCAATTGTGTGGGATATCTTATTTCCCAAACTTAAACTTTCATCGCTCCAGACAGAGGCATCCCACCCGGTGAATATTAACCCGGCAATGGTGCCGAAAACGACAAGCATTACGGGTAATATACCGTTCCATGCCGAGCTGACTAAGCGTTTCTCAGGTTTTTCTTTGGTTTCGATAACGTCTGATTGATTTCCGCCGCGAGCTTTTAATTCTCGTTTGTACATTGGTCCATAATCACGCCGTAGCATGATAAGTATAAAAACAAATGCCAGTGTAAGTAAAGGGTAAAAGGAATATTTCAGCGATGCAAAAAACACACTGTAAGCCGTTGTTTCCAAACCAATCGTTGATATTCCATTTTGGATATAGCTTAATTCTGCGCCTATCCAAGTGGTGATGAATGCAATTGCCGCCATTGGTGCTGCTGTGCTATCAACAATATAAGCGAGTTTTTCACGCGAAACTTTTAATTTGTCTGTGACGTTTCGCATCGTATTTCCTACGACTAAGGTGTTGGCATAATCATCAAAAAACACGGCGATTCCCATAATCCAAGTCACTAATTGTCCGCTGCGTGAGGTTCTTGCTTTACGCGATAATAATCTAACCAAACCCCTCATTCCGCCGTTACGTGTGATAATTCCCACCATTCCGCCAATTAAAAGCGAAAACACAATAATGGAAAGATGATCTTTATCGTTCAGTGCCTGAATAATATAGGTGTCGATTAGTCGTAAAAAAGCGATGATTATTGCCTTAACAACACCAAGCCCCTGATGCAGGCTGATTATGAGGGTGCCGCTGAAAATTCCTAGAATTAAAGCCGAAAAAACCTCTTTGAAAATGAGCGCAAATAAAATTGCAATCAATGGTGGCAATATGCTGAACCAAAGCGGAATCGGATTAATGTCGGTGCTGCTTTTCAGTCTCCCAATTTCTATGTTTTCAGTGGTTTTTGTTTGAAAGCTTTTTTTGTATTTAGCAATGCCGTTTTCAAAAAGCAGGGTTTCTGGTTTTTTGTTAATGCTCAGTGTCAGACTGTCTGAAAAGTCTGCCGGGGCAGCATTCTGGAACAAATAAATTGTGAGTTCGGTATTGGTTTTACTCACGATGATTTGGTCGGACTGAATGGAAATGGAGTCAATTTCTGATGTTTGGGCAAACAAATTGAAATTGACCAGAAACGGTAATATCAAGACAAATAGATATTTCAGTCCTTTTTTCTGCATATCAGGTTTTTAAGATGGTAAAAAGCACAGCATTTCCTTTGACACGCAATTTTTTCTCGGCAATGATTACCATTCCACTTGCTTCCAGCTCTTTTCGAAGTGATTTGAACGTGTAAACTTTATAATGTTTTGAGATGTTCAAAATTTTACTGAGATAAATGCGAATCCAATTGAAAAATCCGCGAACGCTTCTTATTGACCCAAAACAACAGGTGTTTGAAATGATAATTCCGTTTGGTTTCACAATGCGTTTCGCCTCAAAAAGCACAATTTCCGGATTTTGAAGATAATTGAGTAAATGACATAACAAGCAGGCTTCTTTGCTGTTTTCTTTGATGCTTGTACCTTCAATATTCCCGATTTCAAAATGGATGTGATCGTGTTCAGGACTGCGTTTTCTGGCTTTTGCCATGCTAATCATTGCTTCGGAATAATCAATTGCATGTATGGAGTCAACAAAATCGGATAACTCATAGGCGACATAGCCGATTCCACAAGCTAAATCTGCTAAATGGGATGAAGGCTCAAGGTGATAAAGGATTAGATTTTTACACTCATTAAACTGCTTTGCCTTGATAAAGCTGAGTTTCGCTGATTTTACAGCCTGTTTATCCCAATATCGCCGGTTTTTATTCATCATAGCCACGGTTAAACGCTGTGAATTTTTCCACCTTCACTTGCATTAATCGCACGCCTTTAATTGCAGGATCGTTATATGTGAAGGTTTTTCCTGTGTATTGCTTCATGACTTCGTTCATTGCATCTGTTTTCTCTTTTATTCCTTCAATATCAACCAACTTTCCGAAAGCCAAAACCGATTTGAATTTCATGGAGTAGGAGCAAGCCACTTTTTCGTGACGGATATTCATGGCTTCATCGACATAAAAAGAGATACATACCCGATTGTTTTTTTCGAGTATGTCAAATTTCTTTCCGGTAGGCGCACTGTGGAGAATAATGCATCCGTCAATATAGCCGAAATTCATTGGGATTGCATATGGTTCATCGCCATCAATCATGCTAAGCGTGCATACTTGCGCTTTACGGATAATCTCGTCAATTTTATCCTGCGATTCAATTTTATGTTTTTTCATTTTCAGTTACCTTTCGTTAGATATTGTGTTCAAAATTAAAAGCTTAAAAATAATAAATATCCCGTAAAAAAAGGAAATGAAGGGATTTTCTTTATTCATTTTATACGTGTTATGGACATAAAATGTTTATGAATCAGCTGCTTGTCACGCTTTGAAATAGCTTGTCTTTTACTATCTTTGCACTTAAATTCGTAAAACGATGAAAGAACGATTGATTTTAATATCAAATGACGATGGACCGCATGCACTTGGCTTGCATAGCTTGATTGAAGTAGCAAAAGATTTTGGACGTGTTGTCGTGGTGGTTTCTGATACCGGACAATCAGGGAAATCTCATTCCATTACCATGAGTCAGCCATTGCGCATTCGTGAGGTGGAGAAAACTGAAAAACATGCGTTTTATACCGTAAATGGAACGCCTGTAGATAGTATTAAACTAGGTCTTGATCAAATTCTAAGCGAAACTCCGGATATTGTTTTGTCAGGAATTAATCATGGCTCAAATGCTGCGGTGTCTGTAATATATTCCGGAACAATGGGAGTGGCTTTGGAAGCTGCTTTGCATGGTATTCCGGCAATTGGATTCTCCTTATTGAATCATAAACCCGATGCTGATTTTACCTTAAGCAAAATCGTGGTGCGTAAAGTGCTACATTCCGTGCTAAATAATGGATTGGCACCAAATGTTGCATTGAATGTCAATATTCCGGATGTGACACCTGAAGCGTTTAAAGGAATTAGGGTTTGTCGTCAAACACTAGGCGTTTGGAGCGGAGAGTTTGAAAAACGCATCGACCCAAGAGCTAAGGAATATTTTTGGATGACTGGCTATTTCGAAAATCATGAAAATGGAAATAAAGATACCGATGAGTATGCTTTAAGCCAGAATCTGGCTTCAATTGTTCCCGTAAAACCTGATTTTACGGATTATAAAAGCATAGAAATGATTAAAAACTGGAATTTTGAGCAATAAATTATGGATAAATTAGTAAAACAACGATTAAATAAACCGGCATACGGTTTGATTTTGGGCTTGATTCTCCCTTTTCTTGTGGTTGTTGTCATGTATTTCATTCAGGATAACAAAGATTTTACACTAATCAATTATATCAAATATTTGACTCAAATGGGAACATTTTTGCCCATGTTGAGTTTAACAACTTTGATAAATTTGATTCCGTTTTATCTCTTTAAAAGACTGGAAATGTGGTACCTCAATAAAGGAATTGTCTTTTCAATTTTTCTTTACGTATTGCTTGTCGTCTTCTTGAAGTTTGTAAACAATTAAGTCATGAGGTATTACATCATCGCCGGCGAAGCATCGGGAGATTTGCATGCATCAAATCTTATCAAGGGATTGTTTAAATACGATCCGGAGGCTGAAGTGCGAGCTTGGGGTGGTGAAATGGTTGAAGCTGCTGGAGCAGATTTGGTTAAGCATTACAAAGATTTAGCCATCATGGGCTTTGTCGAAGTACTGTCACATCTGAATACCATTCGTAAAAATTTTAAATTTGCAAAAGCGGATATTCTTGATTATCAGCCGGATGTCTTAATCACGGTCGATTTTCCAGGATTTAATTTGCGCATGGTAAAATGGGCGAAATCAAATGGGATTCGTACTTTTCATTACATATCACCCAATTTATGGGCTTGGAAAAAGAATCGGGTGTATTCCATGCGAAAAACCATCAATCAGCTGTTTGTCATTCTGCCGTTTGAAACCGATTTTTACCTAAAATATGATGTGAATCCAGTTTATGAAGGACATCCTTTGCTAGATGCTGTGAATCAATTTCAAGCTTTGGAATTACCGAGCTTTAAGCAAAAGCATCGCTTAAATAATCGACCAATTGTTGCGATTTTGCCGGGCAGCCGGAAGCAGGAAATCTCACGCATGTTGCCGCACATGATTCGCTCTGCAGAAAAAAATCCCGATTATCAGTACCTGATTGCTGGCGCTCCGGGAATGGAAATTGAGTTTTACGAACAATTCATATCCAATCGTGAAAACATTCATTTGCTTCACAATGAAACCTATGATATTTTGCACCATGCCGTGTCCGGAATGATTTGCAGCGGAACTGCCACCTTGGAGGCAGCTTTGTTTAATGTGCCGCAGGTGGTCTGTTATAAGACAAATAAAATAACTTTTTTTATTGCCCGTTTAATTGTGAAAATCAGAAGATTTAGTCTGGTTAATTTGATTTTGGGCCGTGATGCTGTGAAAGAGTTGATACAACATGAAATGAATGACGAAAGTCTATCCAAAGCATTTGCCGATATTTGTCCGGGAGGAGCAAAACACGATGTGGTACTCGTTGATTACGAGGAGCTTAAATCAAAACTCGGTTCAGATGGAGTCTCGGATAGACTTGCAAAAAAAATGATTGAAATACTTCATGAAAACCACCTGTCAACATAGCCTTTTTATTTTTGGATTTTTGGTACTTAGCTTAAGTTCCATTGCACAAAAATTGGATGTTCGTATTTTTTCGGATGAAGTTATTGATGCAATTGCATTTAGTACCCGTGATAAGGAATATCACTTGGTGAATGAAGATTCCGTTCTGTTTTCTTTTGCTGCAAATCAAAATTTGCGAATTGTAAATAAAGACACATGTTTTCTTTTGATTCATGACAGTTTACAATGGAATTTGAATGCGTTTACTCTGGGTGAAGATACTGCCTCAAGCGGATTTTTTATTAATCTGTCCCATCTCGAAACTTCGGCACGTGCGTATCAAGGAGATTTGCATATAAGTCACGCAGATCATGGTGTTTTGTTGATTAATCGGGTTAATTTGGAGGATTATACCGCCGGCGTTGTGGAAGCGGAAGGTGGATATGCCGGGACATTGGAATACTATAAAACGCAGGCAGTCATTTGTCGTACGTATGCATTGAGAAATATTTATCGCCATGAAGATGAAGGGTTTCAGCTTTGCGACAGAACGCATTGTCAAGTTTATCACGGAAAAGCGGGGAATTCACTCATTATAGAGGCTTCTAGACAAACGCACGGGCAGGTAATTGTTGATGAAAATTTCAAATTAATTAATGCAGTTTATCATTCAAATTCAGGAGGGCAAACTGCTAATTCCGTGGATGTTTGGACATCACAATTGCCTTATTTAGTTTCTGTCACTGATACATTTTCTTTAGCAGGAAATCATGCAAAATGGCATAGAAGCATTAGTTTGACTGAATGGCATATTTTTCTTGAAAATCGCGGTGTGAATATCGGTAAGTTGAGTGATGAGGAGATGATTCAGCGATTACAAAAACGTATTGCTACCATGAATTTTGGACATGTTCAGATCCCGATGAGGGAGATTCGGAAATATTTTGGACTTAAATCTGCATTTTTTGAGATTGAGATTATAGGCAAGGACTTGGTTTTTAAAGGAAAAGGCTACGGACATGGTGTCGGATTAGCCCAGGAAGGTGCGATGGAAATGGCTCGTGCCGGATATACTTACGATTCCATTATTTCACATTATTACAAAAACACAAGCATTGTTGGCTTGCAATTACTCAAAGTTTTTGAAGGCTTAGAGAAGGTTTCTGGGGAGGAGTGAGGCTAAGGATTAATTCATTTTAGCATTTATAAGCCAGTCATTTATGGCTGGATTATGAGATAAATAATAACATCTGGCTTTTGGCATGAATTTTTGCCTTTTTTTTGCAAAAATCATGTCCAAAAGCGAAACCCACACAATAGATTAAACAATTCATTGATTCGTGTCCGGCGGGCTTGGTAAAAAATAGCATAAAGCTACGTATTCTGGATATTACGATATGAATTGTACTTAAATTCACAAAGTATGTGTTGAAAATCGTAGCCCTCCGAAAATGAGCATTCAGAAGCCTTCTTAAAGAAGGCTATGCGGGTGGGAATGGCAGACCGCTTG
>JAQIBY010000164.1 GCA_027858835.1 Bacteroidales bacterium | reverse complement strand
GCTAGCTTTCTTTCATCGGAAAGAAAGCGCAGTAAAAATGATTTACCATTGGTGAAAACGGTAAATATTATTTTAAACAAGTGCCAAAATAATTTGGGTGACCCAATGTCGAAAACAGGACAAACGGAATGCAAGATTGAAACCTGATTGTGCAAATTGAAAAACAAATTAATAACAAAGGCTAGTTGATTAAAGCTTGACGCAAGAAAAAATTAGAAACATCCAATACACTTTGTAGCGGTTTTGGCCAACACTACAACTTCTGTAATTTTAGTGTTTGCGCTTGCTTGCTGCCTTTTATCTGGAGAAAATACAATCCCGCATCGTAAGTTTCTATCGGAATTAATATCCGGTTATATCCTGCCAAGCCATCAATGTTTTGTTTAAACACCTGCTTGCCGTCAAGCGAAACAACTTGCAAACTTAAGTTCTCTTTTGCATCCAAGTAAATATGTAAATACATCCCTTCAGAAGTTGGGTTTGGAGCCAATTCACATTGTGCAAAACGCAAAATTTCAGGAACAGAAACCACATTCATTGCATAGGACAATTTCCAGCCGCCTGCAACATCTCCCCAATCACTATCAAAGGTCACTGAAACATCGTCAGAATAGATATCAAAACTTTCTGGAATTATTGTTCCACTTAAACTTGCAACGGCTGTATTTGTTGAACGGTCTGTAATTCTAAGCTCATCGCCGTCAGCAATATCCATTTCCATAATTTCAATTCGAATATTTTCTGCACCGTCGGGTTGGATAAACCAATTGCAATAGGTGTTTTGTTGATATGGATACGAATTACTGCCATCCGACAATATTCTGGTACTGTCTGTTACCGTTTCAATCACGTCACAAAACTTGGGTTTAATTGCATGATATGATAACATCCAACCGGCTGCTGTTTCAGTTCCTGAAGCAATGAAACGAACCAAAACAGATTCTCCACTGCTTTCAAAACTTTGTGCAGCAGTTTCTCCTGTAAATGAAGTCAAAATACCGGCACTTTCATTCGGCCCGTCATAAATAATCAACTCATCATCCGGCGCTAAATGACATTTTATCAACTCAAACTCAATATAACTTATCGTATCATCTGGCTGTATCAACCATTCACAGGTATTTCCACCAACATAATCATGCATGGGTCCACTGCCGTCCTCAACACAGCCTTGTAAATTTGTCAGCAATTTTTGTCCACCACAATACACAGGATAATCACCGGAAGGCGTTGCATAGGCAATGGCTTCGTGCAGCAAAGTAAAATCAGAACCGGATGGCGTTAATGAATTCAAATTAAAATATCCATCAGATGAACCACCCCATCCCCAATTAAAATGAAAATAGGTTGAATTCTCATATCCATCAGCAATAAACGCATGTCCCATCTGGAAAACCGTATCTGACCAACCGGCATAATATAACGGAATTCCTTGATTCAAGTGGTCAATTAACATGCCCGTCCAGTCAAATGCCTCATCTATACTGTCACGAAAAAAATACTCTGTCGTATCGGCATATCCAAAATATGTCCTCAAAGTATAGGCACCTTTATGGTTTGTCATTCCAGAGCCATTCGGTCCGTATTGCATATCCACCGAAACGCCGATGTGATGCAAAAAATCAGCAACATCAGGATTATAGGTTTCCAAATTCGTTCCCATTGCATCCCAGTTGTAATACTGTTCAGAAAAATTGCATTCCAAAAATCCGTAAGTCGGATCGGTATAGGAATAATAACCCTCTCCCTGCTGGGGATATCGGAAATAATTCATTAATTGCCCCAGTGCTGTTGCAACGCAACCTGTTAAAGCATGTTTATCCGGACCTGCCGGATCATCAGGACATGCGCTGTTATAATATTTCCCTTGATCCCAAGTGCTATGCAGCATGGGTTCAAGTCCACCTTCTTTATTTGCACGAAACATTTCAGGCGTGTTGTGAAATTGTTCCCAAGCCTTCGCTATGCGTTCATCTGCGTTCAGATCATGCGCACGAACAGCCCCAATTTGATGCACGACATTCTCAATCCAAACTTCAAATCCATATGGCAAATCGTCTTTGGGACAATGATTTTTGTAAGAATATCCCAAAATAGGAAAAACATCGTCTTCGGCCGATAAAAGTAAAAATCCGCCTCCCTCGAAATTAAAAACAAGCACGGCAGGATTCCCATCAACATCATAAAATGCATATGAATCGCTTACTGAAAATTCCTGTTTCGCATTATCGGTATCTGCAGCTAAATTGAACATAAACTGCTCAGCTTTTTGATGCATTGTCTTATTCATGCTTTGAGCAGAAAGCGATAAACTAAAACCAAAAATGATGATTGAAATAATAAAATAACGCATAATCGAATTTTTATTTGAGAACAAAATAAGCATTTTTCATCAGGTTTTCATCTTTTGAGCAACTGATTTCTGATATTGTCGTGGTGTTATCCCAGTATTTTCTTTGAAAACACGCTTAAAACTCGCTTTGGAATTAAATCCACAATCAAAGGCTATGGCAAGCAATGTGAATTCATCAGCAGCACCTTCCTGTTAAGAAAATGCTTTAATTGATATCAAATTTATTACTGAGAAAAACACTCTTCTTTTCATGCTATTTTGTTCTATTAGAATAATATGAGTTAAAAACACAAAAAATATTTAATTCAAAACAATACTAAAAACAACAGCATTATCGGCGCTTGTTTTAAGTATAATATCAGCACCCATTGACAACAATATCTGTTTACTTAAACTTAAACCAATACCAGAGCCTTCTTCTTTTGTTGTGTAAAAAGGAACAAAAATTTGTTCTTTAATTTCTGATGAAATTTCAGGGCCATTGTTTTTAATTTCAATTTTCACCGAATTTAAAAACGCTCTTAATTTTATTTCAATTCTAGGATTATCAGTTTCACTTTGGATTAAAGCTTCTGAGGCATTTTTAAGAACATTTGTTATTACTTGAGAAAGTAGTTCCGTATCTGTATTAAAATAAATATTTTCTGGAATATCCTTTGAAATATCAATACGATCAAAACCTGGATAAGCCATAGATGCAATTAAGTTATCTTCTAGTAATTCAGATAAATTTGCTTTCTTAGAGTTAGGTTCTGGAAGCTTTGTAAACTGTCTGTAGTTATTTACAAAATTCATTAATCCACGACTTCTTTCTTCAATAATATCAAGACCTTTAACCGTATTTTCGATAATTTTATTATTTACATCAGACAGTTTTATCGTACTTTCATCTTTAATAAAATAACCCGAAATAACTTGAGACAAAGTAGTTATTGGTGTTATGTTATTCATTATTTCGTGAGACAATGTTCTAGCTAATTTCACCCAAGCATCTACTTCTCTGCTATCTAATTCTTTTGTAATATCGCTTACTGCAATTAAGGTTGTTTTTTCTTTTGCTATGCTTAGTTTCGACAGTTTAAATAATAATTTCTGCCCATATTTATTTTCAAAAATAGCTGAATTTTGAGATGTCGAACTTTCTGATTGCAGTATAAATTGAGGAAGTGATTTGTCAATTTTTATAAGCGAATTTATATGTTGATACTCCTTAATTTCAATTAATTTTGTTGCAGATGGATTTATATTTACTACTCTACCATTTTCGTTTACTGAAAATAATCCTGTTGCAGATTGATTAATTATTGCATTGTAATATTGTTCTTGTGTTGAAATTTTAACTTTTGTTTGTTTGAAAAGCTCATTGAGATTATTCATACCTTTAAAAACACTATCGACAGCCTTATTTCCGGTTTTAGCAGGTATCTTTAAGCTTGCGTCTTCATTTTCTATTCCTGTAAGAAAAA
>JAQIBY010000046.1 GCA_027858835.1 Bacteroidales bacterium | reverse complement strand
AGAGAAATAAATAAAAAAACCATTTGAACGGGGATGCGTTTTCCGCAAGTGAAGATCGGAACTCGAAGTCGGAGCAGAAGCACCAGGCTGTAACAGCGTGTAAATTTCATGCCGCAGTGTAGTGCTTTTCCCTAAACAGATAATTTGATTATCTTGCAGTGGAAATAGTTTTCGGCGGGGTAGTGGAAAAGCGGCACGCAACTTACACGCATACCGTTGGCGTGCATTAAAACGAACATGAGAGCAATTACATACATATTGATTATTTTGACTTTGGTTTCTTGTGATTTCAAATCTTCGGAATACTATAATGGAGAAGCCCAAAAATTTGAAAAAGAAGGAAAATATAAAGAGGCGATTCCTCTTTTGGATAAAGCTATTGAGAAAGACCCACAAAATATTTACGCATTGATTAATAGAGGTGTTGACAAGTCAATTCTGGAAGACTATAAAGGTGCAATTGAGGATTATTCAAAAATTATTGAGATTGATTCTGCCAATGCTTTAGCATATTTAAACAGAGGGAAAAACAAGAAAAGACTTGAGGATTATAATGGAGCGATTGAGGATTTTGAAAAAGCAATTAAAACCAAGGGTGGTGAATTGATTTATATGGAAAAAGTTGAAAATTCATTCATTGATAATGGTTTTGAATTTGATGTCGGAATGGAAGAAATCAGATTTGAAAGAGGAATTGCAAGATATAATATTGACAGTGTTAGATTGGCTTTTGAGGATTTTAAATTCTGTATTCAAGCAAATTATGAAAAACCTGCTTGTCACTACTGGATTGGATTAATTTATTTAGCCTATAACATGAATGACGAAGCTTGCAAAGCATTTGAGAATTCCGAAAAATTAGGAGACCCAGATGCAAAAGAAATGATTGAAAAATATTGTAAAAAATAACGACACGCCAACAATGTGTATAATTTATAAGGGTTTCAGTGGTTTTTGAGCGTTATCACCCGCATTAAATTTGGTGGGTAAAATGATAGATTTGAGCCCGCAATCCCTTACAAAATCATACACTTAACGTTGGCGGTAATGCAAAAAAACGACACGAACATTGATTAAAACAGAATCAAATAAGGAAACTGATGAATTAGTAAAGGAGTTAATCGACAAAGATTTACTCAGGTTTACAATGCAATTCTTTTACAAGACTGATGAAGGTTTAAGACCGTTTGGGACTGGTGTACTTGCTTTGATTTATAACACACATTTTATATTAACAGCCTCTCACATTGCAGATTACTTAATTGAAGAACAAAATCAATTATTTATCAGAGTTGATAAAGAAAAATACATTAATGTAATCGGAGATATTAAATACACGGATATTGATAAAAGTAAAGGTGTTGATTTGGCATATATTAAAATTGCAACAGAAATGGTTGAGCCATTATCTAAACCATTCAAATTTCTGACATTAGATAAAATATCAAAGCATAATCAAATGCTAGATGCAGCAAATTATTGTATTTTGGGTTTTCCTGAAAATAACATAAAGTTTAATAATAGAAAATTAGATACTGGTGCATCATTTTATCTGACCAATGCAACCAATGAGAAACCTTATACTTTCTATGGTTACAATAAATCCGACTTTTTCTTGGTAGAAATGAAAGGGAAAGGAACTGACATTGAAACAGGAGACAAGAAAAAAGTAAATACACATTTCTATGGGATAAGTGGTTGCGGCTTATGGTTCATCGAATTTAACCAAGACCCTCAAACAAAAGAATATTGGTTAAATTATAGATTAATTGGAATTATGACCGAGTTTAAAAAGGGAAAATATTTTTGTTTAGTTGCAAATAAAATTCATTTATTTATTGAGGCATTTAAGGTAATTGAAGGCTTTAAGTTTAATGAAATTAAAAAATCATAATTATGAGACAGAAACTACTAATACTGTTATTAATTACTTCATACTCAATCTCAGTATTTAGCCAGACACAACAGAAGTTCTATTATGATTCCGAATGGAAAGGAACTTCTAAGAACAATGCCGAGTTTTATAGGGTTTTTAAGACTAATGAAAATGGAGACCCCGTTGGAGAAGTTAAAGATTACTTTATTTCTGGCGAATTACAATCTCGAATTGATGGAGCTTCGTACATTGATAAATACGATGATTCAAAATCAATATTTATAGGTTTCTCCAAAGGTTACTTTAAAAGTGGGAATAAGGAGTTTGAAATCTTACACGACAAAAATGGACAAGTTCTTACACATAAAATTTGGTATGAGAATGGCAATTTAAGATACGATGCTACATATAAAGACGGCGATTACAATGGTTTGTTTAAAACCTATTATGAAAACGGAAATAAAGCGAGAGAAATAGAATACAGTAGCGGAGTTCTTGATGGTACTTGGCTTGATTATTATGAAACAGGCAAGTTGTATAGAAAATTTGTTTTTAAAAATGGAGTTCTAACTGATAAATTCTTTATAGAATGTGATGAGTTTGGCAAATGTCAAAAAGTCTTCTACGAAAGTTTTGCAAACGATGAAAACATTAATGATTGGCAATTAGTTGAAAGTGAAAAAGATTATAAAAGTTCAATTTTGCCAGAAAAAGGACTTTTAATGGAAACCAAAACTGAAAACGGTTTTAGGCAGACTATAAATATACCACTTAGTCTTACCGAAGATTTTTCAATTGAAACGATAATTGATTTTAAATCTGGCGAAAAGAATAATGGACACGGTTTAATTTGGGGTTTTAAGGACTGGGACAATTACTATTATTTTTACATAAGTGCAAATGGATATTATCTTATCGGGGGCAAAACAGAAGGAATTAATATTGAAATTGTAGAATGGACTGAGTCAAATACAATTAATCAGGATTACCAAAGAAATCAGGTTAAAATTCTAAGAGTGAAAGACAAAATGTATTTTTCTATTAATGGTAGTTTAGTTCATTCTGAAGAATTTTATGGTTTTCGCGGGAACTATATTGGCTTCTCTATCCTTTCTGGGAAAAAATCAGTTCTATTTGAGAATTTAATCGTAAAACAAGATTTAGAAAGTTCTTTAGTTGCTGACAACAATACTAATTCTGACTTTGGTGATTGGAAAGGAAATGGTACAGGTTTCTTTATTAGTAAAGATGGCTATATTGCTACCAATTACCACGTAATAGCTGAATCTTCTGAAATTGAAATTGAATTTATACGAAATGGTCAAAAACAAAATTATAAAGCTAAAGTAATTCAAAGCGACAAATTTAATGATTTAGCTATATTAAAAGTTGATGATATGTCATTTAGCCCTTTCTCAACAATACCTTATAATTTTAAGACCTCAATTACAGATGTTGGTTCCAATGTTTTCGCATTAGGTTTTCCGATGGCGTTAACTGTAATGGGGACAGAAATTAAATTTACAGATGGTAAAATTAGCTCGAAGACAGGATTTCAAGGAGACATCTCGACTTATCAAATGACTACACCAATTCAGCCAGGAAATAGTGGTGGACCTTTATTTGATTTTGATGGAAACTTAATTGGAGTAAATTCAGCAAAAATTAGAGCCGATGTTGCTGATAATGTATCGTACGCTATTAAGTCAAGTTATTTAAAAAATTTAATAGACGTATTACCAACAACATTGGATTTACCAAATGACAAGTCAATAATGAATACTACGTTGACTGAAAAAATTAAAATCATCTCTGATTATGTCGTATTAATAAGGATTAAATAGAAAGCACATACCGCCAACATTTTGTATAAGTAATGGCAGGTTCGGTACTGGTTTTGGGGTTTCATAGCCCGCTCAAACTGCATAGCGGTTTGACAGGTAAGAAGCCCGCAATCTGCCACTACTCATACAATTTACCGTTCTAAGCTATTAACAAGTATTACAAAAAAATAGAGTTTATGGAAACAATTGAAATTATAACAGTATTTGCAATAATAGTAGGCCCTATTGCTGCTGTTCAAATTGAAAAGTACCTACAAAGAATGAGAGAATCTAAAAACAGAAAGCATAATATTTTTAAGATATTAATGGCAACTAGAGGAACAGCTTTGTCATATCAACATGTCGAAGCATTAAACAGGATTGACCTAGAATTTTCAAAGCATAAGAAATATAGCAATGTGATAACTGCATGGAAGGAGTATTTTGACAATCTTAATCAGAAGCCAGATGAGGAACATCCGGATAATTGGCTCTCAAAAAATGAGGATTTATTAGCAAACTTACTTGTAGAGATGGCCAAAACATTGGGATACAATTTTGACAAAGTTCAGATTAAGAGAAATGCTTACATACCTGTTGCACATGCAAATATTGAGGATGAAAATCATAGAATTAGAAAAGGATTGATAAAAATATTAGAAGCTGAAAAAGCATTACCAATGTTTCTTTATCAAGACGATAAAACAATAGAAAGTAATCAAGAACTACAGGCGATTATGAAAGAATATTATGAATCAGAAATCAAAAAGAGATAACAGCTTAGAACAGCAAATATATATCAGCTGCGAGTTTAACGCGCCAGAGAAGCGCAGCCGCTACATATTTGCATACCGTTGTGCACAATCCCCCTTCGATGAAAAATATCGATGAATATTTTCGATAACATCAAAGAAGAAATGCAAAATATAGAAAATTGATAAAATTTAACAGAAATATAAACAATTGATAATCAACAACTAATTTTGACGTTAGTTGGAATATTAACTAAACCACAAGCAATAAAATGGTAGATTTCAGGAAAAGATTAAAGAAGACTTCAAGTGAGAAAAAAACAAATCCAATTGAAATATATGATTCTCTTGATAGAAGAAGTATAACTGGTCCGTTACGGCCTGCTCAATTAAATATTCTGAATGAATGGTTTGAAAAGAAGGTGAATGAAAAGGATCTAATCATCAAACTTCATACTGGAGAGGGAAAAACTTTGATCGGTTTGCTGATTTTATTGTCAAAGATAAACTCAAATAGTGGCTCTTGCTTGTTTATTTGTCCGAATAAATATTTAGTACAACAGGTTAGACAAGATGCTAAAAAGTTTGGCATCCCTTATTGTTCAATTGATGAGGATAATTCTTTGCCTAATGAATTTCTCGATGGTAAAAGAATATTAATAACTCACGTACAAAAAGTATTTAACGGTAAAACAATATTTGGATTGAATAATGATTATGTACCAGTTGAAAATATTATTCTGGACGATTCGCATGCTTGTATAGATTCTATCAAAGATACATTTACCATAAATTTAAACAAAGACCATTTAGTTTACAAAAAACTTATTGAGTTATTTAGCGATGCATTACCAGAACAGGGTGAGGGCACATTTTTGGAGATTAAGAACGGAGACTATAATTCATATCTTCCAATACCGTATTGGAATTGGATTGATAAATCGGCTGAAGTTCTGCAGATATTATCGGAGTACAAGGAAGAAACAGAGATTATGTTCTCTTGGCCATTTATTAAAGACAACATAAAAAACTGTCAAGCTTTTATTTCTGGTCAGAATATTGAAATCACTCCAATACATATACCTATTGAAAAATTCTCATCATTTAATAAAGCAAGCCAAAGAATATTAATGTCCGCAACAACACAGGATGATTCTTTTTTCATAAAAGGCCTAGGATTTAATCTAGATGCAATTAAGATTCCATTAACAAACCCTGATCAAATATGGTCAGGTGAAAAGATGATTGTAATTCCTTCCCTAATAGACGAAACTCTTGATAGGATTACAATGGTCAATCACTTGGCAAAACCATCAGAAAAAAATTATGGGATTGTATCATTAGTTTCATCATTTAGCAAGACTGAACTATATTTTCATCTTGGATCATTAGTACCTAAGTCACATGAAGTACCAATTATTATTAACCATTTGAAAAAATGTAATTTTGAACGAACAGTAGTTTTTGCTAATCGATATGATGGTATAGACTTACCTGACGAAACTTGTAGAATTCTGATTTTTGACGGCAAGCCTTTCTTTTTCTCTTTGGCTGAGAGATATGAAGAATCAAACAGGATAGAAAGTGACTCAATGAATATCAAGATTGCACAAAAAATTGAACAAGGATTAGGTCGTTCAGTACGAGGCGAAAAAGACTACAGTTTAATCTTGCTTATTGGGGCTGATTTAATTAAATTTATAAAGAGTTCAAGAACAAATAAGTATTTTTCACCACAGACAAAGAAACAAATTGAAATTGGGTTGGAGATAGCAGATATGGCATCTGAAGAAATTACAGATCGAAATGAACCTTTCAAAGTGGTCAAATCATTAATGAGACAATCCCTAAAACGTGATGAAGACTGGAAAGAGTTTTATGTCGAAGAAATGGATAAAATTGCACAATCAACTCAACAGAGTAAAATCTATGATACCCTTGTATTGGAAAGACAGGCTGCAGTTTTAAATTACTCAGGACATTATGAAAAAGCAAGTGAACTAATTCAGCAAATTATTGATGACCATTGTACTGAGGAAAGTGAAAAAGGGTGGTATCTTCAATTAATGGCAAGATATAAATACTTACAGAGTAAAACTGATTCAAACAAATTGCAAATAAGTGCTTTTTTGAAAAATCATGAGCTCCTAAAACCAAATGAAGGAATTGTATATAGTAAATTAGAATTTATAAATGAAAGCAGAACAAAAAGAATCGGAGATTGGATACAGAACCATAATAACTATCAAGAGTTAATAATTTCTGTTGAAGGTGTACTTTCTGATTTAGAATTTGGTACATCTTCAGATAAATTTGAATCTGCCTTGAAAGATTTAGGACATATGTTAGGTTTTCTAAGCGAACGACCTGATAAAGAGTTTAAAAAAGGTCCAGATAATTTATGGTGCGGTGTTAGTAATCAATGTTTCATTTTTGAATGCAAAAGTGAAGTAAATGTTGACAGACAGGAGATAAACAAACATGAATCAGGTCAAATGAATACGCACTGTGCATGGTTTGAAGGAGAATATGGAGATTCACCTGTAAAGAGGTTCTTAATAATTCCAACTAGAAACTTATCCTACCATGGTGACTTTACACATCATGTAGAAATTATTAAAAGGGGGAAATTACGTCTGTTAAGAAATAATGTAAAATCTTTTTTTAAAGAATTTAGCAAATACGAACTAGACTCATTAACGAATGAAAAGATTCAAGAGTATATCAATACTCATAAACTTGATATAGATTCATTAAAATCAGATTATTCTGAAAATTATTACAAGAGAACGAAATAAATACTGTGCCCAACACGCGGTAATAAAACATAGCCGCGCTTGCTACGGCCAGACAATTTGAAACCAAGAAAATGACGATATTTACAATATTACGGACCGAAGGCGGCTACGTTTCATACCGCCACCGTTGTGCTTCATGCAAATAAAATCTCACTAAAATTTAACTATGCAATTTAATATAACACATACGATTGAAGAAAAATTAAAGTCATTAAGTGAACGATTAAAGTATTTAGCTCGTAATAATAATTCTTATACAAATTACATTGACCAAAAAGTAAAATCTGAAAATCTTCAATTCAATTTTTCATTAATCATTTCTCATATCATTCTCAATTTGAAGTTTATTGAAAGAAGCAAGAGGGTGTTTCTTGAAATAGTTAAAGAATACAATCAAGCAAACAAAACTACTTTGACATTTGAGGACTTTGAAAAGACTAACTGGATAAGAACAGTTGCAGATGAAATTGTAATGCCCGAATTAATTCGGCATTTTGTTTGGCAAGTTGGATACTATGAAAATGAAGGTAAATCTATTGAAATACCTGCTGATAAAAATGATTTAATTCGTTGCTTGCAAATTTATTCCCAGAGATGTTTTGAAGACTCGAAACTCACTATTACAAATGATGAATTGGAAGAGGTTTTAAATGCCCATGCTTCAAAAGATATAACAATAGATAATCTTGTTGAAAGAGAAATTATCGGACTTGATTCAAAAATTGGATTGTATTATTGGAAAGGAAACAATTATTCAAGACATTTAAAAAATGAAATTGCTTCTACAATTTGGTTGTTAGTTGGTGGTGAAGAAGCTACTATTTTAGAGTTCAGAAAATATTACAAACTTATTTCAGGAACTCAAATCTGGATTAATGATTTAGGAAGTTACTTAAGCTACAAGAACACATCAAAGATGTGTGAACTTGCAATGTCATTTTTAAATTCCGAAATTGATTTACTAAAATCAGATAATGAGTTTAGTAAAATTTGGCTTGATGCAAACAGCTATCAACACATTGATATTAAAACAGAAATTCCAGTTGTTGAATTCAATTATGAGAGTGCCTTTGATTTTATTGAAAGTGTAAATTATCATAAGTGGAGATTCCGTGACACATTTGATTATCAAAAAACAAGAAGTTTCTGTCATTCATTACTTAGAATTATTGCTATTAATGATACAATACATTCAACGAAATATGAAAATATTTTAAAAATCATCAAAGACACATCAAGACCGTTTTTACTTTGGACATTATACAACGATATTAAGAAAGAATTCCCATATATAATCCCTTACCTACTTGTAGATTCAGAATTAATACCTATTGCTTTCAAGTTAATTGATAAAATTGAAATTGATAATGTTTTATTATCAGAGCAATCAAACAATGATAGAAAATTTGAAGAAAGTTGTGAAACAAAAAATCATCTATGGCTTGAGATGTTTGATTTCACATTAGAACAACTTGCTTCAACACCATCTTATGACAATGAAAAAGCTGAGCTCTTAGCAAAAATTATAATTGACTTAGCTGAAAAAGTATTCAGTATAAACTCCAATAACAGAAACAGCATTATAAACCATAACGAATTAAAAAAACGATATGATGAAGTGCTAAAGAAATTAAGCAATAAAAGAATTACAAACATTAGTACATACCCAAGTCCGCCAATAAGCCCAAAACTTGCAACTTATTTACTGCCTCATATTACAAATTACATCAAGAAGAAATTTCAATCTACAAACTCGAATCATACAGAGTTCTTACATCTTAAATCTGGACTTATTGATTTGTCAATTGAGGTTTTACGGATAAGTAATCTCCGTATTTCAGAAGATGAGTTATCAAAAGAACAAAAAGAAAAAAGTGAAACTTCAGTAAAGACTTTAGTTTCTTCATTGCAAGACAATCTATCTCAATTCTATTTAGTGACAAATATTGATGTTCAAACTTATAGTCCATCAGGTACTGAAAAAAGAGAGGCAAAAAGAGGTGTAAATGAATTCGGCTTTGAGATAATCGATTGGGGTTATTTGTATTTGCATTTTGAGGATAACGCAGTCCTTCAAGAGTTCAATCGTAGTTTTTCTACTGCATTGAATTTCAATATTAGTAGTGATAAATACGATAAACAAAACAAAGAGCAATTTGAAAAGGTAAAGCTTTATTTAAAATCAATGATGCTTGGTTTTATTTCAATCAATCAAAAAAAGCACTCATTTGAATTAGATGGGTTACCTGTAAAATCAACATTAAATAAACTTGAAAAATGGATAAGAGAGTTTTCTTTATTGTATTCTATTGACGATATTCCTCAAAAGAGAATAGATGTTTTTAATGAAATGTTTAGTGTATTTGGTTATGATATGTATTATCAACATCTGACATCTTTACTATATAGAAGTATTAACTTCTTCAATAAAGAAAAGCAAAGCAACTTTGTTGAAGCTTTTTTTACTCATAGCACAGATATTGGTAGAATGTTGACTGCAATAAATATTTTAGATTCAAAAGAACTCCAATCGATTATTTCAAAGCGAATAAGTGATGTGCAAATCGAGGACTTTATTGAAAATAGTTTCACTACAACAGAACTAAAATATGCATTAGTTGAAGCAGTAAATTCCACAAATCATTGGGAGTTATCAGAGCCTCTCGTAGAAAGAATTCAAAAACATTTCAAAAAGGTTAAGTATAATGATGAAAATACAAAGAACTTTCTATTTGAGATAAACTTGCTTTTAGCATTTAAGGAAAAGGATTTGAATAAACTCAATAGTATCCCTATTCCAAAACAAGAACATTTTAATTCCCCTATAAATAAAAAAGGAGAAAGTCTCAAAAAATTCTTTGTTGCTCTCTTTAAACTTTACAATGACAAAAAGTATGATGAAGCTATTCAAATTTTAAAATCCCTTTTGTCTAATGATGTAAAAAATGTACGGTATGCTTTTCACCTCTACCGTGCTGAAACTTTAAAAGCAATTCAAACAAAATGAATCAAGTATTATTAAATCAAGCGAAACAGGATTGGGATAATTTTGTCGACAATCTTTCAAATGAAGAAAAGAAAGAATTATCTCTTTTTTCAGAATCTATAGATAGTAACAATTTATATTATTTTATAGCATCAAAAGATGCAACAAGATTTGACCAAATAATTAATCGATTGTCAAAAAGCTACTTGTATGATGATGAAATAATTTCAGTCATCTATAACTATTATTTTGAAAGAGATTTACACGAATTGGCATTTGATTACATAAATAAAGCACACAAATACTACTCGGAAAATCAATTAAATATTCCTCCGATTGTTGAGGAACTTAAAAAACAATATCCAGATGAAGACACAATAAGAAAATTAAAATTAATTTTAGGTAATTTATCAAACCAAAGAGAAGAAGATATTCCCAAAATTTTACCAAATAATTTAAATGGTAAAACTAATCTTAGTGAGTTTATTTTAAATGAATTAATTCAAGCTTCTAAGATTATGATTTCAAAGATTGAGGCTATAAGACAAATTACACATGAAAACCGTTTTAATGACCTATTATTAGCCATCCTAAAATTAAGACTTCCAATATGGGGATGGAGCATTGAAGACCAACCAAGAGTTGGGACAACACTTATTCAGAAACAAAAAGATGGTAGTATAAAGGGAGGAAAAGATGCAGGTTCGGCTGATTTTGTCATTCAATCTTCAGGTTTGCAAATAGCTCTATGGGAAGGCTTAATACTTAAAGATAAAGGCTATACCGAAACTCATATTTTAAAATGCCATAAATATATAAAATCTCTTGACCTTTACTTTATGATAGTTTATGTATTAGGTAAAAACAAAATATTTGATAAGGAATGTGAAAAATATAAAGAGCATATTTTAAGTGTTAATTATCCCAGTGACTTTAAATTAGATAAAACCATTGGTTATGTTGATGTAACTTCAGATTTCAGAAATGTTGGACATTTAAAAGTCGCTAAAACAATTCATTCAAAGAATAAAGAAATATTTCATATAATTATTAATTTGATACAATAGATGTTAAAAAGCACGAAAGCACAACAATAAATATAGGTCAATTGGCAGATAGTGCTAAATTGGAGCATGGTAATATTTAATAAAATCTATAGCGGTTTGATAGGTTGGAGCTTTGAAATGCCAAACGCCCCATATTTGAACCGTTAGCGATAATTGAAAAACCCGAAACAACACAGACAAACAGAATAAAAAAAACAGCAACACAGAAAAACAATGAATATTAACCAATTAAAATACAGGTCAAAAATGAAAAAAAAGCGATTAAAAATAAGTGCAGTACTCTTGTTAGGTCTCGGACTGACAGGATTACAAGCACAAACTATGTATGTAAAAGAACGTAGCGGAACACAAACCGCATATACTTTGAATAGCATACAAAAAATAAGTTTCGCGTCGGGCAATCTCACACTTACTAAAACCGACAACAGTAGCAGTGTGTATGCTCTGAGCGATTTGAGATATCTGAATTTTTCGGATACTTTATCAGGTTTAAACGAGCCCTTGTCAGTTCAAAACCAAATGTTAAATGTTTATCCTAACCCGGTAAATAATACATTGAACATCGACTTAACCGGAATAGCTAAAGCAGAAGGTACACTGAGCATACTCAACGTTCAAGGTAAAACTTTGGTAAGCCGGCAAGTAAGTAATGAAGGAGTTCTTTCATTAGACATTACCCACTTGTCTGAAGGTATTTACCTGTGTCGTTACAGTAATGCTACCGAAGTAAAAACAGTAAAAATCATTAAACAATAAACCAGGAGGACACAACAATGAAAACAATGAATAAATTAAGCAAAATTGTATCTGCAACACTTTTAATTTTCACCTTTACACTTTCAACTCTTTTTGCCCAAAACGACACGATGTACATAATGAAAGCAGGAGATGTAGTAGGGCAGTACAATGTTAATACAGAGGTTGACAGTGTAATATTTTACAGTCCAACCATAGATAGCCTAAACATTGTAACAAATCCCACTACCGGTGAAATTTGGATGGACAGAAATCTGGGAGCTTCGCAGGTTGCAACAAGCAGTACCGATGCTGCTGCTTACGGCGATTTATACCAATGGGGTAGATCCGCTGATGGACATGAAAACAGAACATCAGACACGACGCATACATTGAGCAATACCGACAATCCTGGACATGGAGATTTTATTGTAGCTGATAATCCACCTAACGATTGGCGCAACCCACAAAACGACAATCTATGGCAGGGCGTAAGCGGAATAAACAATCCATGCCCAAGTGGTTACCGCCTGCCTACTGAAGCTGAGTGGGAAGCCGAACGCCAAAGCTGGAGTAGCGATGATGCAGCCGGTGCTTTTGCCTCTCCGCTTAAATTGCCCGTGGCAGGCGGCCGCGACGTCAGCAATGGTTCGCTCGACGTTGTGGGTTCCAGCGGCTACTATTGGTCAAGGGCGGTTAGCGGTGCCGGTTCGCGCAGCCTATACTTCTTCAGCAGCTCTGCCGGCATGAGCAGCTACGCCCGAGCGAACGGTCTCTCTGTGCGTTGCATTAAGGATTAGTCACTTTTGACCTGCCTGCCGAAACGCAGTGCAGGCAGGTTTATTTTAACACCTAATATCAAATTGAAATGAAAAACACACCGAAAACAACGGGGAAAAACGGCAGAGATAACAACGGTAAATTTTCAAAGGGCAATCCGGGCAGACCTGCCGGAACTCCAAACAAAAGCACTAAACAAATTAAAGAGTTGTTAGCTGAATTTGTTGGTACAAATGTTGAGGACATACAGACGGAGTACAATAAACTGGACTCAGAAAAAAAACTGTATTTTCTTGAAAAGGTATTGAAATACGTTTTGCCTTCACAAACAAAATCTTTTCTTGAATTTGAAACAGAACCTCAAATAAAAGTTATCAGACCAAAACGACCAGATAACAAGTGATTGAAGATTTTTTTGAAGTCACTACATACGTGAGAAAAAGAGGCTTATTTAAAGGTCTCTTTTTTTTTGCCTAAAAAACCTAAAAATCATAAGCTTTAAAAAACATTTATATTTTCATTGCTAAATACATAAAAACGTGCAAATTTTGTGCAAATGAAATATTTACACTTTGCACAAAAACGCCAAAGGCTTTGTTCGTTGTAGTGATCCCGGAGAGGCTTCCCGAAATCATCCTTCATCGGGATAGACTTCTCGCCTCTCCTAAAAAAAAGTGAGTACCGTGTTTTTACTCACACACTCAATACTCAGACCACACTCCAAACTATTTCTTTGTGAGGTTTTGTATCATCGAAAACAACATTTTTGATAATTCCTCTAGGTGTTTATAAAACGTTGAGTGTGTTTGATCTGATAGCCCTTCAGTTTCTTTCAATAAATCAAAAATGGCAACGCACTCAAAAACTGACCCTCTTGCAATAACATAAAAGTTTCGTTTGTCCGGATTTGTAAAACGACCTGCGCCTTCTGCAATATTGAGCATTATGCTGCAAGAAGCTCTACGCAATTGATCTTTTATCGTACGATTCAATTCAGATTTCACAATGAATTTGTGTATTTCTTTGTTGTAGGTTTTCGCTTTTTGATAAACGGTTAGATTTTCAAAGTCAAACATAAGTAATGAAAGTTAAGCTTTTAAGTCTTTTCAGTTTGAGGACGAGTGTGAGCGTCGAGGGATAGTCTTGCCCTCTTCCCTCAATACTCACACTCCAAACTGTTTTGTGATCCCGGAGAGGCTCGAACTCTCGACCCGCAGATTAAGAGTCTGCTGCTCTGCCAACTGAGCTACAGGACCAATTGCTTGGCAAAATTAAGAAAAATTTTGCCAGATTGTTCTCAATTTGCTTTTTTCGTGCAGATATTTTAATTATCGATACTGATTCCTCCTTTTATCAAGCATTTCAATGACTTGAATGACAGAAATTTGAAAAATCTTTCAAAACTTTATGCAATAAATGAAAAATGCTTATCTTTGCAGCACCAATTTGCGGATGTGGCGAAATTGGTAGACGCGCTAGACTTAGGATCTAGTGCCGCAAGGCGTGGGGGTTCGAGTCCCTTCATCCGCACAAGACTAACCGCTTTTGCCCAGTTTTCCGAGTGGGGGAAGCGGTTTTTTAAAATTTATAATGTTTAAAAGATCAGGAATGAAAGTAACAAAAGATCAAATTGATGAACTGAATGCAGTCATTACAGTAAATGTTGAAAAAGCTGATTATCAGGATAAAGTAAACGATGTCCTTAAAGATTACCGGAAAAAGGCAAATATTGATGGCTTTAGACCAGGTAAAGCGCCAATGGGTTTGGTCAAAAAAATGTACGGGAAAGCAATCCTGATGGATGAAGTCAATAATGTGATTTCTGAAGCTTTGACTGATTACATGAAAAGCGAGGATTTGCAAATCCTTGGTGAGCCTTTGCCAAATGACAATCAGGAAGCAATCGATTTTGATAAAGAAGAAGATTTTTCATTCAAATTCGATATCGGAATGTCAAGTCCGATTGAAGTGAATATGACAAAACGTGAAAAACTGCCTTACTATAAAATTAAAGCTGACGAAACACTCATTGATGAGTATATTGAATCTTACGCCAAAAATTTTGGTGAAATGAGCGATGCTGAGGTTTCTGATGAAGAAAGTTTTATCATTGCAAAAGTTATGCAGCTTGATGCGGACGAGAAACCAATGGAAGAAGGAATTGTCAACGAAGAAGCGAAAATTTCCGTTGCTTTGGCAAAAGACGATGATGCAAAGGCAGCACTTGTCGGATTAAAAGCCGGTGATATCATTACGCTCAACCTTTGGAAAGCATTCCCGAATGAAGTTGAGATAGCAGGCTTGCTCGAAATTGAAAAAGAAGAGGTAGAAGCGTTAAAAGCTGCAAATTTCCAAATCACAGTGCATGAAGTTCAGTCTTTTAAAGAAGCTGAAATTGACCAAAAACTGTGGGATAAAGTATATGCTGAAGGCGAAGTGACTAGCATGGAAGCTTTCCGCGAAAAAATTGCAGAACAAGCTGAAGGTGGTTTCGGGGATCAATCAGAAACCAAACTTTTGATAGATGCCAAAGAAAAACTCATCAATAAAGTGGATCCTAAATTGCCGGAAGAGTTCCTGAAACGTTGGGTGAAAGCCAATAATCGTGAAATTACCGATGAACAACTTGAAAAAGAGTGGAATCTCTTCCTAAATGACATGAAATGGCAGATTATCAGTAATCAGCTGGCAAAAGAAAATGATATTAAAGTAGAAAATGAGGAAATGATGGAGCAGGCAAAAATTTATGCTAATGCTCAATTTCGTCAATATGGAATGGGTCAGATTCCTGAAGAATTCATGGAAAATTACGCCGGTGAAATTTTGAAAAAAGAAGAGGAAGCCAGACGAATTGCTGATCAGGTAATGGAGAAAAAATTGCTTGAAATTATCCGCGAAAGCATGAAAGTTGAGGAAAAAGAAGTGAGTTGGGAAGAATTCAAAGCACTATTTGAAGACTAAAATCTATCACTATGAATAAGAAAAACGAATTTTACAAATACGCTACGGGTCATCTCGGATTGAATTCTCAAGCGATGGATGATTATGCGAAAATTACTTCCAGTTATATTTCTCCGACAATTATTGAGGAACGCCGGATGAATATTGCAACAATGGACGTATTTTCACGTCTGATGATGGATAGAATCATCTTTTTGGGTTTACCAATTGATGATTATGTTGCCAACATCATTCAGGCACAATTGCTCTTCCTGGAATCAAGTGACCCGGATAAAGACATTCAGATTTATTTCAACACTCCAGGTGGCTCAGTGCATGCAGGACTCGGTATTTATGATACCATGCAGTACATCAGTTCAGATGTTGCAACAATTTGTACCGGTATGTCTGCTTCTATGGGAGCCGTTTTGCTTTGTGCCGGTACTTTCGGTAAGCGTACGGCTTTGGAGCATTCTCGCGTTATGATTCACCAACCGATGGGTGGCGCATCAGGGCAAGCATCAGATATTGAAATTACTGCCAGAGAGATTCTTAAATTACGGAAAGAATTGTATGAAATCATCGCAAAACACTCTGGAAGAACTGTGAAAACTGTCGAAAAAGACTCTGACAGAGATTTCTGGATGACGGCAAAAGAAGCGAAAGATTACGGAATGATTGACGAAGTGCTTTCTCGTAAAAATAATAAATAGAAAAAGGAAACTTAGAGAATGTCAGAAATAGATCATTGTTCATTTTGCGGACGCCCGAGAGATCAGGTAGAGATGTTGATTCAAGGTACGGATGGATTCATTTGTAATGAATGCGTTGTCCGTGGAATGGAAATCGTTAAAGAGGAATTGAGCGAGTCAGAAACATTTGATCCTGAATTGCTGAAACATAACAAACCTGCTGATATTAAGCGATTTCTTGATCAATATGTAATTGACCAAGAAGTTGCAAAACGCTCTATGTCAGTTGCTGTTTACAATCACTATAAACGATTGAGTGATCCGCTTGGAGATGAAGAGGGCGTGGAGATTGAAAAATCCAACATTATCCTTATCGGCCCCACCGGAACGGGAAAAACCCTGATGGCACGTACCATTGCTAAAATGTTGAACGTTCCGTTTACCATTGTCGATGCAACCGTACTTACTGAGGCCGGTTATGTTGGTGAAGATGTTGAAAGTATTCTTACACGGCTTTTGCAATCAGCAGATTATGATGTACAGGCTGCCGAAAAAGGCATTGTGTTTATTGATGAAATTGACAAAATCGCACGTAAGGGAGACAATCCATCAATTACTCGTGATGTTTCAGGAGAAGGTGTACAGCAGGCTATTTTAAAACTCCTGGAAGGTTCGATTGTGAATGTTCCACCACAAGGTGGACGTAAACATCCCGAGCAGCGCATGATTCCGGTAAACACCAAAAATATTCTCTTTTTGGTCGGTGGAGCGTTTGAAGGCATTGAGCGAAATATCGCCAACCGTTTAAATACAAAAGTTGTTGGTTACGGCACACAGGAAAAACGTGATAGTATTGACAAGGAAAATTTGATTCAATATGTAACGGCTCAGGATTTACGGGCATATGGACTTATTCCTGAAATTATCGGGCGACTTCCTGTTGTTACCTATTTAAGCAGCTTGTCCAAAGAGGCATTGCGCCGAATTTTAACAGAGCCAAAAAATGCACTGATAAAACAATATACGCATCTCTTTAAAATTGACGGCATTGAATTTACCGTCGAGCCCAAAGCGCTTGATTATATCGTTGATGTGTCTTTCGATAATAAGCTTGGCGCCAGAGCACTGCGTGGTATTTGCGAGGTGATTCTTACTGATGCCATGTTTGATTTGCCATCTCAGGCGAAAAAGAAGTTCGTACTAACCGAAAAACTTGCCCTAGAAAAACTTTCAAAAATTCACGTCGATCAATTGAAAAAATAGGTCAAGGGTAATAAAATATTGAAAAAGGGGGTGTACGCATTCCCTTTTTTTTATTGAACAATTTTTAAAATAATTGGTTAAAACCCTTGATTTGAAGTAAAAAACTTTTTCGCAACTTACAAAAGTAATATATTAATATGATGCACAAGCAAATAAAACACAAATTTTTTAGATTTTGTTTGTTTTTATGTTTTGTAACAGATATTTTTGCCGATTCAAAATAGAAAACTAAAGACAATAAATAAAAATTTAAACTATGAAAAAACTGTTTTATGCCTTAGCGGCAATCGTTGCACTGCCTTCGCTGACAATGGCAAGCGAAGCCGATTTGAAAGTGCCTGATTTAGAGAAAAGCATTTCTGTGCTAGGAGATGGACATAGCCTGTTAATGTGGGGGCTTTTGATTGTTGCGTTTGGATTTGCATTTGGATTGTGGCAATTTACGCGGATACGCAAAATGGAAGCACACAAATCCATGTTGAATATTGCAAAAATTATTTATGCCACCAGTAAAACATATCTGCTCCAACAAGGAAAATTTCTTCTGATTCTCTTGGCGATTATTGGTTCTGTAATTGCTTTTTACTTTGGGTTTCTTAGTGAGCCTGCTGCCACCATGGAGACTGTGAGTGAAAATGGAGATATTGTGGCTCCTCTTATTTCTCGAGGTGGTTTTGTAATTAATGTATTAATCTGGACGATACTCGGTATTGTTGGTTCTTATGCTGTTGCTTGGTATGGTATTCGTGTGAATACGCTTGCAAATGCACGGACTTCTTTTGCATCACTTCGTGCAAAACCCTGGAATGTTGTAAATATTCCATTGCAGGCTGGTATGAGTGTCGGTGTTTTGCTGATTACTGTTGAGTTACTTATGATGCTCTCAATTTTACTCTTCGTTCCGGGAGAACTTGCAGGCGCTTGTTTTATCGGATTTGCGATTGGTGAATCTCTTGGAGCATCTGCTTTGCGTATTGCCGGTGGTATCTTTACAAAAATTGCAGATATCGGTGCCGATTTAATGAAAATCGTTTTCAATATCGGGGAAGATGATCCTCGTAACCCGGGTGTAATCGCTGACTGTACAGGTGATAATGCCGGCGATTCTGTTGGACCAACTGCTGATGGTTTTGAAACTTATGGTGTAACAGGTGTTGCATTGATTTCTTTCATCATTTTGGGTGTTCTAAATGTTGATTTTCAGGCTTCATTCATTGTCTGGATTTTTGCAATGCGCCTTATGATGCTGATGACATCTGTAATTGCTTACTGGATTAACAATGCAATTTCCGCTGCAAAATATAGAGATGCTGATAAATTTAATTTTGAAAATCCACTAACTTCTCTTGTTTGGATTTCATCCATCATATCAATTGCTGCAACTTTTGTTGTCTCTTATTTTATGATTGATACTATTGATGGACTCGGCGGTGTTGCCGGTGATGGTCTTTGGTGGAAACTTGCTTCTATTATTTCATTAGGAACACTTGCCGCAGCTTTAATTCCTGAATTGACAAAAGCCTTTACTTCTTCAAAATCACGTCATGTTAAAGAAGTGGTAAAAGCTTCACAAGAAGGTGGCGCATCTTTGAACATTCTATCAGGAATGGTAGCCGGTAATTTTGCTGCATTCTGGAAAGGAATGTTAATTGCAGTACTTATGTTTGTCGCATTTTTCATCTCCACACAAGGATTGTCCGAGTTTATGGTTTATCCTTCAATTTTTGCCTTTGGATTAGTGGCTTTCGGATTCCTCGGAATGGGACCTGTGACTATTGCCGTTGATTCTTACGGCCCGGTTACCGACAACGCTCAGTCTGTCTTTGAATTATCCCGTATTGAACATATTGACGGAATTGAGGAGGAGATTCAAAGAGATTATGGTTTTAAACCCGATTTTGAAAAAGGAAAACATTTCCTTGAAGAAAATGACTCTGCCGGAAATACATTTAAAGCAACTGCAAAACCAGTACTTATTGGTACTGCGGTTATTGGTGCTACGACAATGATTTTCTCTATCATTCTGGTATTGCAAAACTATGGAATGTTGGCAATTTCTTTGACAGATGCGCCTGTTATTCTCGGATTTATTGCCGGTGGGGCCGTGATTTTTTGGTTTTCGGGAGCATCTATGCAAGCGGTAACAACCGGAGCATATCGTGCCGTCGAATTTATTAAAAAGAACATCAACCTTGATAAAGACGAGGCAGATCCGAAAGATTCCATTGAGGTCGTGAAAATCTGCACAAAATACGCTCAATCTGGAATGTGGAATATTTTTATCGTACTTCTGACGCTTACTTTATCTTTCGCATTCCTTGATCCGAACTTCTTTGTTGCATATTTGATTTCAATTGCTGTTTTCGGTCTCTTTCAAGCACTGTACATGGCAAATGCTGGTGGTGCGTGGGATAACGCTAAGAAAGTAGTGGAGGTTGATATGAAAGAAAAGAATACGCCTTTGCACGAAGCCACTATCGTAGGTGACACTGTTGGAGATCCGTATAAAGATACAACTTCCGTGGCCTTGAATCCTATCATTAAATTTTCAACCTTATTCGGCTTACTTGCAGCAGAAATTTCTGTGGAAATGATTAATCAAGGCAATCAAGGTTTGGCACGGATTATTGGTGTCGGTTTTCTCCTGATTGGATTAATCTTTGTGTATCGCTCATTTTACGGTCAGCGTATTAAAACCGGAAAATTGAAAGTCTAAATGATTTTCACAGAGGAATTCTAAATAATTGAATTTAATTTAGAAAGGGATTCTGAACATTGGAATCCCTTTTTAGTTATATTTACAGAATGAAACGCTTGAGATTCACAATATTGATTATTTTGGTTTTTTTAACCGGTATTTATGGGTTTGCTCAAAGTCGTGCAGAAGCTCCTGACTTTGGGCTTACTGATTCAACAGGACAAACACATTTCCTTTATGAAGACATTCTCGATCAAGGGAAAACTGCGGTGTTGGTTATTTTTTCCGTAACTTGTGAATCTTGTTGGACGAATGTTCCCAATGCAAATAACTGGTACACAACTCATGGAGAAAATCAGGAAGATGTTGTTATTTGGGGAATTGAGGTCTCAGAATTTTCAAATTACGATGCTGTGGGAGATTTTGCAACGGATTATGGAACACTTTATCCTCTTTTTAATCTCAACGAACAGGATTCTGTCAGAGAATTGATGAATATTACTTATACGCCTTATTATTTTGTAATCTGTCCTAACGGATCATATCGGAATTTTTCTGTTGATCTTGTTCCGCAAGCAATCGGTTCTTGTATTGCAATGCTTGGAGTGGATGATGAGTCTGTTCTAGAACCGGAATTAATTGTGCAAAATCAACAATTAGTATTAAGTCAGGCTTCAAAGGCTGCTTATCAGCTTACTGTTTTTAGCTTAGATGGTCGGGTTGTGAAGAAATCAGTGTTGCGAGAAAACGAAACATTACAGTTTAATGCACTTTCGGGAATTTATCTTTATCAGTTAAGAAATCAGGATACCGGAGTAGTTTTTACCGGACGGATTCTATTTTAATCTCATTCGGATAGGAGTAAAGCTCAAAATTATCACCGTCGAAACTTCCATAAGTAAAGTTTATCAGCCAATCTCCAAGATTAATAAATTCGGCATTTTCATTTAAGAAATAATGAATGGGAATATGCCGGTGTCCAAACACAAAATAATTGATTGACGCATCATCTTTCAAAACATTTCGTGCATATTTTATCAGCCATTCCTTTTCATAATCAGGAATTTCCGGCAAATCGTGTTTCCCGCGACTGTATTTACTCCAACGGAAGGCAAAAGCAATGGAAAAATTTGGATGAATGCGCTTAAAACACCATTGCAAAAATCGATTTGTAAAAATGGATTTCAGAAAATTATATTTTTTATCATAAGGACCCAAACCATCACCATGAGCTAGGTAAAACTGCTTGCCATAAATGTTTTTTATAATGGGCTTTTTAATAATTCTAACCCCGGTTTCTTTTGATAAATAGTCGAATATCCAAATGTCATGATTTCCCGTGAAAAAGTAAACCGGTATGCCTGAGTCTGTTATTTCAGAAAGCGTTCCAAGAAACCGTGTGAAACCACGGGGAACTACATGCTTGTATTCAAACCAAAAATCAAAAATATCACCTAGCAAATAAAATGCCTCTGCATTTTCTGATTTTTCTTTCATCCATTGCACCAGCAGTTTTTCTCGCTTAAGGCTTTCTTCAAAATTCGGGCTGCCGAGATGGATATCTGAGATAAAATATGTCTTTTTTTGTTTCAAAATAGTAATTCTGGTTTAAAACGTAAATCCCATGGATTAATTAAATCCAAAGATAATCGAAAACCGATTCTCTGGAAGTAATTTTCCGAATAAATGCTTTCATTAATTTGTTGAATTGATTCCGATGCGAGAATCGGGAAATAAATTTCAAATACATCGGGAATAATTTGCAGCTCAATCCCACTATCAAAAAGTAAATTGCTATCGTAGAAATCCGATTCATACAATCCGGGGAAAGCGGCAAAATTAGCATACACACGAAGAAATTTGACAAAAGTTGATGAGCTTAAGCTAAAACTAAGCATTTGATTATTACTGCTGATTGGGCTGTATAAAACAAAGCCGCCTTGATTCGGTGTCATTTGTCTTGCGCCTAAAAGCTCTGGTGAATTCATTGTAGCAGCCCGGTTTATGGCATTCATTTCAAATAGGTAATCGTTTGATGTGTGTGTGCCAGATAAACGGAAATTGATATTATTTGGATGGTTTTCAAAATCGTAATAATGTAAATGTCCAGCAAAAAGTCGTAGGTCAAGCCCTAGTCTTTGGGTATATGGGATGTGTGCAAAAGCTTCTAACCAGGTTTTAAAATATGCTTTTCCGTGTTCGACAGTTATTGATATTTCAAACGGGTAGGGAGGTTTAAGCTCAGTAAGCTTTACCTCAATTTGTTGATAGTGTTTAGGTGCAAAGCCGGCAACACTTGTGCTGATAAAGCGGGTTTCTAAACTGAGCTTTTGATTATAACTGCCCGTCCGAAACATTAAGCGCAGGTTTTGCTCAAGTTTATGATATGCTAAATCTTCGTTCAGAGAAAATCGCTTTGCGTAACTTGAAAACTGTATGCCTTTCAGCCATTCTGATTTTTCTGTCCAATGTCTGATGTCAATGCGCCCGGTTCCGGTAAAACGATTTGTTTTTACGGCATATAATGGCATTAACCTGAATTCTAATGATTTGACAGGGAGGAAGCTGTTGGAAATCAGTATGCCGGGCATAAATCCATCGACTCCGTTAAATGCAGGAACAGGACTTACATAAATATTGTGTCTGTCAAAATCATTGATTCCTGCTAAAAATCGAAGTTTTATCGGTGATTTTTTTGAAAAACTACCAATTTGATACGTATTATTCATCCGATTTTGTTCCAGCATTTGAAATTCTGGGTCGATGATTATGCTGTCTCCCTTTGTCAAACCCGGATAATAGATGCTTTGTTTTTCCGAAAATCCATCAATTTTTGCAATGCTATCACGAATTTTAAGTATCAGAGGTGGGTTAATATTCCCTTTATTTGCAAGTATTATGCTGTCATTTTTGTAATTTCTGATTGTGTAATCTGCATAATCTGTGCTGCCAATAAAACCGTCGAAAAACCAGGATAAATCTTGCCCACTTTCTGTTTCTAAAAATTCGCGAAAAACATCAGGATTGGGATGTTTGTTTTTCCACAAACTGTAAAAATCCTGCATGATGGCTTTCAGTTTTTCTTCACCGACAGCAGCTTGCAAGTGGTAAAATGCGGCGACAGGTTTTTTGTAGCTTAAGATATAATAGCTCAACATGTCATAAGCTTCGGAGTGCAAATTGGCAGGTCTGGACAGACCCAAACTTTTAAGCAAGTTGTATTGAAATTCCGATTCGAAATGCGCTTCGCTTTTCTCCCAAGTTTTGCTTGCAAGAGGTTTCATCCCATAATTTGCATGTTGCGAAGGGTAATGTTTTTCCATGTATTTATTTTCATAGAATGAAACCAATCCTTCATCCATCCATGGAAACACCCGTTCATTGAAGCCTAATGCGCCATAAAACCAGTTGTGTCCCACTTCATGCATTATGATTAATTCCAAGCCTGACCCTCTGGCTTCGTGTCCTATCAGTGTAATTCCCGGATATTCCATGCCTCCGCCAACTCCTAGGTTTCCTTGTATTGCAGTAATTGAAGGGTAGGGAAGTTCCCCAATTTCTGCGGTGAAGAAATCCATGCTTCTACGGAGGTAGTTTATTGAATTTTCCCATGATGTTTTTGAGTCGGGTAAAAAATAAGTCCAAATTTCTTTATCATTTCCGTATCGTTCATGTCTGACACAAAAACGTTTATCTGCAAACCAGGCAAAATCATGAATATTTTCTGCGGTAAATTTCAATTGTTTTCGCACACTGTCTGACTTCGGAAACTCCATGCTTTTGCTATCCGGAAGTTTTGCTAGCCAGCTTCTTTCTGATTTTGTTTGTAATTGTCCACTTGCTGCAACTTTGTAATTTGCCGGGACATCAATAATCACTTCATAATCTCCATATTCAGAGTAGAATTCACCGATGTCAAGGTAGGGAAATGCATGCCATCCGGAAGCATCATAAACTGCGGGTTTGGGGTACCACTGCGAAATGTAATATGCTTGTCCGGAATGTCCGAAGCGGGAAAATGTTTCCGGAATTTTAACATAAAATGGGCTATAGATTTCAATTTTTTCACCGGGAAGTAGCGGTTTATTTAATCGCAATTTGGCAATATCAATATGTGCTTCGTGTGGAATTAGAAGTGCATCTTCATCATTGACGGTAAATTGCAAACTGTCAATATATCCTCTTTCTGAAGCATTTGAAAAATAAAAGTCTGATTGTTGCATTTCCCGCTTTTGTTCTGCGAGCGCAGTTCCTTGATTTTTGTATGCATTCGGGTACAAATGAAACCAAATATTCGAAAGGCTGTCGGGGGAGTTGTTTTTGTAGGAAATGAAAATCTCGCCGTGCAGCGAGTGTGTGCTGTCGTCAAGCGAAACATGAATTTTAGTATGAACCTCCTGTTGGAAATAACTGTCCGGTATTTGTGCCCGGACAGTTAATCCCAGAAACAGGCTTAAAATGAGCAGTTTAATGCCCGAATATTTCTTCCAATTTTGCGCCAAGTGCAGGTCCTCTCAGGTTTTTTGCAATTATTTTTCCATCAGGATCCAGTAAAAAGCTTGCGGGAATTGATTGAACACCATACATCTGTGCAGCTTCACTGTTCCAGTATTTTAAATCACTAACGTGTGTCCATTGTGATAAATTGTCATCCTGAATGCCTTTCACCCAGTCTTCATGCGTTTTATCCAATGAAACCTGAAAGATAGTGAAATTTTCGGATTTATATTTATTGTAATCTGCTAAAATGTTGGGGTTTTCCATGCGACAAGGGCGACACCAAGCAGCCCAAAAATCTAATAGTACATATTGCCCGCGTAAATCATGTAGCGATTTTACTTCACCCTCGGGATTTTCCATGGTAATATTTGGAGCAATATCGTCAATTCCGATGCCACCTTGCTGTGTTGATTGTTCTTGTTCGGCCTGCATGCGCATTTTGTTTAAATCAGATTTTAAACTTTGCGTAAAGGCTGATTCCGGATGATGTTCCTGTAGTTGTGCCAATACATAATCAAATAAATCTTCATCTGCTGGGAAACCGAAAATTGGATTGTTTCCAAGTGTTTGATATAAGGCTAGATAAATAAATAGTGATTCGTTGTGTTCTTTTATCAGATTATTTAAATACGTTTTGTTGCTTTCGAACAACCCGTTTGCCATTTCGTTTACTTCTGTGAATAGTGCTTGTGTGTTTACACCCGGTTTTGCATTTTCACTTTGATAATAGCGGTTTAATGCCTGCAATGAATCAGCTGAAATCACAAGTTGAGCATTCATTTCTTTTGCCAAAAGTGATTCCGGAGATCCTTTTATGGTGTAATCTCTTCCGATATGTGGACCACTTGCCTTAATTTCTATGGTTTCATTTTCATCAGCAATCAGAAAGATAGAGCTGTTGTCCATTACCAAACGATAGAAATCCGTTACTGTATTTCCATAGGAAAAATGAAAATTACCTTCCGCATCAAGTTGAATGGAGTCAATGGAAACCAATTTACTTGGCGTTAGTTTTTGAAATAACAGGGTTTGATTTTCAGCATTCGAAATCTGCCCTTTCACTGTCATTAGAGAGCTGGCTTCTTCTGAGTCGCTTTCTTTTTCTGTGTTGTTGCAAGCCGATACAAGTGCAAAACTTAGTATCAGGATCGGAATCATGAATTTTTTCATAGTTTTGAGAACTGTTTTGTGAATAGTTGATTAATGAAATTAAACTATATAAACGAATTATTGTTCAATGCTAAATAATCATATGGATACAAAGACTTCGCTAAAGATAAAAGAATTTTCAGGAAAACCCGTGATGATTACTGTGGGAATGTTTGACGGTTTGCATCGGGGGCATGAGTATTTTTTGTCGTCATTTGTCGAACTGGCTAAAGCGAATGATTTGGAGCCGCTGCTAATCGGCATGTTTCCTCATCCGCGAAAGCTGCTTTATAATCTGAACTTTCATTGTTTAACAAGTCTTGATGAAAAGATAAAACGGCTTGCTGATATTGGGGTGGAAAATTATTTATTACTTGAAACGACTAAGGAGTTGCTGGAAAAAAATGCGGTAGATTTTGTGACAGGCTTAAAGGCGGAAGGCTTAAATGTTAAGGCTGTTGCCATGGGATTTAATAATCGTTTTGGCAGACCGGTTAAAGGAGAGGATAGTTTTGAAACCCAAATGCATAATCTCGGAATCGAGTTTTACCGAATCCCTCCATATTCTGAAAAAGTCAGTTCAACCTTAATTCGAGAAGCCTTGGCACAAGGGAAAATTGATTATGCAAATCACTTACTGGGATATGATTATTCGCTTGAGGGAAAGGTTGTGCCAGGTAATCGTATCGGTCGAAAAATTGGATTTCCGACTGCAAATATTAAAGTGGATGCCAGTGAGAAACTGATTCCGGCTGTTGGAGTCTATGCTGTTATATTGTCTCATAATGGATATAAATATCAAGGGATGATGAATATTGGTTATCGTCCGACAATTAAAGAGAATTTGAAAACGCTTTTTTTGGAAGTGCATGTTCCCGGTCAAGAATTAGAGCTTTATGATCAAAGCGTTCAGGTACAATTTCTTGTCAAAATTCGAGATGAGAAACAGTTTGATTCGTTGCAGGAACTTACAAAGCAACTGGAACTGGATAAAGATTTCATAAAACAATATTTTAATACTAATTTTGTCAAATCTAAAATTAAATAAAATGACAGAAGAATTATTTTCAAGTAAAAACTATCAAATTAGTGACATCAAGCTTGCTGAATTTGGACGCAAGGAAATTGAAATCGCAGAAAAGGAAATGCCGGGCTTAATTAGCCTGCGTGAAAAGTATGGTGCGAAAAAACCACTGAAAGGCGCAAAAGTTACTGGCTCTCTGCATATGACTATTCAAACCGCAGTGTTAATTGAAACGCTAACCGAACTTGGCGCTGATGTGCGTTGGGCAAGCTGTAATATTTTCTCAACTCAGGATCACGCAGCGGCAGCAATTGCAGAATCAGGTGTGCCAGTGTTTGCATGGAAAGGTGAATCGCTGAAAGAATATTGGTGGTGTACTTTACAAGCGCTTACATGGCCTGATGGCAGTGGCCCTGACTTAATTGTTGACGATGGTGGTGATGCTACCCTGATGATACATAAAGGTGTTGAGGTGGAAAAAAATCCGGCGATTCTGGAACAAACCTCAGATGTTGAAGAGGAAGAAGAAATTCGTCTTTTACTGAAACGTGTATTGGAGCATAATCCAAAACAATGGCAAGCGGTTGCAGAAAAAGTGCAGGGTGTTTCAGAAGAAACAACTACCGGAGTACATCGTTTGTATCAGATGAAAGAAAAAGGAAAATTATTGTTTCCTGCAATTAATGTGAACGATTCGGTCACAAAATCAAAATTTGATAACCTTTACGGATGTCGTGAATCATTGGCAGATGGAATTAAACGTGCTACAGATGTGATGGTTGCGGGTAAAACCGTAGTTATTCTCGGATACGGTGATGTTGGAAAAGGGTCTGCTCAATCATTGCGTGGATTTGGTGCACGTGTTCTGGTTACTGAAATTGATCCGATTTGTGCCTTACAGGCAGTTATGGAAGGCTTTGAAGTCACCACGATTGATGAAGCACTGAAAGAAGGAAATATTTTTGTCACCACAACCGGAAACAAAGATGTAATCACCGCTGAACACATGTCAAAAATGAAAGACCAGGCAATTGTTTGCAATATCGGGCATTTTGACAATGAAATTCAAGTGTCAGCACTTGATAAACGCAAAGATGTAACTAAAGAAAATATCAAACCGCAAGTTGATCGTTATCGTTTTGACGACGGACATTCAATTTTCTTGTTGGCAGAAGGTCGCCTCGTGAATTTGGGTTGTGCGAACGGTCATCCTTCATTTGTAATGAGTAATTCATTCTCAAATCAGACACTTGCACAGGTTGACCTTTGGGAAAATAAACATGAAATTGAAGTTTATCGCTTGCCGAAACGGCTTGATGAAGAAGTTGCCAGAATGCATTTGCCACAACTTGGAGTAAGACTTACTGAGTTAACTCAAGAGCAGTCAGATTATCTTGGTGTTCCTAAGGACGGTCCTTATAAACCTGATCACTACAGATATTAATCGAATGAAATCATATCGAATAAAAAAGAGAGGCTTTGTGTCTCTCTTTTTTTATTGCATTTTTTGTTTCATGTGTTTGTGTTATGATACTTTTTAATTATACACATATAATATGCTCCCTTGCAAATCGGTATTATACCATTTTAGCGGTCTAGCTGCAGGTCCGAAAATAACACTTCCATCGTATAAACTGAATTGCGACTCACAAACTGGGCAGGTTCCATTCATTGATTCATCAATTTCAACAACTGCACCGGCTTCTTCCGGATGATAAGGGCAAGCTCTTTCAAAAGCAACGTATTCGTCTGTGTAATTGCAATGGATAATTACACCACTATATCCGGCAACATTAAGATAAACCGAGTTTCCCGGAATTTTCACTGAGTTGTATTCCACTGAATTAACATCAATATAATAATTGAATAGTACCTCCGGAATATAATCATCTTCTTTGCATCCTGAAAACATGACAAAAAACAGGAGTGTCGGTATCAATAATTTTAATATATTTGTTGCATTATGTTTCATAAAATACTATTTTTAGTGTTTCAAATTTATGAAAAAAATTATCATTATCAACATATTATTTGTTTTGCTATTTGCAGGATTTACACCAATGCCTGTAAGTGCCCAGTCGAAAAACAGGTATTCCATTGAGAAAAAAGAAAAAAAACGCAAGCATCGAAGAACACGTCAAGAGCGTTATGAAGATAAGTTAGTGAAAAAAGCGGTTAAGAAAAAAGAGAAAGACGCAGCCCAAAGGGAAAAAACGTATAAACGAAATAAAAAGAAATACAATAAAAAAGTGTCTGGTGGGGGAACTGAATTAGTTGACGGAAAAAAGGTGCACAAGCGCATGAAGCGTTCAAAGCGTGAAGCTGAGAAAAACAGTAGTCGTAAAAAGCCTTTCTGGAAACGAATTTTTAAGAAGAAAAAGTGAATATAATTAAAAACAAGTGAATATGGAATTAGGAGATCTTTTTAACTTATTGCTACTAGTACTTTTTATTGTCATCGGGCCAATTATACGTGCTTTGTCAAAAAATAAAAAGGAAAAGTTACGAGTTCAGAATGTATCTCAGGATTCCCCGCAAGGGTTTGGAAGTTTGTTAGGGACTTTTTCGGATGAAATTGAAGCATTGCGTCGGGAAAAAGCAGAGGCTTTTGAAAATGAACGGATGAATAATACGCCGAATGCAATTCAAAACAGTGCAATTTTAACAAATGAGAATGATGATTTGAATGCTGCAAACAAAAATACGCCGAATGATTCTCCGGCTGACGATTTAAGAGAATCTTTTAAACAAAATGTTAATAAAAATCAAAATGCAAGCGACATCGCAAAAAGTTTTGATATCAAAAAAGCTGTGATTTTTTCTGAAATATTGAACACAAAATATTTTTAATTGGAAAATTGCACTTTTTTTTTGGCTTGCTAAATTTTGTGTCCTATATTTACGCTTTGTTTAAAATGGGTTAAGTATAAGTTAATATAAACATAAAGCTATGCTACGGAGATTACTATTAGGTTTTACTGCACTACTTTTTACTGTAAGTGCATTTGCTCAGTCCGGAACGTTAAAGGGTAAGGTGACAGATGCATCAACAGGAGAGCCTGTGCCATTCGCTAACGTGAGTGTTGAAGAGAACGGTAACGTGGTTACCGGAGGGATGACCGATTTTGACGGTCAATTTACAATTAAACCGATTTCGGCAGGAAAGTATGATGTGAAAGCATCTTATGTTGGATATGCACCTTTGCAATATAACAGTGTGCAAATTCCAGCCGGCAAAATTACTTTTCAGGATTTTAAATTAAGCGCATCTGCAGAAGTGCTTGGCGAGGTTGAAATTAAAGAGTACAAGGTGCCTTTGATTGCTAAAGATCAAACCGAATCCGGCGGTACAGTGACTTCAGAAGAAATCTCGAAAATGCCGGGACGTTCTGCTGATGCTGTTGCGACAACAGTTGGTGGGGTTTATTCCGAAGACGGAACGGTTGGTTCCATTCGTGGTGCTCGTTCTGAAGCAACTGTATATTATGTAGATGGTGTGAAAGTTCGTGGAACTTCTTCTGTGCCAAAATCAGCCATTGAGCAGGTTTCAGTTGTAACAGGTGGTGTTGCTGCAAAATATGGAGATGCAACCGGTGGAATTATTTCTGTAACAACAAAAGGACCGACAAGTCAATATTTTGGCGGTGCAGAACTTGTGACTTCACAGTTTCTGGATCCTTATGGATACAATCTTGGTGGGTTAATGTTGTCAGGTCCGATTTGGACAACAGAAGAAGCAGGATCGAATCGCAAACGGACAATTGCCGGATTCCTCCTTTCTGCTGAAGGGAGTTATGTTCAGGATGCCTCACCAAGTGCAATTGGCGTTTGGATGGCAAAGGATGATATTGTGGACTCAATCCGCAATAATCCTTTACGTGTTGTTCCAAACCAAAACAATCAGGTTGTTTTCCAAAATGCTGACTATTTAACTGAAGAAGCTTTTCAGAATGTAGATGCTCGCCCGAATGCTGAGCGATTAATGATCAATGTTGCTGGTAAACTCGATTTTCAGCCAATTAGAAACTTGAATTTCACACTTGGAGGAACTTTTGATCACAGAAATCAGCGACTTTATGATTACTCAAATTCATTATTCAACTCAGAAAATAATGGACAACAGCTTTACACTAACTGGAGAGCTTATGCACGTGTAACACAGAAATTCCAAAATCAAAGTGCTGAAGATGAGCAGGAAAATGAGTCCCTCATTAAAAATGCATATTATACAATTCAGGCGGACTTCTCTCAGACAAATAGTATTAGACAAGATAAACGCCATCAAGATAATTTCTTTGATTACGGATATGTTGGTAAATTTAATACTAATCCTATCCGTTTTTATGAGTGGGGCGAGGATACAGTTACTAATTTAGAGGGCTGGGTTCATGAAACTTTTGTTTATCCGATAGATGACTTTTCAGCCGGTAATGTAAATCCTGACCTTGCTTTATATACAACACAATTTTTCGATTATGTCGGTAAAGATGCTTTAATTAACCGTGATGCAGTTATCCTTGGTAATGGTTTGATGAATGGTAGTGCACCAAATTCAATTTATGGATTATATCAGAATCCAGGCGTTCCTTACACATCATATTCAAAGACTAATAACAATCAATTCCGCGTGTCTGCCAGTGGTGTTGCCGATGTGAAAGATCACGAAATCTCCATTGGTTTTGAGTTTGAACAACGTATTGATAATTATTATGGGCTTGCTCCTTTTGGACTTTGGAGTCTTGCTAGAGATCTTATGAACTTCCATATTTTAGAGCGTGATTTGAATAACCCGAATCCGGTTTATGATGCAAACGGTGTTTTTCAGGATACCATTAATTATCCAAGATTATATAATGCTGAATCTCAAACACAGTTTGACCGTAGCTTTAGAGAGCATCTCGGAATTTCAGAAAATTCGCTTGAATGGATTGATGTTAACTCATATGATCCTAGTGAGTTTGATGTTTCTTATTTCTCAGCGGATGAATTGTTCAATCAGGGAAATTCATATGTTACATATTATGGATATGACCATACCGGTGAAAAATTAACATATAACCCAAGCCTTGACGATTTCTTTACAAAAACCAATGAATACGGAAGTTTAGAACGTCCGGTTGGTGCATTCCAACCGAATTATGTGGCTGGTTATATTCAGGACAAATTTGCCTTTAAAGATTTGATTTTCAACATTGGTGTTCGTGTTGACCGTTTTGACGCCAATCAGGATGTACTGAAAGATCCTTATTTGCTCAGCAATGCTTACCGTGTAGGTGATGTTGATCCGGCAGGTATTTTAGGTGGTAACGAAATTCCTGGAAATATTCCCGAAGGAGCAGTTGTATATGTAAATGATATTAGCAATCCATCCATGATTAATGGTTTCCGCGATGGAAATACATGGTACACTGCTGATGGTACAGAAACTCAAAATCCTGAAGTGATTTTTAGTTCCAATGGTATTGCACCATATTTAATTGAGCAAGACGAATTGAATCAGAATGCATTTGAAGATTACACTCCACAGGTTACTTTTATGCCACGTGTTGCATTCTCATTCCCAATTTCAGATGAATCATTATTCTTTGCCCACTATGATATTCTCTCAAAACGTCCTACATATAATGCGCGTTTGAATCCTGTTGAATATCTTTATATTCGTCAATTGAATAATGACCCAATTAACAATCCAAATCAAACCACAGAGAAGACAATTGATTACGAGCTTGGTTTTCAACAAAAGCTGGGTAATACCTCCTCATTGAAACTCTCTGCATTTTATCGTGAAATGCGTGATATGCAGCAAGCCATTGCGGTCATTGGTGCATATCCAGTGAATTACTACACATATGGAAATATCGATTTTGGTACTGTAAAAGGATTTGGAATTGCCTACGATTTGAGAAGAACGGGCAATGTTTCTATGCGTGCCTCCTACACTTTGCAGTTTGCGAATGGTACAGGTTCCAGTTTTGAGTCTGGTGTAAATATTATTAAGTCAGATCAACCGAACTTGAGAACGACAATCCCATTGAATTTTGACCAACGCCATAATTTTGCAATTACAGTCGATTATCGTTTCGGTGGAAAAGCAAACGGAACACCCTATGATGGACCACAGCTATTCGGCGCGGACATCTTACAAAACATGGGTGTAAACTTTGTTGTAAATGCCGGTTCCGGTTCACCTTATACTAAAGAGAGTCGTCCGCAAAATGGGGTACTTGTTGGTTCAATTAATGGGTCACGTAAACCATGGCGTACGAGAATTAATATGAAATTAGACCGTGATATTAAATTGACAATGAAAGAAGCGGATTCAGATGCAGGAACCAAAGAAAAACTTGCATTCTTAAATATTTATCTTGAAGTATCTAACTTGTTAAATATCAAAAATGTCTTGAACGTTTATGGTTATACCGGAAACCCGGATGACAATGGTTATTTGACATATGCAGATTATCAGGATGCGATTTCTACTCAAAATGATGAAGAGGCTTATCGGAATTATTATTCCATGTATTATAATAGCCCTTATAATTATAGTCTGCCTCGTACAATCCGACTTGGTGTACAGTTTAGTTTTTAATGGATAAATTTTGAACAATATTAAAGCGATCATAAAGATGAAAAGCCTTAAATTATTAATCGGAATCAGTGTTTTAAGTTTACTGTCACTGCAGATATTTGCGGATGTCAATCCGGCAGACCGCGCCAGATCAAATGAAAAATCTGTGCGGGCAGCTGGTTGTGAACCTGGCAGAATTTCCACGGACTTATGGGTGAATAACATTCGTGCAAGAATCCACACTGGTGGAGATATGTGGTGGGACTTACAAGGTGACCCCAAATATGAAGTACCCGCAGGTGCAGGCACAAATGCCCTTTTTGCCGGATCCATCTGGGTTGGTGGAAAAGATGCGAATGGACAGCTTAAACTCGCTGCAATGCGTTTTCGTCAGGTTGGTATTGATTACTGGCCTGGACCACTGATTACTAGTGGAGCAGAGATTGCAAGTGTTACTCAAGATATTTGTCGTGAGTATGATGAGCACTTTTACATTACCAAGGAAGAAGTGGATATGTTCCGTGAGTATATGGCATGTCAGAATAATCCGGAGTGTAATACTGCTGAAGAATTTGGAGCATATTCTATTCCGGAGATTATTCTCAATTGGCCTGCTCATGGTCCTGCCGGTGGATATGACTATTATCTTGCCCCTTTTTGGGATGTAAATGGAGATGGTTATTATAATCCTTATGATGGAGATTTTCCGTACTATGAATATCCTGATCAAGGAATTACCGATGACCCGGATTGTATCAGACCACGTGACAGAATGCCAAAACTTTTTGGTGATGAAACCATGTGGTGGGTGTATAATGATAAAGGAAATATCCACACTGAAACTGGTGGTGAAGCGATTGGTATGGAATTTCGAGCTCAGGCATTCGCTTTTGCAACTAATGATGAGTTGAATGACATGACATTCTATAATTATAATATTGTTAATCGTTCTACATATACTCTTTACGAAACTTATTTTGGTGTCTGGACCGATGGTGACCTTGGTGGTGCAATGGATGATTATACCGGTTGTGACGTGCAGCGTGGTTTAGGCTATATGTATAATGGGGATGAATTTGATGAAGATTATCAGGGGAGCCAAGGATATGGTGCTCAACCTCCTGCTATCGGAATTGATTTCTTTGAAGGACCTTATCAGGATCCTGACGGACTTGACAATTCTACCAGTTACGATACTGTGAATGGAATTAAAGTCTTGAACTGTGATAAGGGTGATATCCTAAATGGTAATATTAATGGATTGAATTATCAGGATGGTACAGTAGATAATGAGCGTTGGGGTATGAGACGTTTCTTATATTTCAATAATTCAACAGGTGGTAACCCCGCGACTACTGACCCGAACGATGCAATTGAATATTATAATTACTTAACAGGATTCTGGAAAGATAATACACCGTTGTCTTATGGTGGAACAGGTCACTATACTGGTGGCGCCTCCGATGTGGGAACAGACTTTATGTTTCCCGGAGATCCTACTACTGACCCTTGTGGATGGGGGCAAGGAGGAATTCCTCAGGAGGATTGGTCAGAGGAGACTGAAAATAATCCTGCTGATGATAGACGTTTTGTTCAGTCTGCCGGTCCGTTTACTTTGACTCCGGGATCTGTAAATGATATCACCGTTGGTGCCGTTTACGCTAAAGCATCCTCTGGTGGTGCCTGGGCTTCTGTGGAGGCTGTTAGAAAAGCGGATGATAAAGCGCAAATCCTTTTTGAAAACTGTTTCCGTGTGCTCAATGGCCCGGATGCTCCTGAATTGAAAATTGTAGAGTTGGATAAAAAATTGATTTTTCAAATTTACAATGAGCCTAGCTCAAATAACTATTTAGAACAATACGTAGAGAAAGATCCTTCAATTATTTGTTTTGAGGATATCGATCCTTGTGATGAGTATTATCGCTTTCAAGGATATCAGGTCTTTCAGTTAATTAATGAAGATGCCGGTGCTACTGATCGTTATGATGATGACATGGTACGTGAGGTATTTCAGTGTGATGTGAAAGATGAGATTGATCAAATCGTTAATTATACCTTCTCTGATGAGCTTGCTGCGAATGTTCCTGTTGAAGAAGTAAACGGAACTGATGAAGGCATCGTACATAGTTTTGAAATTACAGAAGATGTATTTGCAAAAGGTGATAAACGATTGATTAATCACCGTGAATATTATTTCACTGTACTTGCTTATGGCTACAACAATTCAATGCTTTATAATCAGCAAATTCAGGAAACTTTTAATGGACAGAAAAAACCTTACCTCGCTGGTCGTAATAATATTAAGAAATACGAAGCGATCCCACATATTTCGGATCCGGGAGCTGGTGGAACTATATTGCAGTCTGAATACGGATATGGTCCTGAAATTACCCAAGTCGAAGGTTTAGGTAATGGAAATAATGCAGTGGATCTCAAACCGGAAGTAATTGACCAAATTATGGCAGGTGCTCCTTGGAAAGTTGATTATCCAACCTATGAAAATGGACGTGGTCCGTTAGATGTTAAAGTGGTTGATCCTTTGAGTATTCCTCAAGATAGCTATACATTTAGAATGATTGCTGATGATATTTGGAGTTACGGTTTGATTAAAACCGGTGCTAGTTGGGAATTGATAAACTCTGAAGGTGAAATCACTTATTCTGATTATCCAATAAGTCTCGTGGAACAAGAGCAACTTCTGCTTGATTACGGACTCTCGATTAAATATGCCCAAGTTGAACCTGCAGGATATAAAAACAGAAATGATAAAAATAATGGATTCATTGAAGCAAGTCTTGAGTTTGCTGATGAAACTAAACCATGGTTAAATTTTATTCCTGATGGTGAAGGTCAGGATGAGTATAACTGGATTCGTCTTGGAACTTACCAAACTCAGGAATTGGAAAATCCGGATCGCTCGTATGATGATTATATTGGTTTTGATCCTGACCAAAATTTTGAAAAGATTCTTAGTGGATCATGGGCGCCGTATGTATTTACAAGTACTTTTAAATTCGGTCCTTCATTTGCAAATTCAAAACTAGCGTATATAAGAAGTAATATGCATAAGTTTTATCCTTTATCAAGTGTTGATATTGTATTGACTCCTGATAAAGATATGTGGTCAAGAGCTATTGTGCTTGAAATGTGTGAAAATGAATGGACTACTGACGAAGAAACCGGTTATCCGGTAGAGGCTGAACCTTTAGAAAATTTCCGCTCTCAAGGTGGTGCTCTACGTTTTGATTTACGTCAGCATCCTTCAATTGATAAAGATGGTAATGAAATATCTGGAGACACAACACACGGCTTAGGCTGGTTTCCCGGATATGCAATCGATGTTCGCACAGGCGAACGTTTGAATATTGCTTATGGGGAGGATTCATGGCTCGTTGGTGCGAATGGACATGATTTGATTTGGAATCCAACGAATGAGTGGTCATCACTGGATGGTCCTGTTCTTGGTGGAAAACACTTTATTTATGTTTATGGAAGTAACTCAGAAAGCCCTGATCCAACCTTGGATGCATTGCAAACCACTTACGATGAATCTCAGTACGCTTATAGCATGATGAGAGCATACGAGGAAACAGGTCAGGATAAATATAAAGTACAAGCATTGGCTGGCATCCAGTGGACTGCAATGCCTGTTATTCCTAATCGTTTTGAATTGTTGGATACAGAAGTGAAAATTAAGCTCCGCGTTGCTACACCTTATTTTGAAGCACAAGAGCAAAATGCCGCTAATAATCCGGTAAATAATAATTTGCCTATGTACACCTTCAATACAGATGATATTAAAACACTCAACGAGGATGTGGAAATGGCGGAATCTGCTTTGGATTTAATTCGTGTTGTACCAAATCCATATTACGGTCATTCATACTATGAGAATACACAATTGGATAATACCGTGAGAATTACTAACCTACCGAGAAAATGTACAATCACAATTTATAATGTTAGTGGACGTAAAGTTCGACAGTTTAGTAAGGACAATGATGCAAGTTATGTTGATTGGGATTTGAAAAACTCTTACAATATCAGCATTTCAAGTGGTATGTATATTGTTCATGTGAATGCACCCGGTGTTGGTGAAAAAGTAGTGAAATGGTTTGGATCACTCCGACCAATTGACTTGCAGAATTTTTAAAATTGATTTGTTAATTATATAAGATGAGCGTCATGAAAAATAAAATTCATAAGCTGATAGTAACAAGCCTGGCAGTTATTCTGATTAGCCCGGCTGTATTTGCCGGGAACGAACAACGTGCCGGAAGTGCAGGAGCCGCAGAATTATTAATTAATCCCTGGGCCAGATCATCAGGATGGGGAAATGCAAATGTGGGCTCTGTGCAAGGACTGGAAGGCTTGTTCCAAAATGTTGCCGGAACTGCCTTTACTCGTCGAACTGAACTGATTTTTACTAACACGCAGTATCTCGTTGGTTCTGGTGTTACTATGAATAATTTTGGGTTTAGCCAAAAAGTGGGTCCCGCCGGTGTGTTAAGCGTTGGTGTGATGACAATGGATTTCGGCGAAATCGATATTGTGACCGAAGAATTGCCGGAAGGTGGGCTCGGTACGTATCGCGTGAGTTATTCCAATATCGCATTGGCATATGCTCAGGAGTTTTCTAACAGTATTTACGGAGGTATGACTGTAAGACTGATTAGTGAAGGTCTGCCTGATGCTACTGCTACAGGTTTTGCGCTTGATGCAGGTATTCAGTATGTTACTGGCGTTGGTAAAGACAAATTAGGAAATCGTAAACGTGACAACCTGAGATTTGGTATTACCATGCAAAATGTTGGTTCAACTATGAAATTTACTGGAGACGGAATGTCATTCATTGGTGCTTCCCAATTTGGTACCGATATGACTGTTGAGCATCGTTCTGCTGAGTTTGAATTGCCTTCCTTGATTAAAATTGGGGCATCTTATTACATCAACCTGGATGCAAAAACAAAATCTTCTGCACGAATGGGTGATGATGATGAGGAAGTGGGTGATGATGAGCTTATTAGTAATCATAAGTTGATTCTTGCTGCTAACTTTACGTCAAACTCATTTACCAAAGACCAATTTCATTTTGGTGTAGAGTACGGTTTTAATGACATTTTCTACCTCCGTGGTGGATATGTTTATGAAAATGGAATTTTTGAAACCGCCGAACGGACTACCGTTTATACTGGTCCAACTGCCGGACTTTCTGTGCATATTCCAATGAATAAAGATGGCTCTGTAATTGCGATTGATTATTCTTATCGCGATACAAATCCATTCCAAGGAATTCATACTATCGGCGCTCGTGTGACCTTGTAATTAACAGACAATATGATATAATTTAACGCTGCTATTGCAAAATAGCAGCGTTTTTTGTATATTGGCATAGCAATTCTGCAAATTCTGCAACGATTTTGCTCTTTTTACGTTATAGATTAAAAGCCAATGCCATGAAATATCTACTTAGCTTTCTCTATTTGCTCGGTTTCTCGCTTATTGCACTATCGCAATCAAATAATCGTCAAGTTGCGTCTTGTGAGCCACCAATGGCTTCAGCCGATTTGCATGTGAATAATGTGCGTGCACGAATTCATTCTGGTGGTGATATGTGGTGGGATTTACAGGGTGACCCCAAATACGAAATTCCCAAAGGCAGCGGTAGCCATTCAATTTTTGCCGGTGCTATTTGGATGGGAGGCTATGACAGTAATGATCAATTGCATCTCATGGCACAACGTTTTCGTCAAGTTGGTCAGGATATTTACACCGGTCCGCTAATTGTCTCCGGGGAGGAACAAGCATCAACCGATATAGCAACTTGCAGGGAATACGATCAAATTTTTGAACTTTTTCGTGAAGATGTCATTGAATTTCGTGCTTGGTGGGATTGTTCCCAAAATCCGGATTGTAATACAGAAGATTTCTTTCCCGGCTATGTTGTTCCTCAATCCATATTAGATTGGCCTGCTCATGGACCACAAGGCGGATACTCTTATTATCTTGCCCCATTTTATGATGTGAACGATGATGGCTTTTACAATCCTTACGATGGCGATTTTCCCTATTATGAGTTTCCTGAGGATGGCATTACCGATAACCCGGATTGTTTGGATACTCGTGATTTAGCTCCTAAGCTTTATGGTGACCAAACATTGTGGTGGGTATATAATGACGCCGGAAACGAGCATACCGAAACAGGTGGCGAGCCGCTTGGTGTGGAGGTGCATGCTCAGGCTTTTGCTTATGCTGATCAGGGAATATTAAATGATCAAACCTTTTATCAATACAATTTCATTAATCGTTCCACTAATATATATAGCGATTTTCGAGTTGGCTTATGGACAGATGCTGATCTTGGTGGTGCAATGGATGATTATGTTGGCTGCGATGTGGAAAGAGGCTTAGGTTATATGTACAATGGAGATGATTTTGATGATGATTATCTGGGTATGTCTGGATATGGTGTGAATCCTCCTGCTGTGGGTTTTGATTTTGTTTCCGGTTTGTTTAAGGATGTAAATAGTAATGATGACCCAAGCAACTGGGATACGCTTGCCGGAGTGCGTGTATTAGACTGTAGCAAAGCAGATTTCATGAATGGAAACATCAATGGACAAAATTTTGGAGATGGGATTGTGGATAATGAACGTTGGGGTATGAACCATTTTATCTACTTTAATGGATCAACTGGTGGAACACCTTGGACTACAGACCCAATAACAGCCAAAGACTACTATAACTATCTTCAAAGCGTATGGAAAGATGATACCCCTATGTATTATGGCGGAACTGGACATTATTCAGGAGGTGCAGATACTATTGTAGAAGCAAATTTCCTGTTTCCCGGTAGTCCTACAACGGATCAATGTGGTTGGGGTCAGAATGGGCAAGTCATGGGCGGATGGTCTGAACAGTCTGAAGGGAATCCTTCGGATGACCGACGCTTTGTAATGAGTATGGAGGCAATTACTTTACAACCTGGTGAAACGAATAATTTTACGGTGGCTGCCGTATGGGCAAGAGGTGATGATGGGGCACAATCAAGTGTTGCTAAATTAAAGAAGGTAGACGATGCAGTGCAAGCAATGTTTGACAGATGTTTTCGTGTGCTTGATGGTCCAGATCATCCGGAGCTGAATATTGTGGAGCTTGATTCAAAATTGATTTTTCATATTAACAATGCTCCGGCTTCCAATAATTATTTAGAGCAATATGTGGAAACCGATGAATCCCTTGCATGCGATGATTGCGATAAGAAATATAGGTTTCAAGGATATCAAATTTTTCAGTTGAAATCTCCCGATGTGGATTTCTTTGAGGAAAGATACAATCCGGATTTAGTGCAGGAAGTTTTTCAATGCGATATTCGGGATGATGTTTCAGACCTCGTGAATTATAAATACAATGCTGATTGGTCAAGTCTTAGTGATCAGTTGGAAGTAAATGCAGCAAATGAAGGCATAAAGCACAGTTTTGAGATGACAAAGGATGCTTTCCCATGGGGAGAATCGGAAAGCGTAGTAAATCATAAAGCAATGTATTTTGTTGCCATTGCATATGCTAGCAATACCGATTTTTTGTACAGTCCATTTGA
>JAQIBY010000145.1 GCA_027858835.1 Bacteroidales bacterium | reverse complement strand
AAACTATCCGATATTTGTATTGTAATAATTGGTGCTAAAACAATCTTCCCCGGATTGATACAATTATTGTAATGGTTTAGTTAATTGGTTTTTTAAGGTCGCCTTCGGGCGGCCTTTTTTCTTTTATTTTACAAAAGATCTTTTGTACTAGTACTACCAGTATAAAAGATACCATCATCACATTGTATTATGTACATAAAACATTTCATGTATTTGCAAAATTAATAAAAAATTCGCTTCGGTGCCTTCGAGACAATTTCGATGAAAAATCGAAATCCCTCAGTCACCTTGCTCCTCAGTGTCCTTGCTTTCATAGCCACCTACGTTTATAATGCATAATAAATAAAACTGGCAGGCGTTTCATTTGGATTTTATTTTTAATCACTATCTTCGGGGCATGAGTTCAGGATTAATATTAAGCATTATTTTAGGATATTTTCTTATCCTAATGCTGGTTGCCGCACTGACATCAAGGCATGCAGATTCTGCTTCATTTTTTCTCGGAAACAGGAAATCTCCTTGGTTTGTCGTTGCTTTTGGCATGCTTGGCGCATCACTCAGTGGGGTCACATTTATTTCCGTGCCCGGATGGGTTATTGATACAGATTTTACCTACATGCAAATGGTATTAGGGTATTTTCTCGGATACCTCGTAATCGCTTTTGTTCTGCTGCCCATTTATTACCGCTTAAATTTAACATCAATATACACCTATCTTGACAATCGTTTTGGTTTGGCAGCATATAAAACCGGTGCATGGTTTTTCCTTGTCAGTCGGGTTATCGGGGCCTCATTTCGCTTGTATATTGTTGCTGATGTATTGCAGCTTGTCGTTTTTGATGCCTGGGGTGTGCCATTCTGGGTTACGGTAATAATCAGCATCGTTTTTATTTGGCTTTACACGTTCCGCGGTGGAATAAAAACCATTATCTGGACAGATTTTTTACAAACTGCACTCATGCTTTCTGCCCTCATTGCAACAATTATCATTTTATCAAGACAAATGGGGCTTTCTTTTACCGGCTTAGTCGATGCAATTCAAACCTCATCACATTCCAAAATGTTTGTTTTCGATGATTGGCACAGCAGACAGCATTTTGTTAAACAATTCCTTTCCGGGATGCTCATTACAATTGTCATGACCGGCTTAGATCAGGATATGATGCAGAAAAATCTGAGCTGCAAAAACCTAAAAGATGCTAAAAAAAATATGGTGTCTTATGGCCTGGCTTTCATACCGTTTAATTTGTTGTTTTTGAGTTTAGGGGTCTTACTTGTATTATTTTCTAATGCTAACGGGCATGCTTTGCCTGCCGATACAGACCATTTATACCCGCTTTTAGCTCAATCACATCTTGGATCGGTCGTTTTTGTTATGTTCATCCTTGGATTGACAGCATCAGCCTACAGCTCATCTGATTCTGCGCTAACCGCATTAACAACCTCTTTTACGGTTGATATTCTCGGACGTAAAAACCAGGAAGAACGCAAACTTAAAAAAACAAGAATGCGGGTTCATGTCGGCATGTCAATTACTTTGGCAATTGTCATTCTGATATTTTCGGCATTTAAAGAGCGATCTGTCGTTGATTCTATTTTTACTGTTGCAAGTTATACATACGGACCATTGCTTGGGATGTTTGCTTTTGGGATACTCACTAAGCGCAAAACACGTACAAAATGGATTCCTTTGGTTGCAATATTATCACCACTATTTGCATTGCTTGTTAAAATGTTGATTTCCACGCTTTGGGGATGGGAAATGGCTTATGAGCTATTGCTAATTAACGGTGGAATTTGCTTTGTTGGATTGTGGTTGTTGTCGATTGGCATATCAAATCGGCATAAACGCCCGGAGTTAATTCAGAAGGTTTAGATAATACAGCAAACAAGCCTGTCTGCCTATTTACCAGCTGAGGATGGCAGGCAGGCATACAGAACGACTTGTGCTGCTCCGTCAGCCGACGGAGAAGCAAGTGAAAGTATGCACCATCCGAAAGCTTTCGGATTGATGTTTAATCGGTATAAAATATTAGAATTTTCCCCAGGTTTTTTGCTTGATCCCTTTTCACTTGCGCGAAAAACTCATTTTTTATGATTCTCAGGTTTTCTCTGAGGTCAGGAAGGTGCGCCGGAAAACGAAGTCCTGTGTAAATATATTCGAACTTTCGATCTTGCGAGCGTGAGAGCCTAAAACACCTTTCGAAATGTCATCCAAATAATCTGAATATCAGTTTTTAAACTAATGTTTTCAATGTACTTTTTGTTGAGGGCTAGTTTAGCAGGCATAATTTCTTCAATATAGGTTTTTTCCGGGTTTTCTGATTTTGCAAGCAATTCATTTTCATCCGAATACTCAATGGAGGCATAATCAGTAATTCCGGGTTTTACTTTCAGTACTTCTTTTTGCTCAGTGGTGTACATATCAACATATTTCGGAACTTCAGGACGCGGTCCTACCAAACTCATGTCGCCGGTTAAAACATTTATTAGCTGCGCAAATTCATCCAACTTATATTTTCGAATGAATTTTCCGACTTTTGTAATTCGCATGTCCGCATTTCCGACGGTTAAAAGTCCTTTTTTATCAGAGCCGGAGCGCATACTCCGAAATTTGAATATCCGAAACGGCTTTCCATTTTTTCCAACGCGTAGCTGTCGATAAAACACTCCACCCTTACTGTCAAGAATGATTGCTAAGGCCAAAATCAATAAAAAAGGCAGCAAAATCAACAGTCCGATAAAAGAAACGATGATGTCAAAAATCCGCTTAATCATTTCCAATCATTTTTTCTACTGCTTGTTTTACGGCAGAAATCACGGTTTTTACTTGTGCATCCGTTAAATCATAATACACCGGCAAGGATATTTCCCGGCTATAATGTGTCCATGCATGGGGATAATTTTGCATTTTATAACCCAGATTTTTATAATAACTAAACAAAGGCAAAGGCTGAAAATGCACGTTTACAGAGACATCCAACTTGAATATTTTCTGAATAATTTCATCCCGTTCTCCTTCACTAATGTCCTTAATTTGCAACTGATACAAGTGATATGAAGATTGTTTGCTTTCTGTGTCCGTAACCGGAATTTCAAAGCGTTTATCCTCACAAAAGGCAGCGTGATATGCGTCCACAATATGTTTTCGTCTGACAAGCGTATCCGAATCGTATCGCTCAAGTTCAACCAATCCGATACTTGCCTGAATGTCTGTCATGTTGGCTTTGTATCCTGCGCAGACAACGTCATAACGCCAGTTTCCGGTGGTTTTTGCAAGTGCATCTTTACTTTGTCCGTGAAGACTTAATATGTTCAGCCATTTGTAAATCGCTTCATTATCGAAGGGTTTTGGTAAACTCAGGGCAATTGCGCCTCCCTCTGCAGTTGTGAGGTTTTTAACCGCATGAAATGAAAATACAGTGATGTCTGCAAGTGAACCGATGGATTTCCCCTGATACTTTGCGCCGAGCGAATGAGCTGCATCCGACAATAATAGAATTCTCTTTAAATTGCGCTGCTCCTCAGTGTTCGGATTAAAATATTTCTGAATTTCTGTATCGTTAATGATTGCGTTAAGCGCATCATAATCTGCAGGAAAACCGCCAATATCGACAGGGATTATTGCTTTTGTACGGGCAGTAATGGCTTTTTTAACCAATTCCGGGTCTAAATTAAAGCTATCCGGCAAGCAATCGACCATAACCGGCTTTGCGCCGCAGTGTAAAACCACATTTGCCGTTGCACAATATGTATATGCCGGGATAATCACCTCGTCGCCTTCTTGAACTCCAAACCATCGCAAGATTAATTCCAAACCTGTTGTTGCTGCGCTAGTGCATAAAACAGCAGGCACCTGAGCATAATTTGCCAGTTGTTTCTCAAAACGTTTTGTTTTGGGTCCTGTGGTTATCCAACCTGATTTGAGCGTGTCAGTAACCTCTGCGATGATTTTATCATCCATTCTTGGTGGTGAAAAAGGAATCATGTGTTTGTTTTTTATCAATTGCAAATGTAAACAAAGCGGAGAACATTGTAAAATAAACAACTCCTGCATGTATGCTAATTATATCATCAGTAAGAAATAGGATAAGCATCATGACTGTCCAAAGTAAAATTATCGCTTTTTTGTGAATTTTTGCCTGCCGGAGAAGCACAGCAAAAAGCAAAATTAAGCTAGCCAGGCCTGCAATTCCCCATGCCAAAAAGCTTCTGAGAAACTGATTGTGAGGATTGGTTCCGTACTTATATGCCCCAATATACTGATTGGATTTATAATATTTTGTGAGCACATCGCGTACATCACCTGTGCCATAACCGAGATACCATTTTTGCGAGATTAAATCGCCGCTGGCTTGCATAGCACTAAGTCGTATTACTGTTGACTCGGGAACGGTGTAGTCTATGCGATCAGGCTTAAACGCAATGCTCATATTACTTATTCTTACTTTGAGTATCGTTTGATTAATGACAATTAGGCTTGCCGAAATGGTAAAAAGCCCAATAATAATAATTGCCCCCCATGACAAAATTTTGTGCCGCCCCAGATAAATGAGAAAATAAACGCCGAATAATCCCAGTATTAGTAAGGTGGCTTTTGATGAAAGTAGAATTAAAAAAATAATTAAAAGACTCAGCATGAGTATAAGCAGACCGATTGATTTTATTGGTAAGGATTCTTGTTTTCTCTGCACCAATTCAATGACCACCGGAACAATGGCAAACAGCACATAATTTGAAAGATGGTTTGGAGCCATTATGAAACCCGAGAATTCGCTGTAAAAAAATATATATGGAGATTGCATTTCCGGAAGCCGGATAAATGCACGGACAAGACAAAGTAAAAAACTAAAAAGCACTCCGGCGATAAAAGCCAGAAAGAGTGTTTGCCATTTTGATTTTATTTTTATTCGGCTGAAATCGCTTGCTAAAAATGGGAAAATAATAAATGATAAAGACACTTCAACATAATGCCAGCCTGCAACTTGGTTTTCGGTGTTTATCATGCCTGTGATTGCTAACAAAAACGGAAGAAAAAACACATAAGTATAGGCGTTTTTAAATTGATTCAGAAATTTTATTTGCGGTGCTTCATCAATAAAATACAGAATTGATAAAAATGCCATCAGCATAGAGCTCCCCTTTAAAAATCCGGTAATGCTTATTGCAAGCACTATCCATCCGAAAAGGACAAGTTTGTCTCTTAGCTTTTGTGGCTGCTTAATCATTCAGCGTTTTTTCATGTGATAACTGAACCTTAAACCACAGACTCAGCGGTTCAAATTCTTTTCGGTAATTATTTTGTGATGTTTGCTGCGGACTTCCAGGTCTGTTTTGGTACCCGGGCTGATACATGTTGTTTCCGCCGTAATAACTGTTCGGATTATTTTGGTTTTGCATGTTGACATTTTGGTCTTGTTGCATATCTTCGTCATTTTCCGGGATATCTCCGGTTAATATAGCCATTGTGAATGCTTCTTTGTAATTTTCCAAACCAAATTCTGAAAGTGGAATTTTAGCCTGATATGATAAATTTCCATCTTCACTTAATCGCATCAAAATATCAATTTTACTATCTTTTGAGAAAATGTTGTCATGCGCTTCTTCATTGGCATGGATGAGTATAAGCACAGGGTTTATTCGCTTTTGTAATTCGTTTATGCTCGTTTTATCAGGGAGTTTTGGCCCGGTTACCGGAGGAATTACACTATTTTGCTGAAATGAAGTAGCTGTCGGATAAATAAAGCCTTCGGTTTTTTTTCGCTTTCCCAAAGTGTCAATGTAAATTTCTAATCCGTAACTAAATATTTTTCTCAGATTTAGCTCATCCGAGACATCGAAACGCAAAAACAAATCTGTTTCTGTATTATAAACGTCATAACGGATTTTGCTGTCAGGATGATAATAAGAAAATGGAATTTCGTTTGACACAGTTTTTATCTCAGCTTCGTTTGTCACATAACGGCTGTGTCTCAAGGGGAGAGGCTTGCAGGCTGCAATGAGTAAAAGCATCGCAAGTCCTGAATATAGCTTGATGTTGATTTTTTGTTTATTCATTCTTTTTTATTTTTTCAAATACTGCGTTTGGATATTCAACATTTGTGAGATACAAAGCATTTGCCGAAACCGATTTTCCCGCTGCACTTCGATCTTTTGCTTCAATCACATCGCAAATATACGAAGCCGATTTTGATTTGTCACTAATTTCTAATAAGGTTCCGACAATGGCACGCACCATATTTCGCAAAAAACGATCTGCCTGAATGGTGAAAATCATTTGGTCATCATGCATTTGCCATTCTGCTTTCATGATTTTGCATTCATTCGTTTTGTTGTCTGCATGTAGTTTGGCAAAGGAAGTGAAATCTGAATAGTGAAATAAATAACTGCACGCTTCGTTCATTCGTGCAATATCCGGGAGTTGGTTTTGAGACAAACTCAGTCCTTGCAAAAATGGATTTTTCCCCTGATGAATATGATATTCATAGGTTCTTGACAGCGCATCAAAACGGGCATGTGCATCCGCAGAAACCGGAAAACATTCATAAACAGCAATGGCTTTGGGCAAAAATCGATTGAGACGAAATAGGAAGTTCTGTTGGTGTAAATCAGCTTGTGTTGAATCGAAATGCAGATAAAATTGCTTTGCATGCACGCCGGTATCTGTTCTGCCGCAACCTGTAATAGGCGTTTTTTCTTGCAGTAAGGTAGCGAGCGCATTTTCAATGATTTCTTGCACTGAAACAGCGTTCGGCTGGATTTGCCAACCGTGATAATTTCCACCGTGATATGCTAATTTTAAAAAATATCGCTGCATGTGACAAAATTAATAAAAATGCCATAATCCCGCCATTATTCCTTAAGTTATCCTGTTATCTTCACTTGTTAAGAAAAATAGGGAATGGATGTGCCGTTTTCACATTTATTTTCCTATCTTTCGCTAGAAAACAAGCTGACTCGTTTAAAAACTTAATTACAAATGTTTAACACACTGATATGGGTTTGGAGCACAGGCCTTTGTGGAAGGAGTTGTATATATAAACGAGTTAGAGCCAATAAAAAAGCGAGAAAATGAAAGAATATAGAGACATTGAAAATCGCATAAATGAAAAAGAAAATGATTTAATATTACTATCCCAAAACATGATAAATGCCTTTGTTTTGTTTCATTCTGTATTTGATGACAAAGGAGATTTTATTAGTTATCGATTTGTTTATATTAATGATGCTTACGAAAAAATTACTGGTGTCAAAAATAAAGACGTTAAAGGTAAAACAGTTCATGAAGTTTGGCCCGAAACTGAACCTGAATGGATTGAAAAATATGGAAATGTTGCAACGACTGGAATTTCTAACAGTTTTGAAATGTATCATAAAGCAACTCAAAAACTTTATAACTGTAATGTTTACAGATCTTTTGATAATAATGAGCGATTTTGTGTGATTTTTGAAGATATTACTGAACGGAAAAAAAACGAAACTGAAGTTGAAAAAGCCAAACAAAAAGCGGAAGAAAGTGAAATTAAATTTAAGAATTATTTTAAATATGCACCTGACGGAGTTTTCATTACAGACGAAAAAGGAAATTATATAGAAGTTAATCAGGCTGCATCTAAAATAACCGGCTATTCAAAAAACGAACTTTGTAAAATGAATTTAATAGATCTTATTCCTGACAAGGATAGGTCTGTTGCAATCAAGCATTTTAGTAAAGTATTAGACAAAGGTCATTTTTCAGGTGAATTACTATTTCAGAAAAAGGACAAGACGAATGGATTTTGGATTGTCGATGCTGTCAGATTAAGTGAGACTCGTTTTTTGGGTTTTGCTAAAGAAATTACAGAACGAAAAAAACAGGAATATGAAATATTAAAAGCCAAAGAAAAAGCAGAAGAGAGTGAAAAGCAACTCAAATTAATAATAGATAATATTCCGGTTAACATTGCTCGGTTTGATAAAGACATGAAGTATTTATTTGCAACTAAGCAATATTGCAATCAATTTGACCTTTTCCCTAATGAAATAATTGGGAAAAGCTTAAACGAAGTTCTTAATAAAGATGCTTTTAAAAGAGCAATGCCATTTCTTCAGGATGTTATAAATGGGAAAGTTGTAAGTTTTGAAAATTACATTCATAACAAAAAGGGAAAAACAGAATATCATCAATTAAATTACATACCTGAAATAAACAATAATGATGTGTCTGGCTTTTATGTATTTGGTTATGATGTTACACAAAGAAAAGAATATGAAACCAATCTTAAACAAGCCAAAGAAAAAGCCGAAGAAAGCGACCGCTTAAAAACAGCATTTTTACAAAACATGTCACATGAAATAAGAACACCATTAAATGCAATTTCAGGTTTTTCAGGAATATTAAACAAACCTGAATTTTCAGAAGAAAAGCGATCAAGTTTTATTTCTATTATTCAAAATAGTAGTGAGCAATTAATCTCAATTATTTCTGATATTCTCACCATTTCATCGCTCGAAACTAAACAGGAAAAGATCTGTAATGATAAAGTTTGTGTAAATAATATCATTATAGATTTGCTTTCAATATTTAAACCGCAAGCACATAATCAAAATATTTCACTATACGCAAAACAACAATTAAGCGATAACCAAGCTGAAATATACACCGATAAAACAAAAATCACTCAAATATTATCAAACTTGATATCAAATGCTTTAAAATTTACACACGAAGGATTTATTGAATTTGGTTACAAGTTAAAAGAACACGAACTTGAATTTTATGTGAAAGATAGTGGAATAGGTATAAAACCTGAATTCCATGAAGAAATATTTGGACGATTTCATCAAGCCACCTCATCAATAAATAAACTTTACGGTGGAACAGGTTTAGGCCTTTCAATATCAAAAGGTTTTACAGATTTATTGGGCGGAAAAATTTGGGTTCAGTCAGAACTTGAAAAAGGTTCAACATTTTATTTTACAATTCCATATAAACCTGTAAACGAAATTGATAAAACAATTTCGCCAATTATTCAAAGCGGAAAATTTAGAACAGTTCTAGTTGCTGAAGACGAAGAATTTAATTTCTTATATATTGAAGCCCTGTTAATCCGTATGAATTTAAAATTAATTCACGCCAAAGATGGCAAAGAAACAGTTGAAATTTTCAAGGCAAATACAAACATTGACTTGATTTTAATGGATATCAAAATGCCAATTATGAACGGGCATGAAGCGGCAAAAATCATTAAGGAGTTAAATCCGGATTTCCCAATTATTGCTCAATCCGCTTATGCTTTGGAGCATGAAATAGAGAAATACAGCGGAGTTTTTGACGATTATTTGACAAAACCGATAAAGGAAAATGATTTGAAACAAAAAGTAATGAAATATATTGAAAAACAATGATTTACTGGCTCTAGCCGCAAGTCATAAGCAATGCATTGTGCTGTTTTATAAGTACATGTTTTTACTCGCGACCCTTGGGCTCTCACTGAAAAAAATGACATAAGAATGAAATTAGATAGAACAAAACATTGGGAAACAGTTTATGAAACTAAAAATCCAGACCAAGTAGGTTGGACTCAAGAAAAACCGAAAACTTCACTTGAATTTATTCATTCATTTGGACTTGAAAAGACTGCCAAAATAATTGACATTGGTGGTGGCGACAGTAAACTTGTAGATTATCTACTTGACGAAGGATTTGAAAACATAACCGTTTTAGACATTTCAGCCAAGGCACTTGAAAAAGCACAAAGCCGTTTAGGCGAAAAAGCAAAACAGATAACTTGGGTTGTGAGCGATGTGACAGAATTTGAGCCAAATACAAGCTATGACATTTGGCACGATAGAGCAGCATTTCATTTTTTGACAAGAGCTGATCAAGTTGCAAAATATATTGACATAGCAAGAAAATCGGTAACCGGCTATTTGACAATTGGGACGTTTTCTGAAAATGGACCTGAAAAATGTAGCGGACTTGAAATAAAGCAGTATTCGGAACAAGAATTAACATCTGAATTAAAAAATGGATTTGAAAAGTTAAAGTGTATAACAGAAGACCACCTAACACCATTTGACACAAAGCAGAATTTTTTGTTTTGTAGTTTTAAAAGACAATGATTTTTTAAAAGTCAGTGCACAACACGAAATATACCTAGTCGGGCGATGTGGATGTTTTAAATTTTAGTATATTTACTCAAAATTGTAATAGTTCGATAAGTTGGAGCTTCAAAAACCCAGACTCCGAATATTGGCATCGTTATATTTCGTAATTTATGAGAACATTTGCTAAAATATCAGTTGTAGTTTTTTTAATAATTTTGATATCCTTTTCTTGTAAGGATGAGCCATTAGAACCAAGATATTTAACCGAAAATGTTATTGTTATTGTTATTGACGGGCCAAGATACTCGGAGACATGGGGAGACTCGAGTCACCAAAATATTCCGCGGTTATCTAATCAGTTATCAAAATTGGGAGTTATTAATACTCAATTTTATAATGATGGACCAACTTATACGCTTGCTGGACATACAAGTATTACAACAGGTAATTATCAAGAAATTGATAATTCGGGAAATGAATTACCAATGAATCCTTCTTTCTTTCAATATTGGAATGAACAATACTTTGATAGCATAGAAAACTCTTGGATAGTTGCTAGTAAAGATAAATTGGAAGTATTAAGTAATTGCTTGAATGTAGAGTATAATGACAATTATAAGCCATCTACTAATTGCGGAATAGATGGTTTGAGTAGTGGGTATAGAAATGATAGTATTACATTTAATGTATTAATAGGAGTTTTAGAAGATCATCATCCTAATCTTGTTTTAGTTAATTTCAGGGAGCCTGACTATTCAGGTCATTCAGGAAATTGGAATAATTATATAAATGGAATAAAAAGTACGGATGAATATGCATACAAGATTTGGGACTATATTCAAAACGATTCTCATTATAAAGGGAAAACAAGCTTGTTTATTACAAACGATCATGGAAGACATTTAGATAGTGTTTCTAATGGTTTTATTTCCCATGGTGATGATTGTTTAGGTTGTAGACATGTTAATTTTTTCGCGTATGGTCCTGACTTTAAAAAAGATGTAATTATAGATAAAAGAAGAGAACTAATTGATATAAGTGCAACAATTTCAGAAATTCTCATGATTGATAAAGAATCTGGTAATGGAGAAATAATGCAAGAATTGTTTAAATAGTGCTTGCAGAGATTAACTAGCAAAAAATGGAGCGCAGAATTATCACTAATCAATAAAACATTTTTTGAAAAGCAGATAGACTTATAGATAACATCTCCTGGTAACAAGAAATATAGTGTATTTGGCATATAGTGCTAATAATGAAAATTATTGCAATAAATGGTTTTACTATCATTTTCGTTGATAGAGGTCAAGATTGCCAATGCAAAAGCGGATTACATTTACCATGCAATCCGCTTTAATATGACAATGCTTTTCTTAAAAATTCACGAGATTTATTTCCGTTTCCTGAGTTTCAATAATAAATTCAAAGCCATAATTGTCAGTTAGATCCTGCATGACTTTGTCAATATTTACCACATTGATTTTAAAATCATATTTGTTGTCGTCCTCGATTTCCACAGAAAATATGACATTCAATTCTTCTTCAAGCACTTCAAAAAGCCCTTGCAAAGTATAGTTTTTATACTCAATAAGTTTTCCTGTTTGTTTTGATGAGGTTCCCAAACTATGGTCATCTCTGGGAATAAGTAATGATTCATCGAATGAAATAATTCGAGTTACTTCCATGATCCGGGTTTCAGTACTTAGCTTAAAATCAAAATATTTCTGCAAACTGTCAATGACGATTTGTTTGTTTGCTTCTTCACTGGATTCCCAAACATCAACAGGCTCATAGCTTATTTCCATAATGGGGTTATGATGTTCGCCTTCGATAACTACACGTGCAGGAGAATTTCCAATCAATAATTTAAGGGCATAATCCAAGGTGTAGCCTTCAATTTTAATTTTTGAGCGGCTTATCATATCCCACTCCATATTGGTTTCAGCGTTTTCAATAATAGTCATGCTTTCTGTTGTAACCAACTCATTATTCGGAATAATTTCTTTTTCCACTTTGTTATTATCGCCGTCAGCGGATTTATCTCCATTGCATGCAAAAAAGAAAATGGTACTTAGTGCTGCAATTAAAAAAAGATTTCGTTTCATAATATAGTTGTTTAGTGAGTTTAAAAATGATAACCAAAGGAAATTCCCATATCAGGTTTAATGAAATTTGCTGAGCCTAAAGCAATTGTGTTAAATGTGGAGGTGAATTTTTCGTAATATTTGTGATCAAGCATCGCTCCGAGATACACATCAAATACAAATCCAGATTCGCTAATGTGTTGATATCCTATAATAAAACTTCCTCGAACAGAGGTGATTGAATATTCCTCCTCATTTAAAAATGCAGAATATTTATAGGTGTGGTTGTAGCGATAATAGCTTATAAATGGCCCTGCGTAAAAACCATGAAAGGCTTCGCGGATATAATATTTAGCGCCCAAATTAATTCCAAATCCTTTGGCGGAATGTTTTTCAATTCCATCCTCATATTCAGGATTGAGTTTTATATTTATCGAAGTTGGGATAATTACATTTAAGCGAAAGTATCCGGTTAAATGCTCACTCATGTTGGATTCGTAAGTTGCATATAATTCCGGCCATAAACTAATTTGGTCTGATGACATGCTATCAATTTTCACAAATGTGCCTCCGGTTAAGTTGTATTTTTGTTCCAACCCATCTTCAACCTGGGCAAATCCATTGATAATAAAACTTGTGAACAATGTTAACAGTATGACATGTATTTTTTTCATGGTAACAATATTACAAAAAATCCACAAAAAAAACAAAGCCCCGGTTTTAATTAAAACCGGGGCGAACCATGATTAAACAAATTGCATATTGTCCAACTTCACTTGTTCTCTCACCAATTATGCATTAATTCTAACCAAAACTAACTTACTATGAAAAGAACTAAGTGCAAGATACAAGTAAGTAATTGCCAGAATGCAAGTTAAAAAGCGGATTTAGTTCTAAGTATATTTGCCTATTTTGATGAAGTTTTTAACTTTACAAATGGTTACATTGTATTGTTTTAATTTTAATTTTGTCTTTGATGAAAATATTACGTCATAAATCAGGAAATGCAAATATGTACTTTGTCAGTCAGGCAGTAGGTTGGATATTGGTTGATGCCGGGCGAAAATCAAAACGAAAGCAATTAATACGCTTTATGATGGAGCATGAGATTAATCCCTGCGATATCAAATTTATTTTTGTCACACATGTTCATTATGATCATGTCGGTAATTTAAAGTGGTTGCAACAATGGACAAAAGCAAAAATTATCGTACATGAAGATGCCGTTGAAAATCTTGAAATGGGATGGATGGATGAATTAAAAACCGGCACTTTGTGGGCAAAATTATTATTAAGTATGGGGAAATTATTTCCTAAAACAAAAAAGTTTGCAGCTGTAAAACCTGATATACTTATTGTTTACGATACAGATCTTTCCGAATACGGTTTTGATGCTAAAATCATGCATACTCCGGGGCACACAAAAGGTTCCATGAGTTTAATTGTGAATAGTCGATATGCCTTTGTCGGCGATTTGTGTTTCAATTTAAAAATATCCAAGTATGTAATTCCGCCATTGTATCAAGACTATCAAATACTATATGTAAGTTGGGAGAAGCTGAATGAAAGCGGTGTTACAGAGTTTTATCCCGGACACGGAGCCCAATTTTCAATATCCCAATTTCTTGATTCGTTTGCCGTTTTAAAACGGCTCTCAACTAAAGTGTGAGCAATTTGTTTTGATTACATGAACAAAGTACAGGCGGTTTTGGCATATGACGGAGTGTGTAATTTATGCAATGCCTTGGTGCGCTTTGTGATAAGGTATGATAAAACGCAAAAAATTCACTTTGTTTCATTGCAATCCAATGCATTCAGGAAATATTTTCCAAACGAAACTGTCGATATGAAAACGCTTTATTTTTATTACAATGGGAAAGTTTATAAGCGGTCAGATGCCATATTGCAAGTATTTAAAAGGCTCGGTGGAGGTTGGAAAGCATTTTTGATATTTTATGTGTTTCCACAATTTTTTCGAGATGCAGTTTATCGTGGAATTGCAAAATCGCGTTACCGTATTTTCGGACGAACGGATAAATGCCAATTGCCCGACGAGCGCTATGCTAACCGATTTCTTGATTAGGATACAACAATGAACTGTCGCCATAACTAAGGAAACGAAAATTATTTGTTAAAGCAAAGTCGTAAACCGTTTTCCAATCATCGCCAATATATGCAGCAATGAGTAAGAGTAGCGTAGAGCCCGGCTGATGAAAGTTGGTTATCAGTCTGTTAATGAATCGAAATTTATATCCCGGCGCTATCATTATGCTGGTTTTTCCTTTAATGGCGTCTAGCTTTTGACGAGCCATTTCATCTGAGATCCAGTGTAAAATATCAATAGCTGGCCTTTGTGTTTGATTTTCATATGCTTCCCATTGGGTGATTTCCTGCGGCTCTGAGAGTTTTGAAAGCCCCGACATGGCTTTCACTCCAATCTGATACAAACTTTCCAGTCCTCTTACTGTCGTAGTTCCTACGGCTGTAATGTTTCCGTGATGCTGAATTAATGTATCAACAGTTTGTTTTGAAATGTAAAAGAATTCCGTATGCATGGGATGTTCTCCTATGCATTCTGATTTTACGGGTTGAAAAGTTCCTGTCCCGACATGAAGGCTGATATTTTTTTGTGTAATTTGTTTCTCATTTAAAGCTGACAGTACTTCGGGCGAGAAATGTAGCCCAGCTGTTGGTGCAGCAACAGAACCTTCGTTTTCGGAGTAAACGGTTTGATATCGTGAACGATCAATGAGTTCAGATTCACGGTTTAAATATGGCGGAATTGGAGTCAATCCGGAGTGTTCAAGAATATCTCCAAATTGGATGTCCTTGTGATTCCAGGAAAATTCAACAATATTATTTTTACCTGTTTTTTCAATTAATTCGGCCTGTAAAATCAGTTCTTTGCCATGAATTGCAATGGACTTGCTTAGTTTTCCTTGTTTCCATTTTTTCAAATTTCCGACAATGCATTTCCACCGACAGGTTTCTGTTTGAGTCAGCGCATTGGCATAATCGTATTCCTGAGCAGGAGTGAGGCAAAACACCTCTATTCTGGCGCCAGTGTCTTTATGAAAAATAATGCGTGCATTTAAAACCCGGGAATCATTCCATACCATGAGGGATTTTTCGGGCAAAATATCAGAGACCTCACGAAAAATAGTTTCATGAATATTTCCTGCTTTATAAATCAGTAGTTTTGAAGCATCTCTGTGTGCTAAGGGATATTTTGCAATGCGATCATCCGGTAAATTATACCGGTAGTCAGCAATCTTTATTAACTTTGACCTCTGCATAAAATTGTTTTGTGCAAAATAACAGAAAATAAAGGAAAAAAACATGAGTTCAATGAATTTACACAGCTATCAAAAAGGAGATAAGGTTCGGTTTTTAAACGAAGTTGGCGGTGGTATCGTAAAACGCTTGCGTAAAGACGGAATGGTATTGGTTGAAAATGAAGACGGTTTTGATTATCCCATGCCTCCTGGAGAGTTGGTATTGGTTGAATCTGCTGGTTTCTCGAAAGGAAATTCACTTGAGAAAAACACAGAACGAAAAGCTGATGATATGCGGGTTAGTGAAAGTGAAGATGAAAAGAAAATTTTGCTTGCTTTTACACGAAACACTTCAAATAACGGAGTAATTCTGCATCTGATTAATGATACGCCGTGGTTTTTCCCCTGTGCAATTTATACGCGCGTTCAAGACGATGACCATCGCCTAATTGTTCAGGATGTGCTTGAACCAGACACGAAAATGGAGGTGGGAGAATTTTCTGATAATGATTTGGATGAAGTACGTCAGTTGATTTTGCAAGGATTTTTTGCCGGAGACCGAATGAAATCGCTTCAACCTTTGGTGCAGGGAAAAGTGAAAAATAAAGCAACCCGATTATTGTTGAGCGGAAATTATGAGACTAATGAATATTTTTCTGTACCAGCATTAATTTTTGATATTTATAATTCGAAAACATCAGCTCCCGAATTGATTGATGAAGTGCTGCATGAAAAAACGTTGCAGGAATCTGTGGATGCAGAAAAAGCGGTACGTTCAAAAAAACATCCTTCTCCGGTAATTTGGGAAGAAGATTTACATATAAATGTCTTGGTTGATTCGGTTGTTGGGATGTCAAATACTGAAATTCTGAACTTTCAAATGGATTATTTTCGTAAGATTTTAGATAAAGCCATTGTTGATAAAGTATCTCAAGTTGTGTTTATTCACGGAATTGGTAATGGTACATTGAAAAAAACCTTACGTGATGCATTGGAAAAGGAATATTATTTAATGTATGAAGATGCTTCCTTTAAGGAATATGGTTTTGGTGCGACAAAAGTATTTCCCGGACGAAAAGCGAAATAGATTACTATTAAATGTCCTTAAGTGTACCTGCACGAATCCAGCCTACTTTTCCATCGCTTAAACGGATTTCATAAAAACTGTTTACAGAATCTTTGATTTCGACTTTTAGACCTTCATGGATTTCAAATAAATTAGTTCCGGTTTCAGCCGGTGAGCTTTTCACAAGTACATCCTCCATAATAATGGCTTCATTGCTTTGTTTTGTCATTTTATCCGCACGCAGAGCCAACAAGAGGGTAATGCCTGAGAAAATCAGCAAATTGATTACCGTGTAGTTCAATAATTTGTTCCCTCGAATTTTATGTCTGAACAAGCGCCACAAGCTTATCCCGAGCACTGAAAGAAACAGAATAATGCTAAAAACGCCCCATGCTGTCCCGGATATCCAGCGATTTAATGCATTGAGCCAAACAATGAAAAACAAATCGGGAATTGCCTCTACACGATCGGCGATTTGTGCACGCGCAATCTCCAAATTATGTTGAATGTCATCATCTTCTGGAGACAGAAGCCTCGCTCTTTCGTAATACAAAATGGATTTTCCCGTATCATCAAGTTTAAAATATGCATTTCCGAGATTGTAATACAGTTCTGCACACTCACCTTCTGCTTCCAAAATGCTTTCCCAAGCATCAATTGCTTTATCAAACCGATCCTGTTGGTACCATGAGGCAGCACTATCTCTAAGTGACTCCCCAGCAAATCCTTGGGCGATTGCTGACAGTAAAATTATGATGAAAAAGATTCGTTTCATAATTACAAGTTTTGTTCAAGTTTTGTAATTAAACCTGCTGTGTATTGATAAATTCGCTTTGGATCATTCTCCTCATCGGCCGGAGCAAAATGTGCGTATTCACAAATATCAATGATGTACAATAATTTTTTAATCAGGTCTTCCGACAATTGTTTTTCTTGCATTCGTTCAGCAACAGATTCTCTGGATAAGTTTGCAATATCCATATCCAATTTGTCGGCAATATATCCCCAAAGGGCTTTTATTACCTCATTGTAAAATTCAGGTTTTCCTTCATCCATTAAGGTTTTCGCTATTTTCAAGCGTTTACGTGCCATTTTATTGGCTTTTTTATTTCGTATTTTAGCAATATTCGCACGTTCCTTTATCTGTTTTCTGCGCAATATTACAATGAGCACAAATCCCAGAAAGGGCAGGAGGTAAGCCAACCAAAAATACCAGGTTCCTATCAGCGGTTTCGCTCGTTTTTTTGGAATTGGTTTAATGTACCTGATGTCATTTTCCATCATCTCAATTTCAGAACTAGAAAAACTCGTTTGTGCATTTTCTTCTTTAAAATCTGCAGTGCGATTAACATAAATTTCATGTGATTTGCTCTGATAGCTTTGATAAGATTTCTTTTTAGGATTAAACCATGAAATTTCAATCGGTTTTAAAATGTATTTTTCCGGATACCTCGGGATTATTGTGTATATCCAGCTGATATCTCCTGAGCTTCCATTTGCTGTTTTTGATAGATTTTTATTGACTTCCGGGTCGTAAACTTCAAATTCTTTGGGCAAATTAAGTTTTGGCGGATTAATTAAGCTGAAATTTCCTGTTCCCTGGATATTGACTTTGACGGTGAAAGCATCGTTTACATCAATACTGTCATGAGAAAACATTGTGCTAACCGAAAAGTCACCAACTGCGCCAATAAAGGAGGCTGGTTGTTGAGTGGGTAATGGTTTAACATCAAGAGTGATTGCATTGCTTTCTAATGTGTAAGGTACATTCTGTGCTCTGCCGAAAAATGAATCAAATAATGAGCCTGATTGGTTGCTGCTTACACGTTCTTGCAAGACAATGTTAAAGTTTCCTTCGGATATTTCAAGTTTACCGCTTCGCTGTGGAAATAAAACGATAGATTTTAATTCAGCCGTATAATAATTTTTGCCATTGTAATTTTCCATTTTAAGATGGATTTGGCGTGGATTGTTTACGTCTTCAACCCAGAAACCATTGTATTCAGGAAATTTAATTTCATTAAATCCTGCCAAATTCCGATTCGACAAATACATTTTAAAACTTCCGTAAATGGCTTCTCCTTGATAGGCAGTTGTTTTATTTAAATTTAAGCGCACAAAATGATTACCGCCACCGGTTTGTGATGTGTTTTGTTGGGTTTGTGTATTTGTGTTTTGCGATTGACTTTGAGTATTGTTATTTCCTGCAACAACCTGTACCGTGAGCTGATTTGATTTGTAAGTTTTCCCGTTTACAATTGCTTGCGCTGGCTGAAGCTGATATGTGCCGGTTTTTTGAGGAGCTTTTAATACATATGTGTAAGAAAAAGAATATGAGTGACTTACATTTCCATTTTTAATTTGTGTTGATGAAGATGTTGATTGTGATGGTCCTGTCAATACCTGAAAGGGGTCTAAGCTGGGGATACTGAAATTACTGGATTTTTGATTGATATCATATTTCAGATAGAAATTTTCGCCCTGTTGCACAATGTTTTTTGCATTGGCATTAAAGCTAACATCCTGCGCAAATAAAAGCTTTGCACAAAATATCAGTAAAACGAATATCCCGAATCGCTTTTTCATAATTTATTATCTCTACTTGTAATGATACAAATTTAATTAAATCAGTTAATCTTACAATGCTTTCAAACGTATTTATTCATTCTTGTGTTATATCATATCCTTAAAAAAATCTTAAAAAAAAACAGGCTACTCAAATTGAATAGCCTGTCTGAATAATAATATTTTTTTTACAATTTGTACTGATCTGGTACGGGGATTTCTTCAACCTCAACCTGAACAGCTTCAATATCAGATTTGACTGTAATCATAGCACGGCGATTAAAGTGTCTTGATTTATCAGTATCAATTTGTTTTGCAATTGGTTTTTCTTCACCAAATGATACGATTGACAGATTATCAGCTTTTACGCCTTTCTGAGTAAGGTATGATTTTAATGACTGAGCACGCATGCGACCAAGCCACTGGTTGTAGCTATTTGCACCGTAATGGTCAGTATGTCCTTGAATTTCAATTATAAAATCATCATGTTCTTTCATGAATTCCGCAAGATTGTTGAGGTTTTGCTCGTATTCTTGTTTGATATTGTATTTATCAAAATCAAATAGTACGTGCTTGATTACGAATGCAACTTCTGCTTCAGAAGGCTCATCGGTTCTAAGTGCAAGTTCTGAAGCATTCAGGTAAATATCTAGCGGATATTCAATGTCTGAAAAATCTTCGGGAACAACAACTTCAATTGTTTGATTTTTAATGTATTCTGAGCTCATGGCTACCAAGGTGACTTCTCCTACAGTTAAATCTTCAATAATGAATGAACCATCTTCTGAAGGCTCTACAACTTGTACTGTATCTCCGGTTTCTTTATCAATTGCAGCAATTACTAAGTCCGCAGGAATCTCATTGTTGAGTTCAGGGATAAAAATTTGCCCTCTAAGTGAAACGAGTTTGTCTTCATATGGCATGTGGAGACTAAAACAGTCTGATGCACTTACACCATCACGACGCTTATTTGAGTTTTGCGGACAATAAATAAATCGATCTTGAAAAGTAACGATATATGCCAAATCGTTACCAACTGTATTATACGGAAATCCGAGATTTTTGGGTTTTGCCCATTCGTTTTCAACGGAATCGAAAACAGAGACAAACATATCAAATCCACCCATATTTCCTTGACCTTCAGATGCGAAATACAGTTGGTTTCCATTGTCAATAAGGAAAGGTGTTTCTTCATGAAATTCCGTATTCAAGTTATCACCAATGGTTTTGGGTTCTCCCCAGTTACCTTCTCCGGTCAACTCCGAAACATATATGTCAAGATCTCCTTTTCCACCTTTTCTAGCTGAGGTGAAATACAATTTATCGTTTGTTTTTGCAATTGTTGCATGCGACTCCCATTTTCTGGAGTTGATGTTTTTATTGAGCTTTTCAGCGTTTGTCCATTTGCCATTTTCAAAACTTGACTTATAAATATTTCCATTATCATTATCATCATGAACTAAAAGCAGCGTTTTTCCATCATAGGATAATGATGTAGGCATTGTAAAGCCACCTAGATTAAGGTCTTCAGTTATTTTTGTCGGTTCAGACCATCCATTATTTTCCCACGTCGAATAAAAAATATCATCAACGGGCAAATAATATAAATCGCGATCTGTATTAAGATCAGGAGGAAAAACGTTCTGGGTTCCTAAGGTATAGACAAAAACTGAGTCATTTCCTGAGACAACCGGGCATCTTAAATATTGACCTTCCGGGATTTCAACATCAAAATTATAAATTTCCACTTTATACTTCTCTGGAGGATTTGATTGAGAAAATTCACAACTTTGGATTTCACGATCAATTAAATTATCTGTAAGCGTTTTTAAATTACGATTATCAAAAGCTTTGTATGCTTTGAAATACTCAATCGCTTGTGTGTAATCAGCTTTGAGTTGATAAGCCACACCCAGATAATATTCTGTCTCCGGAGGAGCATCTTGTTCCTTGAATTTGTCTTTATAATTATTGCTAATGTGTGGGTGGGCTTCTGACAAATACTCAATAGCAAGCTCAACATCTTCCAGTTTTTCTGTGTGAAGATAACTGTAGCCGATTTTGAAAGCCATGTTGTAATTTTCAGCATTTTTTTCGTAGATCATCTTATAATTAGAAATCGCAGCTTCATATTCGCCTAAGGCCAAAGATTTCTCTGCTTCTTTCCATAATTTGCGATCATTCGATGCAAAAGCTTGTGTTGCAACAAAGCAAAACAAGGCAAAAATTCCGAGTAATTTCAGTAATACTTTCATTTTCAATTTGTTAATGTTGTTCTCAGTTTTGCAAATATATAGAATAATTATAAAATAACATTTAAAATCAGCTAATGTTTTAATATATTTACATAAATTTTATTTTATGACGCATCAAATGGAAATAAGGTTGCAATCTCTGAAGTATGGATTAAACCTGATAAGTGGTGAAATTGAGGCGGCAATTCCCTCTCTTCCTCAACATGGGATTGTTAATATCTTTTTAAAACATACCAGTGCCGGATTGTGTATAAATGAAAACGCATCACCAGATGTCCAGTCCGATTTTCGATATTTTCTCGATAAGCTTGTCCCTGAGGATGATGCTGACTTTAAACACACCGAAGAAGGTCCCGACGATATGCCTGCTCATATTAAATCATCTTTGCTTGGGCAGAGTTTGACTATTCCAATTAAAGATGGACGTTTGGCACTTGGGACATGGCAAGGCATCTTTTTATGCGAGTTTAGGCGTAATTCCTGTCGTAGAAATATAATAATTACAGTTATTGGTGAATAGTCTGTTATTTGACATGAAATATTCTCATTATTTTTTTTATTTTCGTGCACCATTAAGAAATAGAAAAGAAAAATAAAATATTATGCAAAAATTATTGTTGTTAGGAGACGAAGCAATTGCTCAGGGAGCAATTGACGGCGGGATGTCTGGATGCTACGCTTATCCGGGAACTCCGTCAACTGAAATCATGGAATATGTTCAGCATTCAAAAGAAGCAGCTGAAAAATATCTGCACAGACAATGGTCTGCAAATGAAAAAACTGCAACAGAGTCGGCTATCGGTATGTCATATGCCGGAAAACGTGCTATGGTCTGCATGAAACATGTTGGAGTAAATGTGGCTGCTGATGCTTTCGTAAATGCTGCTGTTACCGGTGTGAACGGTGGATTAGTGATTCTCGCTGCTGATGATCCAAGCATGCACTCTAGCCAGAATGAGCAAGATAGTCGTTTTTACGGTGACTTTAGCTTAATTCCGATTCTTGAACCAGCGACTCAGCAAGAGGCTTATGATATGGCATATTCAGCCTTCGAATTGTCAGAAAAGCTAAATGCTCCGGTATTGTTACGTATTACTACACGATTGGCTCACTCTCGTTCAGGTGTGGAACGTAAAACGTCACAACCGGAATTGAAAGGTGCATTGCCAAAAGACCCTAGACAATTTATTTTGTTGCCATCAATCGCTCGCGAAAATTACAAAAAACTATTGGAGATGCAGCCTGTCATGGAAAATGCATCTGATGAATCCGATTTTAATCGTTACGAAGAAGGGATCGATAAAAAATTGGGAATTGTAGCTTGTGGTATCGCTTACAATTATGTAATGGAAAATTATCCGAATGGATGCCCTTATGACGTGGTTAAAGTTTCTCAATATCCATTACCACGTAAGAAAATTGAAAAATTAAAAGCAAATTGTGATGAATTATTGATTCTTGAAGAAGGACAACCCTTATTTGAGCGTTTAATTCGTGGATTTTTCGATGAAGGAAAACCAATTCATGGACGATTAAACGGCGCTTTGCCAAGAGATGGAGAATTGAATCCTGAACTTGTTGCACATGCACTTGGAATTGAAATAGAAGAAGGAAAACCTATTCCGGAAATGTTGGCAGGACGCCCACCGGCATTATGCCCGGGGTGTAGTCATCGCGATGTTTATAATGCTTTGGCTGTTGCACTGGAACCTTACGGAGATGGACGCGTTTTCTCTGATATTGGTTGCTATACCTTAGGTGCACTTGCTCCGTTTAATGCAATCAATTCTTGTGTTGATATGGGAGCTTCTATAACAATGGCAATTGGCGCTGCGGATGCAGGACTGGTTCCTGCTGTCTCGATGATAGGAGATTCTACATTCATTCACTCTGGAATGACCGGGCTTTTAGACGCTGTCATTAAAGATTCACCGATTGTTGTTATTATTTCTGATAACTCAACAACAGGAATGACAGGGGGACAAAAATCTCACGCTGAAGGTCGCTTGTTTGATATCGTAAAAGGACTCGGAGTCCCTGAAGCACACATCCGCGCAATGAATCCGCTGAAAAAACATCATGAAACCAATGTTCAAATAATGAAAGAAGAGCTTGAACATAAAGGGATTAGTGTGATTATTCCACAACGTGAATGTATTCAGACTGCTGCACGTAAGAATCGTGCCAAGCATAAAGCCAAAAAGAAATAAGAATTTTTAAAAATTGATATCATGAAAATTGACATTATATTAGCAGGTGTAGGTGGTCAGGGAATTCTGACTATCGCTGCAGCAATTGGAACAGCCGCTGTAAATAAAGGGCTTTATCTTAAACAAGCTGAAGTTCATGGAATGAGCCAGCGTGGGGGAGATGTGCAGTCAAATCTTCGTATTTCCGACAAACCGATTCATTCTGATTTAATTGCAAAAGGTGGCGCAGATATGATTCTTTCTGTTGAACCGATGGAATCTCTGAGATATTTGCCTTTCTTGAAAAAAGGTGGTTATCTGATTACCAGCACAAAACCTTTCATTAATATTCCAAATTATCCCGAATTGGAATATTTGATGAAAGAAATTAAAGCAATGGATCATCATGTTGCAATTGATGCTGACCAAATTGCCAAGGATGAAGTAGGCTCTGCCAGAGCATCGAATATTGTGATGCTGGGTGCAGCTTCGCCTTTCCTGAAAATGGAAATGAGCGAGTTAGAAGATGCATTGAAAGAACTTTTCGGACGCAAAGGCGAGGAAGTTGTGGAAATGAATATCAAAGCCCTTAGAGCCGGCAGAAAAATGGCTGAAAAATAAAATGATTTAATACTATCACAATAAAAGCATCAACAGCAGCCTGTTCGATGCTTTTATTGTTTAATTTTGTTTGTGATGAATGTATTTCAACGATTCCCGAGAAAATTTTGGGTTGCCAATACCCTCGAGCTTTTTGAACGCTATGCCTGGTATGGAATGTTTATGGTGCTGGCATTGTATTTAACAGGTTCAAAAGCTGAAGGAGCCCTCGGTTTTACCCAGGCGCAAAAAGGAACAATGATGGGGATAATCGTCGGAACGCTTTATCTCATGCCTGTGATTACAGGTGCAATTGCTGATCGCTTCGGATTTCGAAGAATGTTGTTTGTCTCTTTTGCATTTCTCGCCGTTGGATATGCATCTATGGGCATTTTCACATCGTATGAAGGAGTGTTTTTCGCATTTTCAATTACTGCTATCGGGGCCGGGCTTTTTAAGCCAATTATTTCTGCAACTGTTGCGAAAACAACTACGGAAAAAACATCTTCCATCGGTTTCGGAATCTTTTACATGATGGTCAATATTGGCGCTTTTATTGGTCCGATTACTGCTGCAAAATTGAGAATTATCAGTTGGTCAAATGTGTTTTATTTTGCTGCAGCATTAATGATTATCAATGGATTGCTCACTTTGTTGTTTTTTGATAAAGATGAAAAGACCGAGAAAAAAGGAATCTCTGTTGGTCAGGAAATCAAGCAAGTAATTAAAAATATCGGAGTGGCTTTGTCAGACGGAAAATTTGTGTTGTTTCTGTTTATTATTATCGGCTTTTGGACAATGTATAATCAACTGTTTTACACACTCCCGGTTTACATTGCCGATTGGATGGATACAAGCATAGTCTATGACGCTATTTATAAGTTTTGGCCTTGGTTGGCTCGAAATGCAGGGACTCCCGAAGGAACCATTGCGCCTGAAATGATGACCAATCTCGATGCACTTTATATCATTATTTTTCAATTGCTCGTTTCCTGGGGAGTGATGAAATGGCGACCCGTTAATGCTATGATGACGGGTTTCCTTGTCAGTGCAATTGGTTTGGGTTTAACATTTATGCAAAGCAATCCACTGTATTTATTCATTACCATTCTTGTGTTCGGACTTGGGGAAATGGCTAGCAGTCCGAAAATTACGGAATACATTGGCAGAATTGCTCCAAAAGATAAAGTTGCCTTGTACATGGGCTGCTCATTTCTTCCTATGGCCGGCGGAAACTATCTTGCCGGATGGTTGTCCGGAGGATTGTACGGGGAAATGGCTGATAAATCCGTATTGCTCACAAAGGATTTGGTCGCCCGTGGAATTGAAGTTCCTGAAATAAGCGATGCATTTACAAAAACAGACTTATTTATTATTGGTCAGGATGCCCTAGGAATGAATGCCGGTGAGTTAACCAAGTATCTTTGGGAAACCTATAATCCATCAGATATCTGGATGATTTTTTCCGGAATCGGAATTGCATGTTTTATTATGCTTTTCATGTATGATAAAATTGTAAGACAACGATAGGCTATTTCTTCTGATTCTCGCTTAGCGAAAAGCGAGAGTTGGAAATCCTTTCATATCTCATAAAAAAACCTTAAATCTTAATTTCTTGCTTTGTTTCATCTTGCATTTTGCTATTTTTGTTTGAATAAAAATTTTTATCTTATGAAACGATTTGCACTAATACTAAGCAGCCTTTTTTTAATCTTCTCAATGTCAGGATTTTCCTCTGAAGATATCACGCTTGAAGACATTTGGTCAAAAGGAACATTTAGACAAAATACAGTAACAGGCATTCGCTCAATGAATGATGGAGCGCATTATACAAAACTGAGTATGAGAAGAAATGCGGTTATTAAAGTCGATTATGAAACCGGACAAAATGAAACAGAGCTTTTTAATTTAACGGATTTCCCTGAAATATTTGAGCAAGATTGGATTATGGAGTATTCCTTCAATGCTGATGAGACTCATTTGCTGATTTCAACAGATTATGAGCCAATTTACAGACATTCATTCAAGGCAAATTATTATATTTATGATATTGACAGTAAGAAAGTTACGCCTTTAAATGAAGATTCAAAAGTGCAATTGGCTGAGTTTTCGCCCGACAGTAAAAATGTCGCTTATGTGTTTGAGAATAATATTTATGTCTATAGACTTCGTGATGGTGATTTAATGCAAGTTACTAAAGATGGAAAGAAAAATCACATCATCAACGGTGCCCCTGATTGGGTGTATGAGGAAGAGTTTGGTTTTTCAAAAGCCTATCAGTGGTCAGAAGACAGTCGATATATAGCATTTCTTAAAACCGATGAGTCGGGTGTGAAAGAGTTTAATATGCCGATATATGGAGCATTGTATCCCGATGAATATCGCTACAAATATCCGAAAGCAGGGGAGAAGAACTCTCAAGTTTCTGTGCATATTTTTGATCTTGGCGATTTAAAGACACAAACAATTGAACTTGAAACCAAGGACGAAACTTATATTCCAAGATTACAGTGGACAAAACGTCCCGGTGTATTATCTGTCATTACTTTAAATCGACTGCAAAATAATCTTACCTTGCATAAAGTCAATGCCGAAACCGGTGTGTCAAGCATCTTACTCAATCTTAAAACAGAAAAATATCACGAATTGCATGATGATTTAACTTTCCTACCCAATGGCGAACTATTTGTTATGTCTCATGAAAATGATGGGTTCAGACATTTGTATAGCTACGATATGGAGGGAGTTTTAAAAGGTCAGATTACGTCAGGAGAATGGGAAGTTACAGATTTTTATGGCTATGATGAGAAAAATAAGCGATTTTATTATCAGTCAGCAGAACGTTCTCCCATGCAGCGCGATGTGTATTACGTAACTACAGACGGAAGTGAAAGAGAACGAATTAATCCTGAATTGGGAACCACAAAAGTGCATTTCAGCAAAACATATGATTATTATATCCAAGAGCATACCACAGCAAATAAACCCGTAAAAGTGACTTTGCATAAGTCTGATGGCGAATTAGTTCGTGTGCTGGAAGATAATGAAGGCTTGAAAAAGAAAATGGGTGAATACGGATGGGTGCAAAAAGAATTCATCACCCTTACCGGTGATGATGGAACAGAGCTCAATGCCTGGATTATTAAACCTCCCAAATTCAAAAAACGTAAAAAATATCCGGTTTTAATGTACACATACGGCGGTCCGGGTTCTCAAACCGTAACTGATGATTGGGATCATAATATGGCGTGGTGGCAAATGCTGGCACAACAGGGATATATCGTGGTTTCTGTTGACAATCGAGGAACCGGTGCCAGAGGCCGTGATTTTAGGCAAGTAACTTATGGCGAACTTGGTAAATATGAAACCTTAGACCAAATTGCAGCGGCACGTCAGTTGGCGAAACTAAAATACGTTGATGAAGATCGTATCGGAATGTTCGGGTGGTCTTACGGCGGATACATGACTAGTCTTTGTATGTCGCTTGGCGCAGATGTGTTTACAGCCGGCATAGCAGTGGCTCCCGTAACGAATTGGAGATATTACGACACCATTTATACTGAACGTTATAATGGCTTACCGCAAGAAAATGAAGCCGGTTATGATCAGAATTCGCCAATTAATCATGCCAATAAAATGGATGGAAACTTATTGCTTGTCCATGGTAGCGCTGATGATAACGTACATTATCAAAATACAATGGATTATGTCAGTAAACTGGTGGCAGCAAACAAACAGTTTGAAATGATGGTATATCCGAATAAAGATCACGGAATTTACGGCGGAAATACCCGATTACACCTCTACACAAAAATGACAGACTTTTTGATGGAGAATTTGTAATTTTTCATGTAAAATAAAAAAAGCCCGACAGATCCTGCCGGGCTTTCGTCATTAAAAGCAAATCACTACGATTTTTTAGTATCAAGAAAAATAAATTCCTGCACGATAACCTCAGTAATATAGCGTTTTTCCTTATCCTGCTCATAACTGCGTGTTTGTAATTTACCTTCAATCGCAAGTTTTGAACCCGATTTGCAATATTCTGCAATAACTTCTGCTTGTTTGCCGAAAATCACCAGTCGGTGCCAGTCTGTTTTTGTTTGTCGCTCGCCTTTTGAATCTTTATACGACTCATTGGTTGCCATACTCAGGTTCAAAACTTTTGTTCCGTTTTCAAAAGATTTCAATTCAGGGTCTCCGCCCAGGTTTCCGATTAATAATACATGATTGTTTAAATTCATAACAGTAAATTTTAAAATTAATATTCAATTTCGATGAGCCATGTTTTGATTGCTCGATGCAAACGTACGGCGATAACACCCTGCTAGTCGGTTAATAAACATTTGCTTTCGTTTGTCATTCGTTTGTAAATGTTTAAAAACGAATATGTGTATGAATTATAAGTTTTTATGCTTCACGGAATATTTCTTTTTTTAGCAAAATTTTCTCATATTATACCATTGATTTAACGAATGCACATTCTATTGGTAGCAAAAAATATTTTTTATTGTCCAATCTGCATCTAGCATTTTTGCCTGCTCTCTGCTACAAGTCAATTATTCGGCTTGCAAAAAGCCAAAACTCTTCACCGCCAATTCAATTTTGACTTAACAAATAATCTACTTTATCTTAAACGAGACCCTAATGGTGACAAAGCAACAGATTTGAAAAATTTTGTTAATAATTCCCAACAAATTCCGCCTTCATCGATGAAATTATTCATTTAGTTTTTGCTATATTTGATGTGAAGATTGCCTCAGAACATGTGAATTTACACGAAATAATAGCTGTATTATGTATGTTTTGTGAGGGGAAAGGAGTTGCGCTTCATGCTGAGAAAGACCCGGTGGCAAAAGGAAATGACACTTTAAAAGCGTATATTTGTGTTTTAATAATTGGACTTTATGAGAATAACTGACAAGAAATATTTGAAGATATATAAAGAGTCAATTGGAAACGAAATCCTCAAATTAATTAAAGAATTTGATTTCTCGGAAAACCGTGGAAAATTTGAATATTTAACAAAGTCTTCAGCTGTTTACTCATCAAATATAGAAGGAAATAGTATCGATTTGAATTCTTACATGAATTATGAAATGAACAAGGATAAATTCAAAGTAGGAAAAGAAATTGAAGAAATTGAGGATTTGATTGAAGCTTATGGATTTGCACAAGAAAACAAGCTGAATGAGAAAAATTTATTGAATTGCCATAAAATATTTTCGGATACATTATTAATAAGAAGTAAAAGAGGAAAATATCGTATTGAACAAGTTGGAGTTTTTGGTAAATCAGGTTTAGCTTATATGGCTGTAGAGCCAGAATTTGTGGAAAGAGAAATGGATTTGTTATTTAAGGATGTAGAAGAACTGATTTCTATTGATATCAAAGAAATAGAAGTTTTTTATTTTGCTTCCTTGATTCATTTACGATTTGCTCATATTCATCCATTTAGAGATGGAAATGGCAGAGCAGCTCGATTGATGGAAAAATGGTTTATAACTGAAAAGTTAGGTCGAAATTTCTGGAAAATATCATCTGAAGAATACTATAAAAAGAATCAAGTAAGATATTATGAAACAATTAACTTAGGAGTTGATTTTTACGAATTGGATTACAATAAATGTGTCGGATTTTTAGAAATACTTCCGAATTGTTTGAAATAAAGCACGAAAGCGCAACACGCAATATACGTAAGCCGGGGATGTGGGTAATTTCAACTTTTGTACATTTAGTCAAAATTGTAACAGTTTGACAAGTTGGAGCTTCGAAATCCCGGCCAACGAATATTGCAATCGTTGTGGTTTATTTAAAAATGGAATAACATATTATTTTAATTCTCAATATTACCTCTATTTCTAAGTTGTAGGGCATTAGAGATAGACCGTAGGTAAAAATTTTGAACAATATTAAATTGAAAAAAGAGTTTGATATAATATAAAAAAATAGGCATTAATTATGAATAAAGCATTGAGTATTTTGTTTCTTTTGATTACCCTAATAAGTTGTGAAGAAGATGTTGAATTACCAAGTTTAAACGAAGTTTCCGTTACGAATATTACTAATTATACAGTTAACATTTCGTGCTTTGTTACAAATGATGGTAATTCGAATATCGATACGATAGGAATCTGCTGGTCTACTAATGAATTACCAACAATTGAAAATTCTACTTTTTCTAAAGGAAATGCAAATAGTCTTGATTATATGATTACAGACTTGATTCCAAAGACAAAATATTATGTCCGTGCTTTTGCTATAAATGAGATTGGTTTGTCATATGGTGCTGAAAATAGTTTTACTACAGAGGCAAATGAAACTGATATATTTATAGATTCAAGAGATGGTAAACAATATAAGATTGTCAAGATTGGAGAGAAGTGGTGGTTTGCGGAGAACCTAAATTATTATATAGATAATTCATGGTATTATAATGATGATAGTGTAAATTATTCTTCATTAGGAAGGTTATATACACATGAGTCCGCTGTTTATGCATTACCTGCGGGATGGAAACTACCAACCGATAATGATTGGGTTAGATTGGAAAAACAATTAGGAATACCTGATGAACATATCTATGATGATCACTGGAGAGGAGTTTATCAAGCAGAATATTTATGGGATGGAGGAGAATTTGATTTTGGTGTAAAATGGAGTGGAATACGAGACACTTCCCTTGCCGTTATTTACTATAATGATGGTTCAGCATATTATTGGACATCAATTGAAAATAAAGAGATTGAAAACATAGAGCCATGGTTTTATTGCAGACAAATCTATGAGACTCTAAAGTCTTTGAGAAGATTATCAAAACCAAATAATACAGGATTGTCAGTTAGATGTGTCAAGGAATAACGCCCAGCAACAATGCATACACTCAAACGGGCAATTAACTGAAAATCAAATGATTATAGCTTTTTTAAGGCTGATGAAAAATCCATATATTTACAACTATAAATGCCCGTCAGCGCATATGCGAAACGTTGTGGTTTATTTAAAAATGGAATAACATATTACTTTAATTCTCAATATTACCTCTATTTCTAAGTTATGGCTAATAATTGGCAAGTACATAATAAACAAATAATTGTTTCGTTTATAAGTATACGTTAAATAGGATATTAGATTACTTATCAATATAGAATATGAGAAAAATAGTTTTAGTATTAGCCATTTGTAGTATTATTTATTCATGCCAAAAGGATGAAAACGTCAATGAAGAAATAAATGATTCATTAGAATATTTCCCATTGTCTGTTGGAAATTATTGGATTTATCAAGGAGTAATGATTGACACAAACTTAGTTGAAGAATCTCTACTCTCAACAGATAGTGTTTTCATTTCAAAAGATACCATTATTAATAATTTGAAATATTTTAAGATCGAGTATAATGGTGATTTTAGCTCTTCTATAATTTCTCCTGGATATTATAGAGATTCGATTGGTTATTTAGTAAATCATGAAGGAAAAATCTTCTTTTCTCAGACTAATTTTACAGATATCTTATTGGAAAATGTAGTATTAAATGATTTAGATACAATTTTTACAATTACTTGTAAAATGGAAAGGGAGAATGAGATAATTACTGTTCCATCAGGAAGCTTTGAAGTTTTGAACTTTAAGAAAACAGTAAACTTAAATCCTAAATACGGAAATAGTTGGAGTCCCCGTTATTTTAACAAGCACTTTTCTAAAAATACAGGTATTATTACTAATGAATATTCTTACTCACGCAGTTATTCTACAATTCGAAAACAACTGGTTAGATATAGTTTAAATGATTAAATTACTAGCCATAATAAATAGGAATATGAGCGGTCGGCACGACCCAGCGATTATTCCCGGTTGAACTACACCCCGGCCAAAATAGCAGGATATTTGTTCTATGTACTTATCGACGGTTTTTAAATTTTCGG
>JAQIBY010000139.1 GCA_027858835.1 Bacteroidales bacterium | reverse complement strand
CCTTTCAATCTCTTGTTTTCGTCGTATTCCCAAAAAGTTTGTTCAATAGTATCGAGAACGGTAGCATTATCAGGCAAGTTTTCAAAATCCGTAATATATAATGCATCAGGATTAATTTCAGGTTGAGAATAATGAACAACTTCCCCTGAGAAGTATGTTAGGTAAAAGATTGATACATAATTTATTTTCTTGCTCCCTTTTTGAATATATAACTCTGTATCTTTATTTGACGACACAATTTCTCTACATTGCTCTTTGGTTTCATATCCAAATTTCTCATTTTTTAATTCGTGCAAGGGATAAGTCAATTTAACGGTAATTAGGACAAGGCTGGCAATAATTATTATATAGAGTCTTATCTTATTAGTTGCCCAAATTAATACGGAGACTGCAATTATAATAAGTATTATCTCGATATTATCAAATCTAAAAAGAGGTAATGCAAAAATTGAAAAAACAATAATCCAAACTATTGCTCCAGTTTTTTCTTTTATTTTTAGGTTGTGCATTTGTGGTAATAGAAAAATTATAACATCAAAAAGCAATGGTACAAACATCAAACAATAATATCTAGGATAATAAGGACTAATAGCAAAAACACTGCACCCAATAAAGCACATAAACAAAAGATAACTTATTTCCTTGTTTTTTAAGATTAAAATAATATTTCTGCGAAGCAATAATGCCGGCAATAGTATTGCCATCGGCAAATATGCCAGTATGTTTAGAAAAGGAAATGCAAAAAAGTGCAATACAATATCCGAAAACGAGAAATTATTTGCGATTAAAGTTTCCTTTATTAGTTGATTTATATAAAGCTTAGAATCAATTAACTCAGCCTGCAAAGTAAAATAAAGCAGGGGTAGAATCAGAAAGGACAAAATGCCGCATAAATGTTGAAAACTAATTAGCTTTCGCAAATTTTTCGTAAAATATAAAGCAAGAATAACAGAAACACCCTGAAACCAAAGTGCCGGAAAGCCTTTAGTCATAAAAGCCAATGAAGTAAGAAAATATCCTATTATAAACATTGCATAAAATTTCCCCTTATTAGCTAATCTGAAATTTAAATAAAACAATGGTATAAGTAGTAAAGCGAAAAACGTATCAAGATTTAAAATCATAGAGAACTCTGTAACTATATAAGTTGACGAGAGAAACATAAAACTTACAAGCAAAGCATGTCGCAACCCTCTGCTTTTTTTCAATAATGCAATTACAATACAAGCTGCCAGCAATAGGAAACTAACTGATATTGCTCTGGTATTAAACTCAACATTATCTTTATCCACAAATGGGATTAAAAACCAATTAAACAGTGGAGGTTTATTAAAATATGGCTCCCCACATACAGTAGGTTTTAAATACTCGTGTTGTATCTTCATTTCAAGGCTTACAAGAGCTCTTCTCCTTTCTTCTGAACCTTGCGAAAATGGATACTGCCCAAGCCTAAGATAAGAAGCAGGTATAATAGCAATTAATCCGACAACCACTAAAATAAATTGTATGCGATTTAAAACAGGTTTTTTAATTTCCCTTTTTGCACTTTTTCGTTTTAATAGAAATCTAAAATATCTGATTTTATAAAGGCTTCGTTTTTTCTTTAAAAATAAAAATTGAAATAAAAAAAACAGAACACCCAGTAATATCAAGCTTAAATAGAGCTTTAAAGCAGGCGTATTAGTAATAATAAAAAGAAAAACTCCAGAAAGTTTTGATTTCACATAAGGAGTTGATTGAAAATGAATTTTAGTACTGCTAAAAGTATAAACGGTGTCATTTGGAAAGTCCTCATCAATTAAAACACTCTTATCATCTTGTGTTCGGAGCTCAATACATCTAAATGTTCGTTCAGAAATTGTAATTGTATCGAAAGAATCCGTTTGAAAATCAATTGTCGTCCCAACAGGTGTTTCTGCAATTATCTGAAAATTGTCATCTGAATATAATTCAATTTCTCCGACAAAACTAGTCCTTGATGCATACAAAATAACAAGCAGTAAAAATAGAATGTGCAGTAATAAAAACAGCAATACAATTGGGTTTATATTTGTCCTTTTACACATTCAATCGACTCCGTTAATTAACTATGACATAAATATAACAATAAAACACAATAATCAAAAAACGTGTTGAAAAAAACAAGTAAATTGGCAATTTGGCAATTTTATAAATCTATCTTATACTTTAAAAATATGTTTTGTATATTTACAGTATTTTCGGAAATTAACCATCTAATATGACTCAAAAGGCTGTACCATTTCCCATCTCTATTCTAATTCCAGTTCATAATGAAAGGGAAAACTTAAAACCATTGCTTAACGCAATTGAGAGCAACACAGAATCAATTTCAGAAGCGATGGAGATAATTTTTGTTGATGATGGCAGTACAGACGGTTCCTACGAGTTACTTAAGGAATTATCATTGGGAAAACCGAATGTAAAACTTATCAGGTTTCGACGAAATTTTGGACAAACCGCTGCAATGGCGGCAGGAATCGAATATTCCACAGGAAATATTCTGGTTTTCATGGATGCGGATTTGCAAAACGACCCAGCTGACATCCCGGCAGTAATTGATAAGCTAAATGAAGGTTATGATGTCGTAAGCGGTTGGCGTAAAAACAGAAAAGACAGACTGTTCTTCAAGAAAATACCTTCCAAACTGGCAAATTATCTAATTCGAAAAATCAGCAAAGTAAAAGTACATGACCTAGGTTGCTCATTAAAAGCATATCGCAGAGAAATTCTTAAAGACATTAGTCTTTATGGAGAAATGCATCGTTTTTTACCTGTTCTCGCAGCCCGAATCGGGGCAAAAATCACTGAAATACCGGTAAATCATAACCCACGTAAACATGGAAAATCACATTACGGTCTGAATCGTACATTTAAAGTGCTGCTTGACTTGATTACGGTGCAATTTATGCGTTCATTCAGCACAAAGCCAATTTATCTTTATGGCGGGTTTGCAATTGTCAGCTTGCTACTTGGTGTCATCTCTGGATTAGCTGTAATTTTAATGAAAATATTTTGGGGTACTGATATGACAGGAAACCCTATGCTTTTATTAACTGTTTTATTTATTTTGATTACGATAATTTTAGGCTTAATGGGAATTCAAAGCGAAGTATTAATTCGGATTTACCACCAACAAGGCAATGCAAAACAATACTACATTAAAGAAATGCAAAACATTAATAATCAAGAGGATAAAAACATTACTTCAGCGGGTATAAATGATACACACTAAAACAAATCAAATATTGCTTTTAAATCCACCTGGAAGTAAAATGTATTTTCGGGATTACTATTGTGCAAAAGTATCCAAAGCAAAATATTATTACCATCCGATTGATTTAGTGTATTTAAGCGGCAGACTGGCAGAATTTGGAAATATCTTTGTCATCGACGCTATTGCTGAAAAATTGTCAAAAAATGAATGTGTCAATCAGGTTTTAAATTTGAACCCAAATGTTATTGTGTTTTTAAGTTCAGCCCCCTCTTACGCTGAAGACATGACATTTATCGAGGCAGTAAAAAAAGAACTAAATCATTGCAAAATCATTGCGACAGGAGATGTTTTCAGAGATTTTAAAGAAAACGCACTAACTGACAACCCATTTTTAAATGCAATTTTATTTGATTTTTCATCGGATGACATTCTAAGCTATCTGAAAAGGACAACAAATAAAATCATCCCTAATATCATATACCGATCTGACAATAAGCTCATTATAGGAAAAGAAAAACATGGCAAGGGAGAATGGCAAGTTCCTACTCCTCAGTGGGAGAAATTTAATCTTAATGCCTATCACTTTCCCTTTGCGCAGCGAAAACCTTTTGCAAGTATTCTTACCGATTTTGGATGTCCATATGCATGTGATTTTTGCCCTGTAAGCACGCTTGGATTCAAATTAAGACCTATACCAGATGTTATTGAAGAACTAAAAAAACTAAAAATCTTGGGAGTTAAGGAGCTTTATATCCGCGACCAAACCTTTGGAGTCAACAAAACACGCACTCACCAACTGCTAGATGCAATGCATGAATCTGATTTGAAGTTTTCGTTTACCGCTCTTTCCCGCACAGATGTTTTGGAAGACTCACTATTAATTAAAATGAAAAAGTCCGGATGTCATACCTTAATGATTGGAATTGAATCAGCAAATGAAGAGGTATTACACAAACATAAAAAAACAATTAAGACTTCAGAAACATATCAATCAATAAAACAAATCAAAAAGGCAGGAATAAAAGTTGGAGGGTTTTTCATGCTTGGATTTCCCGGAGAAACACGTGATTCTGTTTGTGCTACTGCAAAATTTGCTCGGAAACTACCAATAGACTATGCATCTTTTAACATTGTTTCACCACGTTTCGGAACCGAATTTCGCAAAAATGCCATTGAAATGGGAATAATAGAAACTGACCATTGGGAAACGGAATCGTCTGCGAGTAAACCAATCTGGAAAAATCAAAAATTCACAAATGAAGAATTATTTAAATTAAAGGTTAAGGCTGTACGCAAATTCTACTTAAGACCTTCCTATATATTACAACGAATATTAACTGTACGTACATGGTTTGAGTTTAAAAATTTATTTGATGAGGGAAAAGCACTATTAATCAAAAATAAAAAAACCAAATGAACATAGCTTTAATTCAATGTCCGGCTTGGATTACAGATACTCCGCCCCTTAGTTTAAGTATCCTAGCAGCTTCTTTAAAAGACAAAGCATTTAAAGTTACTTGCTACGACCTAAATATTGATTTATTCCAACAGTTGCATCAAAATCCTGATTCTGAGATTCCAATCTCCTCATGGGATTTTTCGCATATTGACACATTTTGGAATACTGAGGAAAAAGCATTAACAGCCTATCAACTAGCACGTAAAAGTATAGACAACATACTCGAAAACTTTAGACAAAACCCACAACTTGCTGCTTGTTTTACAGTGCATTACACAAGTTTCCATTTCACCCGTTTACTTACCCAAGAGATAAAAAAAACATTTCCTAAAATGCTTACGATTTGGGGCGGACCATACTGCTTCAATGCTTTCGGGAAAACTGAAAATATAATTCACAACATGCCGGAAGTGGATGTGTTTTGCACTGCCGATGGAGATCAGTCATTGCCAGATTTATTAACGTTTTACAACAAGCATTCACGCTTTACTGAAACACCAGGATATTATATACGTTCATTACAGAAATCATTTCCATACTATACAGGGGATGCAACCAGCGATATTTCAGCAATTCCGATTTCAGCGTTTAATTGCTTCAACACCTCTCAATATCGCTTTGAATATTTACCCATACTCGTAACTAAAGGCTGTACCAATCGATGCGCATTTTGTTACGAATGTAAAGCATACAAAAAATACACAGTTCGTGATCCAAAACAAATCACAAATGAAATCAACTTTCACTTAAAGCAAAATTACCCTGTAAATACCCTTTGGTTTACTGGCTCTAATATTGGCGGAAAAGCAGATTACCTCAGAGAATTATGCCACAACCTGATTAAAGACACCCCAAATATTAAGTGGACATCTCAAATTGCAGTTCATTATTCGCTTGAAAAAGACATATTTCAATTGATGAAACAATCAGGATGTTCGTATCTCAATTTTGGCATTGAAAGCGGCAGCAAACGGATTTTAAAAAAGATGAATAAACAGTTTACTCCAAAACTTGCACGACGTAAACTAAAATACATTTATAAAATTGGAATTTCTTTTAATTTTAACATTATTGTTGGTTTTCCCGGTGAAAATGTAATGAGTTATTTAAAAACGCTATGTTTCATTAAAGGATTTATCAAGTATAATATTAAACCATCTATTGCAACCTGTAAAATTTTAGCTGGTTCCAGAACTTACAAATTCCCGGAAAAGTATAGCATTTTAAATCCTCGCTCAGAGCAATGGTATTGCAAACAAGGAGGAAACACACTTGCAACCAGAGAACTTCAAAAATATTATGCAGACAAATTATATAGCAGCCGATGGATAAACTTTAACTTTATTGCAGGAAAATTTATGCAACACTCATTGTATTTAACAACACAAAAACAAAAGAAATTCAATCATCAATGGCCTAAATACATCGCTACTATAATTGATATCTTCTCATATCCAGTCTTTTTGATATGGCTTTTAGCTGTATTTTTTCATGTTAGTATTTATTCCGCATTTCAAAAAAAATACATCAATAACCTAAAGCAGAACATTGATAAAGTAAATCGCAAGAAAAAAAATCAAATTTTTATTCGCATTGAAACTTATTTTTCCGAATCAGGTTATGACAAAACATCAAAAGATACAGAAATAATACATAAACTAAAATCAGTATTAAATAAATTTTCAAATGAATGGGAATTACATCAAATACTAACACAACTTGAACAAGTACAAACTAAAAAAATCATTAACGAAATAAAAAACAAAAACGAATCAGAAGTTTTTAAGCTATTAGAAACACAATCCTCATAATTCGAAGATTTCGATAATAAAATTATGAAGCAACTAATTTTGACTTAAATATTACTAAATCTCAAAATAGATTATTCCAATTTTAGAAAGGTTTCACATCCAATTTCTGAAGGAAATCATCTTAAAACAATTTATTATATTTACAGCATTAAATTAACGTCCCAACAATTTAATAGCCAGCCAATATGAAACGAATACCAAAACAATCTCTTATAAAAATCATTGGCAACTATAAATGTTGGGGAATTGGTCCTTTTTTTAGGATTAACACTGCAAATACTAGGATTTATTAAATATTCCCACCATTCATTTGAAAAAACAATCATTTAAACAATACTCTTTAGTTTAAAACTGCATTAATTTTTAGCTTGCAATCTGCCAAAGCTTTTGTAACTTTACCCTGTGGCAAAAGACAAGCAACATATTCATGCCCTTTGGATTGGTAATCAGCTTTCATTTGTGGAATTGCTAACAATCAAGTCGTTTATCGCCCACGGCTTTGAATTCCACTTGTGGCTGTATAATCCGTTGGTTACTGAAATTCCTAAGAAAGTGATTATTGAAAATGCCTCTGAAATCATTCCTCGACATGAAGTTTTTAAATATAAATATAAAAACCAATTCGGACATGGGAAAGGCTCTTATGCAGGGTTCTCTGATGTTTTTCGCTACAAATTATTGTATGAACATGGTGGTTGGTGGACAGACATGGATGTCACCTGCCTGAAAACTCCTGATTTTGAGGATGAATATGTTTTCAGGACACATCATAGCCTGCCTTTGGTGGGAAATATCATGAAAGTTCCGCCAAAATCAGACTTAATGAAAGCATGTTATGAAGAAGCACATGCTAAAATTAACGAAAACAACAGCGATTGGCATTTGCCAATCCAAATTCTGGCAGATAATGTAGAAAAATTTGGATTGATAAAATATGTGAGAGAATTTACAAACCCTGACAGCTGGAATTTAATCAGAAAATTTCTTGTTTCAAATCCGGAGATTCCTTCAGAATGGCATATGATTCATTGGGTTAATGAAGAATGGCGCAGAAATAAAATATCCAAACTTCGTGTTATTAATAATTCCTTATTAAGCAACTTTTTGGAAACCTACGATATCCTTCACAAAAAAGCTAAATCAAATAGAAAATTGCACTATTTGTACCGCACCAGCTTACTTGGTTATGTATTCAATAAATACTTATAACACACAGCATTCCGTAAATTTATCATTTAAGTTGTAAGATTTTCTCCGAGATATGAAAATCACATTAAGCTTGTACTAAAATAGAAATCTGTACGTGTTCAATTAAAAAAAATCACAATTAGACAGCGTTATAAAGTACTTTTACAATAGAAAAAAACATGAAAAGTATTTATTGGTTTCTATTTGCTGTGTTATTCGGCATTTTGAGTTTAGAAAGTTCTGCACAATGGAAAATTAATGAGGGATTTGACACTAAAATTCCATCTGAATGGTCGGGAAATCTCGGAAATCAGGGCTGGACATATACTGCCACAGTGTCTTCTTTATCAGGCGTTGCAAAAGGACAAACAGAACCTATTAGCACACCGGATTGTGTAAGCTTAAACTATCCTCAGGATAATGCCACAGAAGTGGGCTTATATCCGTATTTTCAATGGACACAAAGCAATTTATCAGCGAATTACAAAATCTGTCTCGGCACAAATTATCCCCCAAGCAACCTATTGGATTCTGTTTCTACCGGACTTGACAGCATTTATTCACTGACAGCACAATTAAATCCGAACGAAACCTACTATTGGCAAATCATTGCAGAAAACTCACTTGGACAAAGCTCAGGATGTGATATTTTTTCTTTTACCACACAAGCTGATTTATATCCCTATGCCGTTGATTTTGAGAATCCGAATGCTGTACTTCCCGGTGGATGGACAGTATTAAACGGAAGTACCACAACCGAATCAAATGAATGGCATACAGGATATACAGATGCCAGAAATGGAAATGCCGGAAGCAATGGATTTTTTTCGATTTCGCTTAATGTTACTGACCCAAAAGACAGCTACTTTATTTCACCGGCATTGCCAATGAATAATGACAATTTGTACAAAATTTCTTTCTACTATAATGCACTTGCCCAAGGTGCTTATGAGCGATTGGAGGTAAAATATGGAACTGAAAACAGCATAGCAGGACAAATACTGCAGATTTCACCGAAGTTTTAGTCCCAACTTATTATTTGCTCGGAAAATGGATAGCCTTCAATTACGATTTATCGGATTATGCCGGACAGGTAATTCGCATTGCAGTCCACAGCAACTCAACATCATTTTGGACAAGCAATCATTATATGGACAATCTTGGGCTTCCGTGGACAGAAAATCCCTTGCAATGTGTAAGCATGAATTCTCCTGCACATTAAGCAACAAACGTGAATCATAATGAAGCACTGTTGGTTTGGGAAACCGATGAATTAGCGAATAGCTATCAGCTAAGCATAGGAACAGATAACCCTCCAATAAATCATTTTGTGGAATTTGTAGGCAATACCGGAGATTACACCTTTGCAGATTTGAATCCGAATACAACATATTTTTGGACTGTCACACCATATTATGGAGATTTCAGTGCGAAAACATGCAACATCCAAAGCTTTACAACAGGGGATTTCATCGGAATAAATCAATCTAAACACGAAAAAATAAGCATCACAAAAGAAAAAGGACAATACTATCTCAACAATCCAAATGCTTGTAAAATTAGTGAACTTAGTATCTTTAATATCCAAGGAATTTCCGTTCAGAAAAAAGACAAGGCAACAAACAATACACGCATAAAACTACAAATAAATGCATCCGGCGTTCATCTAGTTAAGTTTAAATGTGACAATAAAACTCAGGTGCTAAAAGTGTCTAATATGTAGGTTTAGTTTCACACAAATTAAGCAGGAGCTATGAATTTCAGCTTCTGCTTTTTTCCTCAAAGCTATAAACTCACAGCCCGCACTAACTATATTTTAACCAATATTATGACCATTTAGTAGTTGATTTTTTACATTTTCAAACAGATGCCATATACACAAAATTTATTTTGTAGAAAGCCTCTATACTTGTAACATCAGTATGATAGCCGTTACTAACGGTTAATAACGAATAAAACCAGAAATTTTAAATGATTTTATTATACAATTTTCAGAAAATCAATATTAATCTAACTTTGGGTTTTTTTAATATTCAAAAACGACTGATTAATATAATACAACTTCATCCAACTTACATGTTTTGTAGAAAGCCCACAGCCCTGTCAGAATAAATCCATAGCCGCTACTAACGGTTAGAAACGGCTAGGCGTGCAAGATTAAACGCCATTTCACCTACTTTTCCCCCTTTAGCTCACTCAACACTTCGTCATATTGTTTCACAACAGTGTCCCAAGAATAAATTTCTGATAATTTGTCAATTGACGATTGAGGCACCTGATAATCGTTTAAATGATTTTCGGTATAATAATCCAATATTGCTTCTGCAAGCGCTTTATCATCCTGCATCCCAATAATCAATCCATTCACTCCGGGCTTTACCAACAATGTATTTCTGCTAACATCTGTAACAACTACATACGTTCCGCAAGCCATTGCCTCCAGAGTTGCCATGCTCATTCCCTCATTCAGCGAAGGCAAAACAACCATCGAACAAGTTTGATATGCATCCCGCATTCGCACTTTATCCATCCAGCCTTCAAAACATACCGTATTTTGCAAATTTTTTGATTTTACCCAAGCTTCCATCGGCTTTCGAAGCGGTCCATCACCTAAAACCCGAAGTTTCAAATCGGAGATCTCTGTATTTAAACGCTGTACTGCTTTTAACACTGTAAATGGATCTTTTTGTTTCACTAATCGTCCCGGAAAAAGCAAGGTAAAAGTGTCTGATTTCTTACTGAAATCCGGAAAATAAAAATCGGCATCCCAACCATTGGGAATCTGTTTAATTAGCTTAGACTTTTGCTTGCCAAGAAATAAGCGAGCATTGGTTTCCATTACATCAGATTGCACAAATAATGCCTTAGAATTCAACACAATCTTACGAATCCAAAAATACGTTAGGGTATGATAAAACCACATCTGTTTTGGGAAAAACCAAGGAAGATCGTGTCCGTGAGACATAACAACATATGGCAATCCAAACTCAAGATTCATACTGTAAGCCACTTCTCCGCCGGGCAAAGCAAAATGCGCAAAACAAACATCGTAAGATTCCTGTTTTAAATGTCGGCGTAAAAACTTTTTTGCAATTCGCATCCATGAAAGCATTTCAAGTGGATTGGATTGACATGCATATTTCCGTTTCGATTTAAGTCTTGTAACTTGCACTCCATTTTCTTCGGTGCTGTCAGGTAAATCACCAAAGCGTACACTTATTACATGCACCTCATGGCCAAGTCCCACAAGTCCTTCAGCAATGTGTTTTGCAATCACACCTGCACCACCTCCAACGGGTGGATATTCATAATTTATCATGAGAATTCGCATGCTGCCGAAAGATACAAATTTTTCAGGCATATCCGGTTTACATCCATAAAATCAACTATGTTTAAATCCGACCTCCCCAAACAATAGTATAGATCAGGTGAACAAATTGCAGGTTTTTTGCTTTATCTACTAAAACAAACAATGGTGAATAAAATTTTCGACTCAAATAAACGGCATGTCTTGGATAATGAAGATAGGCGAAAAACACTGCCACCTGAATCGGTAATTTCCTTTCTAAATATTGGAGAGGACGATGATTTTCTGGATATCGGTGCAGGAACGGGATACTTTTTTCTACCCGCTATAGAAAATTCCGGGAAAAACCGGAAAAACATTGCCTTAGACATCTCCGAAACCATGCTGGATGAATTGAGAGAGAAGCTCAAAAATAATAAAACAAAAACCGAGCTATATCATGGCGATGCAATATCAATTCCACAGCCCGACAACAGTATTAATAAGATTCTTATGGCTTTTGTTTTTCATGAATTTGACAACCCGAGAACATATCTCAACGAAATAAAACGAGTGTTAAAACCAAATGGAGAAATTGGAATTCTGGAATGGGAAGCAAAAGAGACAAATGGAGGTCCACCTATGCATGAGCGGCTATCCGAAGAAAAGCTTCAATCTATCCTATCAAAAAACGGTTGGAAACTTGTTAGAAATAAAAGCATAAATCAAGCAAACTATATGCATATCTATAGGATTGCCAAATAATGCTCACATGATTAATTTCAAACACGATTCAAATTTATTTACAACAAAAAAAACTTTTGATTACCTTTGTTTTAGAAAACAATAACTATGAGACACACAATACTGAGCCTACTTATTCTTTTTGGGTTATTTTCAACAGATATTGATGCACAGGAACAGCCGTTTAAATGTGCAACACCTGAAATGAATCGAAAGTATTTAGAAAATCACCCTGGGGCACGTGCGGAAAGAGCAAAACTCGCAGAATTTGTTGAAAATTATATCAAATCCAATCCTCGCGAAGACCAGATTTACATTATCCCTGTTGTTTTTCATGTCGTGCATAATTACGGATCGGAAAACATTGGTTACGAACAAGTTGCTGACGGAGTCCGCATTATGACTGAAGATTTTCGGCTAATGAATTCGGATACATCACAAATCCTTGATGAATTTAAAGCAATTGCAGGCGATGCACAAATTGAGTTTCGTCTTGCAAAAAAAGATCCTTGGGGAAATTGCTCCAATGGTATAACCCGCACACAATCGTATGAAACATCGAATGGTGGAGAGCAGATAAAAGAAATTGCACCGTCGTGGCCGAGATCACAATATTTAAACATATGGGTAGTCAGATCAATCCCTGGTGGCGTTGCCGGATATTCTTATTACCCTGGAACCGCCGGTGATGGTCGAGATGGCATCCTAATCACGCATTCCTACGTTGGGAGCATTGGAACAGGCAGTGTGGGTCGATCCAGAACATTAACACACGAAACCGGGCACTATCTAAACCTTGCTCACCCATGGGGTTCAACAAATGATCCTGAAATTGGTAGCAATTGCGGAATTGATGATGGAATTGATGATACACCAAACACCATTGGGAACACGTCTTGCAATCTGTATAATGTGAGCTGTGGAAGCCTTGACAATGTCCAAAATCACATGGACTATGCCTATTGTTCCAAAATGTTTACCCTAGGACAAGGAGCAATGATGCGCGCCGCTCTTAACTCAGGAGCCAGTGATAGAAATCAGCTTTGGCAAGAATCAAATTTAATTGCAACCGGCGTCCTTAACCCTGAAACGGCAGAGATTTGTGCCCCAATTGCAGATTTTTCTTACAATATTAGTTCCGGTTGTGAAGGAATGCTGGTTAACTATACAGACTTAACTTATCAGACCGATTCAATCAGCAGTTATTCCTGGCAATTTGATGGTGGAACACCGGCCAACTCCATGGAAAAAAGCCCAAACGTAAGTTACCAAGAAAGTGGAATATACGATGTCAGCTTAACAGTGACAAACCCAACAGATAACTCTGAGAAAACAGTTACACAAGCAATTCGGGTATATTCTGCAGAAAGCGGATTTTCATTACCATATTATGACGATTTAGAGTCTGAGGATTTTCCAAATACTGCAGATTTCGAGTCTAGTGATTATTTCTTCATAAAAAATGGAGAAACAGGATGGCAATATACAGATCTCGCTGGGTATTCGGGACAACATTCTCTCATGATTGATCCGCGCTATGAACCTTACAACATCGCAAATTCGGTTGTTACACCGGCGATTATTATTGACAGTACAGATTTCCCTATGAAACTGCAATTTAAAATGGCATATTCTCAAAAAGAAACAAACAATACTGACGTTTTAAAAGCATATGTCTCTCAGAATTGCGGTGAATCATGGACAATACAATATTACAAATCCGGAAACACACTTCATACTGCCAATAATTATCATTCATTTTCAAGCTTTATTCCTGAAAACACGGAATGGAGAGACGAAGAATTTCCAATCAATGAAACACTATTCAAACATGCTGATAACCTGCGAATTCGATTTGATTTTCTCAGCAAAGACGGAAACCGAATGTACATTGATGATATTTCAATAAACACATACAACAGCATTGAAACAAATAAATTGTCAGATGAATTCAGCCTTTTCCCGATTCCTATGGATGAAAAACTTATGCTTAAATCAGAGCGTACAGGGAAAATGTATCTCGAACTTTACGACATGACGGGACGATTATTAAATAAAACTGAAATTAATCATTCTGCCGTAACAGATATCTCACACCTGATTCCAAAAGAAAATACCGGCATTTTCATGCTTAAAATTGTCACCGAATCAGGGACTGCCGTCAAACGATTTGTAAAATAGCTTTTTAGGGTCTGGCAATAATCACTAATTAAAAAAGTAATACGCCCCGATTAAAAATCGAGTATTTGCAACTGTTTCAAGATTTTGAGGAATACCATTTTCATCCGGGCTGCCAAATGATGCCGCAGTATGCTCAAGCTCAAAAGCCAATCGGAAATTTTTGTTTTGCCAAGAAACCCGTGGAGCAACTCGGTACATTCTGCCGATATCATTTCCTATCCCCCAAATATTTCCAACAATGGCAGACTCTGCTCCAAGATTTTCAACATTACCGGCAAACACACCAATATTCCAGTCTCCAATTTTTTGACTCATATCCATCCAAACCGAATAAGAACTTAAACAGGTGTATTCATAATAAGCTCGCAAACTGTCTGTAATTCTGCTTACCGCAAATCCACCGAGACTCATTACATCTGTTGCATTTCGTCCGTAAACAATCCCGCCTTTAAGATTCCATCCTGCCAATCCAAAATTCACATATGCAGTGGCAGAAATGCCGGGCACTTTTTCATTGGTTGCATAACCGGTTGGGCTTTCTGTAAAGGGAACAATTTGTTTGTATCCTCCACCAATTCCTGCTTTAAAAAACATGTCGTCAGTGCTGTAATCATACGTAATTTTACCATGAAATTCTGGCAAACCGGAATTTTTCAAAAATTCAGAACTTGGGATACTGCTCATCGGATTTGCAGGATTTGGTCCAAAACTCGGATAATCTCGCTGAGATTGAATGACTCCAATCAGGGCAAAACTCCCTAAGTACTGGATTACACGTATTTGTGGATTTCTGGAAAATGGCAAAACCGGTGTTCCTGTGGTAAAAGAAATGGTATTTGGGAATGCACCTAAATTAAACACAGGACTCCAAAATTGTCCAACTATTAAATCAGTACTTTTCCATTGCATCTGAAAATAGGCATGACGTAAACGTACCAGATTAATATTATCATTCATTTGTCCGAAAAAATCCCCTTCAATTTTTGCACTTGTTTTGGCTTTCAAAACTCTGGGACCTGATACACGAATTCCAAAATTTGATTGCACCGCCAACATATTAAAACTCCCGTGAGCAGCTCTGTCAACACCATCAGGATCATAATCCGGAGCGGCAGGCCAGAGTAAAAAGTGTCCCTCTCTCCCATTTACCGTTTCTCGCGTGTCATAAAATGCATCGAGCTTCACATATCCGTAAACGTTTATATCCAAACTATCTTTCCAACTACTCTTTTGAGCAGATACACTCATCAACTGCAAAGAGAAAATTAACAACACAAGAAATTTCAAGTATTTCATATCCTTATTTTACAACATTTTTCCATCCGTATGCACGCATGGCATAAAAGAGGACAATTGCTGAAACAACAAAAATAATTGTCTCAATAATTGCTTTCATATAATTTGCAAAAATAAAATCGCCGATGGCAAACAGTAAGCTCAGCACCATCATACAGCCGAGTATCCAACTTGCAAATAAATAAATATACCCGGTATCTCCTGTTACGTCAGGCATGTTTTTAGAAATGCGTCTCCAACCTCTACCACCCGGATGGACTTTTTCATAAAATTTGTACAATTGTTTGGTATCAGTCGGTTTGGTAAGAAAGGTTACGACAAGCCACACAATGCTTGAAAACGCAACAATTATTATCAGCGCCCAACCAAAATCTTTATTGTACACATCCATACCGAAACCCATAACCAAAACGGGCAAAACCGCATATGGAGCCAGCATTGCGGCAATTTCTGTCCATGCATTAATTCGCCACCAAAACCAGCGCAAAATTAACACCATGCCAATGCCGCCCGAACAAGCCAGAATAAATTTCCAAGCATCACTGATTTGATCGAAAAATCCGGAGACAATAAAACTCAAAATAAGTAATAAAATCGTGGTAAAGCGTGATATTTTCACATAATACTTTTCACTGCCACCCGGTTTTATAAAAGGCTGAAATAAATCGTTGACAATATATGAGGTTCCCCATACAGTTTGCGATGCTACTGTTGACATAAAAGCAGCAAGAAATGCAGCCATCAGCAAACCGAGTAAGCCGGAAGGTAAATAATCCCTCATTACCATAATAAATGTTGCTCCTTTATCCGGCTCATCAGGATATAGCACCAATGCTACCAATGCCACGATAATCCAGGGCCATGGACGAATTGCAAAATGTGCTATCTGATACCACAAAGTTGCAAGTAATGAATGTTTTTCATCTTTTGCAGACATCATCCGCTGTGCGACATACCCACCGCCACCAGGCTCTGCACCGGGATACCAACTTGCCCACCACTGAACACCAATATATGCGACAAATGCGACAACACTCATTTGCAGAATTCCACTTGCCGAAGCAGGTTCACCTATCACCGGCGTAAAACTGAAAACATGCTCAGGAAGCTGCGCTTTCAAACCTTCCACGCCTCCTATACCAGGTGCATTTATAGCCACAATTGCCAACACAACACATCCTGCCATTGCAATCACGAACTGGAAAGTATCAGTCAGGGAAACGCCCCACAATCCGGACAAAGCTGAATAAAGGGAAACAAACAAGAGCAAACCGCCGACAATCAACATTTGCATAGGCATTTCATTTCCTAGCACCATAAAACTACTTTGTCCGTTGATTGTGAACTCGGGAAACATCACTTGTAGAATCTTTAACATGGCCAGATTCACCCAGGCAATCACAACAACATTCATGAAAATGCCAATATAAACAGCACGAAAACCACGTAAAAACCTTGCAGCACGACCCGAATACCGGATGGCAACAAACTCACAATCAGTCATTATGCCCGCACGCCTCCACAATCTGGCAAAGAAGAAAACGGTTAACATTCCGCCGAATAGCATATTCCACCACAGCCAATTTCCGGCAACACCACTTTGCGAAACCAATTCAGTAACAGCAAGGGGTGTATCGGCAGCAAAGGTAGTTGCAACCATACTGGTTCCGGCAATCCACCATGGCAAATTCCGCCCCGACAGAAAAAAATCACCCGTACTTCGTCCAGCACGCCTCGACATGATAATTCCAATGCTGATGCTTATGGCAAAATAAAGCCCAATTATCATCCAATCCAATGTTGAAATACCCATGCTAATTGTTTTTGGTTTTTGAAAGCCCAAAAATAAGCGGATATTTTGACTTTGCCGCATTTCTAGAGCATGAATTAAAGTGCCACCATTCGTAATCAATTGACGAAAACCCGGCTTCATTCATTACAGACCGTAAAATCAAGCGGTTATCATGTGCAATCTTTGAAATTTTTCCAATCTTCACCAATTCTGCTTCATTCACCGTGTAAGCTGTATCGCTAAAATGATCAAAATCCGTTCCCATTTCAAGACACTTACCGTCCGTTGTAACCACTGTAACATCAACGGCTGCACCAAAATTATGCAGCGAGCGTTTTTCGGGCGGCGAAACATACCAATGACGACGATTCAGCGGGACATCACACAAATCCCACATTCGTTGTTGCACAGAAAGCGGACGAACCGCATCCCAAACAAGCAATCGCAATTCTGGATACTCAGTTTGCAACAAATTCGATGCTTTCACCAATTTTTCAGCAACATCAGCTTGCAAATATGCTCGTTTTAAATCGCCATACAAATTGGTCTTCAAGAAATTCGCTTCGCCCGCATATTTTAAATCTACAAAAATACTGCTATCAAGACTTTGCACGTCAACAAGCCCAAGCGATTCAAAATACAATGCAGTTTCCGATTTTGGAAGTTTTTCAGGTGCCGGCATCAAGGCTTCAGGCGCATCATCTAATCCGTCAAATGCCTCGTCAATGCCCTGTCCTGTATTCACTTGATTGCAAGAAAACAGAACAAAAAGCAATCCAATTAACCAATATTTTAAGCGAATCAACTTCATTTTTCGCAATGAAATTAGTGTATTAAAAGGACAATCCCAATTATTTTAGATTGATTTATTTGGCTGCCAAACGGTCTGCGGCTTATAGCCGGTTACCGCTCTGCCGGTATTGCAATGCCTGCTGCTTGAGCTTCCTCCGGTCGCTAAGCCTCATGCGCAATACCGAGCCATCGCAGCAAACGGGCTGCCAGCCTCCGCCCTGGCAGGGTTTAATAATTTGAGTTTTGTTTATTATTTACCATTTCATTCTTGTGTTTTAGAATTTCACTAAAATCTTATCTTTGTCATGAAAACAATGTATAAATTTATGAAACGATTTTATCAAATTACCCTGACCTGCCTTCTGGCATTTTTGTTCATCACCCCTAACAGTATCGCACAAAAGAAAGACCTGAGCATGGAAGATGCCGTTGTCGGAATGTGGCGTCAATACTATCCGGAATACCGCAGGAATATGCAATGGCACGGTGATTCAAAGCACATTACTTTTGTTTCTTCGGAAGGATTAATGCAAGAAAGCATTGCTTCAGATAAAAGCAAATGCATATTGAATCTCGAAACACTAAACGAAATTTTAGATGCATCAGAAATTCCGGCTGCATCTCATTTTCCGTCAGTAAAGTGGGTTAATTCAAATACAATTAGCCTTAATACGAACAACAATTATATAGAAATAAACTTGAAAGATAAGGCAGTTATCAAAATAATCAAACTCCCGGAAGCTGCTGAAAACACAGAAATCACACCTGATAAACAGGCAATTGCATTTACAACCGGGAAAAATCTTGCCTACGCAAATACGGAAGCGCTAAATCAGGTGACCAATAATCGCGACCAAAATTTAACCGCAGGACAAACAATTGCCAGAAATGAATTTGGAATTGACAAAGGAATTTTCTGGTCCCCCGACTCAAAAAAAATGGCATATTATCTGAAAGATGAATCAATGGTCACTGATTATCCTTTGGTTGATATCCGCAGTCGGGTAGCCACCGTTGACAACATAAAATACCCAATGGCCGGCATGAAAAGCGAAGAGTCAAAACTCATTGTGCTTAATACCGAAACCAATTCCGAAATTGTAATTCAAACTACTGGAGACCCTGAACAATACCTCACCAATATCAGTTGGACACCAGATTCTAAACAGATTCTGATTGCCGTACTTAACCGTGCTCAAAATCACATGCAAATGAATCTGTATCAGGCAGAAACAGGAGAATTCATCCGCACAGTATTTGAAGAAAGACATGATAAATATGTTGAGCCACAACATCCCGCAAAATTTATTCCGGGCTCAACAAGCGATTTTATCTGGCAATCCCGCCGCGACGGATACAATCATCTTTACCGATACACAACAAAAGGCGAATTGAAAAAACAACTCACTTCAGGAAATTGGGAAGTGACTGAGCTCATTGGTTTCACGCCAAAATCAAATGATATCATTTTTCAATCGACAGCGGCATCGCCAATTGAGCGCCATATTTACAAACTCAATCTTTCAACCAATGAAATTACACAACTTACCAATGCTGCAGGCGTGCATTCTGCAAGCTTATCCCCCAACGGAGAGTACATTCTTGATAATTACTCATCGACTGAAATGCCGAATGCTTATGACATCATTAATTTAGACGGCAAATTCAAACGAAACATTTTAACTGCTGAAAATCCGCTTTCGGATATCAATATCGGCGAAGTAGAAATTGGCACCATAAAAGCCGCAGACGGGGAAACTGATTTGTATTACCGCCTCATTTTACCTCCAAATTTCGATCCTAATGCACTGTATCCTACCGTGGTTTACGTGTATGGAGGCCCACATGCGCAACTCATTACCAATTCTTGGTTAGGTGGCGCCAGAGGATGGCAATATTTGATGGCACAAAAAGGATATGTCATGTTTACGCTAGACAATCGAGGGTCGGCAAATCGCGGAGCAGACTTTGAAAACATCATTCATCGAAAACTCGGAGAACATGAAATGGCCGACCAAATGCAGGGCATAGAGTTCTTAAAATCAAAGGATTATGTGGATGCAGAACGAATCGGCATACATGGTTGGAGCTTTGGCGGTTTTATGACTACCAACTTAATGCTTAACCACCCCGATGTATTTAAAGTCGGAGTTGCAGGTGGTACTGTTGTTGACTGGAAATATTACGAAGTCATGTACGGCGAACGATACATGGATACTCCCGATGAAAATCCGGAAGGATACGAAGCCAATAATTTGGCAAAACAGTGCAAAAAACTTGAAGGAAAATTAATGATGATTCACGGCGGCATTGATCCGGTCGTGGTTCAACAGCACAGCTTTGTTTTTGTAAGAGAGTGCATCAAAAATCAAATTCCGATTGATTATTTTGTGTATCCGAGAGCAGAACACAATGTCGGCGGATATGACAGAATTCATCTCATGCAAAAAGTAACTGATTATTTTGATGATCATTTGAAATAAAACGATTCTTGTACGATATGCTTTTGGCGGAGTTTGACGGAACAAAAGCAAATTGTTTTAATTCGAGAATATATATTTTATTTTGTGCTTCCCCCAAATCTTTGCTTAATCCGTTTTTATGGATAATACCGATTAAAGGATCAAACAAAAAAGCGGATGATTACTCACCCGCTTTTTTGTTATAATATTATCAAATGAATTTAGTCAATCACAACTCGGTTAATGTGTTGTTCTCCATCCAAAGCATAAATACGTACGAAGTAAACTCCTGAAACATATTCACTGACATCCAGCACAGTGATTGTTCCATTAATATCTTCTGTCATAATACTTTGTCCAAGCATATTTACTAATTCCACACGACTTACCATGTTCGGATTGGTTTCAATAAACAATTCAGTTTTTGCAGGATTTGGATACAATTTAAATTGTAAACTTTCCTCTGCAATACTGTTGGTGAAATCAATCAACACCGGAACATTCGCACTACAACCTGCTGCATCAGCAACCATAACAGAATAAGTTCCAGCGGCTAAATTATCCACTGTCACTGTTTCATCACCGGTTGACCATAATATTGTATATGGACTAATTCCACCGGAAATATTAAGTGTGGCAGCACCATCTTCAGCAGAAGAAGAACTAGCATTGGTAACATCTACAGTCACAACGGGCTCTTCACCGACAACTACAGTCACGTCATCAGAATCAGAGCAAGTTCCGTTTTCAATAGTGTAAGTAATTGTGTAAACACCAAGTCCGGCTGCAGAAGGATCAAATGTATCACCGACAACACCATCACCAGACCAAGTGCCGCCAGCCTCAGTTGCAGTTAAAACAACCGGATCATCGCCAACACAGAAATCTCCCGGATGGATAATACTTGCAGTAAGCATTGCATCCACATGGATAGTAATTTGGTCGCTATCACCACATGAACCTGAAATAGTGTAAGTTATAATATGATCGCCTTCTCCAGCTACTGCCGGGTCAAAAGCATCACCTGTAACACCGTCACCAGACCATGTTCCACCGGCATCAGCAGCAGTTAATGTAATTGGAGCATTTGTTTCACAGATATCTCCAACTAAATCGATCGTTGCATCATAATAATCGGAAACAACTATAGTAATCATATCCGTTGCTGAACAAGCTCCATTGTCCACTTCGTAAGAAATTTCATGCGTTCCAATTCCTGCAGCAGAAGGATCGAACTGATCACCAGTTACGCCATCGCCTGTCCAAGTTCCACCTGCAGTTGCAGCAGTTAAAGTTATCGCAGCATCACCGACGCAGAATGGACCGACAGCATCAATTGTTGCATCGGGCATTGCATCCACATGAACGGTAATATTATCGGAGTCACCGCATGAACCGGCAATAGTATAAGTTATAATATGATCGCCTTCTCCAGCTACTGCCGGGTCAAAAGTATCAGCTGTAACACCGTCACCAGACCATGTTCCACCTGCATCAGCAGCAGTTAATGTAATCGGAGCATCCGCTGCACATAAATCTGCGACTGCATTAATTGTTGCATCATATCCATCAGAAACATACAATGTAATATCTTCTGTGGTCGTACACGTTCCATTACTAACTTCATAAGAAATTGTATGGTTTCCAATACCCGCCACAACAGGATCAAATTGATTCCCTGAAATACCGTTACCATCCCAAGTTCCTCCGGCAGGTGTTGCACTAAGTGTTACCGCAGCATCACCTGTACAGAAAGCACCTGGATCAGTAATTGAAATGTTTGGCATTGCATCGACATGGATTGTGATTTGATCGTTATCACCACATGCACCACTAATTGTGTAAGTAATTACATGATCACCTGCTCCTGCAACTGAAGGAGCAAAAGTATCCCCGGTAACGCCATCACCTGTCCAAATTCCTCCGGTAGTGACAGCAGTTAACGTTACTGAAGCATCTGCCTCGCACAAATCTGCGACTGCATCAATTGTGGCATCAGCATTTACATTTACGTCAATTGTAATTTGGTCAGTTGCAGTACACACACCATTATCCACTTCATAAGTAATAATATGTGAACCAATACCGGCTGTAGCAGGATCGAATTGATTACCTGTTACGCCATCACCAGACCAAGTTCCTCCGGCAGTTGCAGCAGTTAACGTTACCGCAGCATCTCCTGCACAGAATGGTCCAACAGCATCAATTGTTACATCAGGTAATGCATCTACATGGATAGAAATATTATCCGTTGCAGTACATTCGCCATTGCTTGCTTCATAAGTAATTGTGTAGTCACCAGCTCCAATTGAAGGATCAAATTGATTGCCAGTTACTCCCGTACCAGACCAGTTTCCACCGGCAGGTGTTGCAGAAAGTGCAACTGCTACTTCATTTTCACATAAATCAGCGACTGCATCAATCGTTATTGTTGGCATTGCATCAACAAACAATTCAACTGCATCTTCAGCTTCGCAACCGTTTGCATCCATTACTGTAACAGAATAAACATCTGCAGTACTAACTGTTATACTCTGATTGTTTGAAGCATTTGACCATGCATAATTTGAAAAACCTGCACCGGCATCAAAAGTATAATCATCTGTTTCACAAATTGTTTGATCGGCACCGAGATCAACGCTTGGTAAATCAAGCACTGTTGCAGTAACTTGTTCTCTGGCGCTTTCGCAACCACCTTCTGAAACTACCCAGTTATAAAAGTAAATAAAAAAACTCGTATCCTCTGTTGAATTGACAATGCTTAGCACATCTGCCACCTCATAAGGATATGCAACTCCAGTATTATCGTAAAATAAATTTCCGGGAGCAACAGCAACAAGTTTATAATTTGTCCCTGTTGTAACCGGGAAAAACAAATCTACCTGATTCTCACCATCAACTAAACTTACAATAAGTTCTTCTAAAACATTATCTGCATTATCACGAAGTTGGATTGTTCTGTCACCCGCACCATCAGCATAAACGGTTACTGTTTCAATAACAAAATCAGTTAATGCATTAAAAACACAACCATGGTCATTTGCTCCGCTGTAATAATCTCCTCCTGCAGTATTATCAGTAAGCCCAACATTATGCGTTGCGCCGGCAACCATTTCGGAAACATAATAACTAGTTGTAGCTGCAAAATTATCGCTTAATGAAGTACCAGTGTTAACAAGATTTCCTCCTGTTGGTGCATCATACCAATTCAGTGTGCCTCCAGTTCCGGAAACAGTTAATGTCATATCCCCAGGGCCACAGTTTTCTGCATCAGTTACAGTAGGTGCAACCGGCATATCAACTACGACATAATCAACTTCTGTATGCGTATCATTTCCATAAGCATTGTTCACTGTAAGGGCAACTGTATAAGTACCATTAACTGTATAAGTATACACTGGATTCTGTGCTGTGGATGAATTTCCATCGCCAAAATCCCAACTCCAAGTATCTGCATTTAAAGATGCATCAGTAAATTGAACAATTCCATCACAGGTACTGGTAGGACTAGCTGCAAAGTTAGCAATTGGCGGAATTTCAGGAGACTGTATATTAATTGTGTAATCTTCCACCTCACCATATTGAGAAAATCCACATGGATCATAAGCCGTAGTATAACCATCGTCCTGCAAACGCAATCTTACACGCACAGACCCTGAAGTAGTGCCACCCGGAACAGTAATAGTTGTTGAATAGGGTCCTGTTCCTTGAGCAGATGTCCAAATGTCTTCATTTGCATCAGCAAAATCTCCATCGCGATTCCAATCTGCCCAAACCATTAGGAAGTCGGTAGCATAACCACCACCAACTGTAACAGTCAGCGTCAAATCATCTCCAGCAAAAGCATCCGTTGATATCGCAGTAAAATCAGTATATGTACTTGCAGTACTGCCATTATTTATTGTACCCAGCTCCACATTTGAAATATTTTCAAAGCCGGCATCACCAGAACCTGCATCGCAATAATCCGGCAAAGTTACCGTAATATAATCCACTTTGGTTTCTGTTGTACCTTGTCCGTATGTATTACTAGCAGTTAGCTCAACAGTGTAAGTCCCGGGGGTATCATACACAACCGATGGGTTTTGATCTGTTGAACTTGCAATATCTCCTCCATCAAATGTCCACTCCCATGATGTTGGCAAATTAGCCGACAAGTCAGTAAAGTTAACAGTCGTTCCCATTGTAACTGTCGTTTGATCAGCGACAAAATCAGATGTTGGGGGATTAGTATTTGGATTAACAGTAATGTAATCCACTTTAGTTTCTATATCAGAATCCAGTGGATTTGTTACGGTTAAACTCACAGTATAAGTTCCGGCAGTATTATATGTATAAACCGGATTTATTTGGGTGGAAGTACCTCCATCACCAAATGTCCAACTCCACTCAGCTGGAGAACTTGACAAATCAGTAAATGTTACAGATTCGCCTTCGAAGATTGTTAATGGTGTTCCACTAAAGTCTGCAACCGGTGGGTCAGCAGCAATTGGTGTAAAATCATCCACCTGCGGAACCCGGTCTTGTTTCGTAGCAACAACAGAAGCCCCGTCTGCAGTTAAGGCAGGGAAGCTTAATGTAACGCTAGAGTTTGCGCCACTCCATTTTGCATCGAGAAGTACACCATCTTGAGAAATTGCAACATATGTATAAGGTTCACAGCTTACATTCAAACTCGTATTTCCTATCATTGGCGTAGTGTAAGAAACTGTCATTGCCTCAGGTTGTGTCAAAAATGGCATCAAGGAAGGATCCCCTGAGTTATGATAAATTTCCCAATAATACTGTTTGCTGCCTGAGGTACTCGCCTGAACCTGTGTATTGGCAGCAAAAACCATTTGTCCTCCGGTAAAAAACCATTCGTCAAATGATTCACCGTGCTCATGCATGACACCATCGTAGGCGCCTTGACCGGTATTGCTGTAATTATGATTCGGCACATTAGCTTGTGTAATACCTAGGCTGGTAAGCCCGATCCCCCAATAAACATCTTCATCCCAAAGCGAATTATTGGATGTTCCGATATAATTAACAGCCCCTTTATCTTGCGCATAAAGGATTTGCTCGCCAAAGGCATCATAATCGCTATAATCAAACTTAAATGACAAACAACAGTTAGCAATCATAAAAGCATATTCATCCACATTATTCAATCCTGCGATATCATCATTCACAACGGCCGGATCAGCCCAACCATATTGCATACAATGTGCTGTATAATTGGCAAAACCCACACCGTCAGAAATCTTGCTTATAATATCAGCGGAAGCCCCTGCATCATTTGAACTCATCACATGATAATCACCGGAGGTATAAGCATAATAGTAGGCATAGATATCCGAGAAACCATGTGCTTCATTAAAATATTCGCGTATCCCATAACTAAGTGTACCATCACCGTGCTTTGGAGCAAATGTTGCGTCAACACCGGCAATCAGCATACAACGGTCTAAATAGGTTCCATCAGGGATTGTGTACATTTCGTAAGGAATAATTTTATCCAAAATATTTTGTAATTCAGTTGTTGTATTTGCAGACATACGCCCGAGAAATAAATCGGGAATATTGTCACTCCCGCCATCATAACAGCCGTAATACAAATCTGTGACATGAGATCCGGTTTCTCCGCTATGGGCAGGAACATTGTAATCTCCGTCATGATCACCCACTATCAGCACATAACTCGGGGCAGGATCAGAAGCGGTACCATCATCATATAACCCTTGTAAATAGGATTGAATACTTGTTGTCGTTGAACCTACTGCAGGATCATCAGTATAAGCTTCAATTACATTGTAACCTGATTTGGTTTTCCATTGAATAAATGGTTGCAATGTCACTTCAAATGCACGATCAGCTACAATAACATATTTAATGGGGTAAGATGTAAAGCTATCTTTATTTGCAGGCGGTTGATAATTCAATAACATATTATAAACCGAGCTAAACTGCGGGGAATAATATTTATTTTTTTGGTCCAGAGTTAATCCGAGGTCTGCACCTTCAAAGGAAATATCAAGTTTGATATTTGACAATACAGACAACTCGTTGGTCGCTGGATTGTAACGGAAAGGACGAACCACGACTTGTCCAATGGGTACACCACGCATTACTCCTTGATAACTTGTGCTAACAATTTCGGGTTCTATCCAGCTATCAGTACCATACAAAGCGGCATCGTATTCAAACTGAACCGACTCAGGATCAGTGCTTTTTGAAAGTGACGGTTGAGAAGGAGCAATTTTCTGCAATCCCAATTCATTAAGATTATAGATTGTTTCATCATAATCGATAACCGTTGCGACGATTTCTGCACCATAAGGCACTTCTAACAAGCCTGCATATACTGGCAAGTCAGGGGCACCCGGGCTAATCCCGTGATCTTTTTGGAGACTCCCCGCATATAATCCCTCAAATTCTCCGACATCGGTAAGCATCGTTTCAAACTTCAAATCCTGCAATTTAGTTTCCAATTGCACTCCAGTTTGAGTTGCTGATCGAAGCTTAATTTCAGTTTTTGAATCACTAAGCTTGATTCCGGTTTGTCCAAAAGCTGCTGCAATAAAAAACATTGCAACAAAAAGGCTAATTAATCGTCTCATATACAATTATTTAATGGTTAAATATTCACTATCTCCTAATATCAATATGCTAAAAATAGCATTTTATTTTAATTCTACATCATACACCCCTCCGGTAATAATGTAGCAATTATTTTCACAAACCCCCTTAATCAAATGTGTTTCAAGCTTTTCAGCATCCACTACGCCTATAGATGCAGTATCTATCAAATAGGTTGCTTTGACAGAATAAAAATTATTTACCGGTGTATAATCTAGATAAAGTGGGGAATTAGTTGCCCATCCCTGCCACTCAATCATAGACTCATTGACATAACCACGGTACACAGTAATACCAACAGAATCACAAATATCTTCCGAGAATGTTATTTTTAAATATGAATAGGCTGGCTTCTCTTCATAACAATCATTACAATCAATATTTTCGTAATCGATTGGTTCTGTTTCGCAGCGAGTAAGTACGAGAAACAACAATGTACTTATGAACAACAAAGACACTATTTTAATAATATCTGCTTTCATATTAGCACATTAGAATATAAATCATTATTAAAATTGAGATATATTTTAAAATTAATTGTCATACGATGCGGACTGTAAACTTCAACCGGAGGATTGTAAATTTCGATTGGTACAGGCAAGTATTCATAATTCAATCCAAACTTGAACATATCATATTTTACGGATAATCCGCCTGTAAACCCCGGAAAAAAATCAGGAACCGGTTGTATTCTCTCTCCAATAATCGTTGATTTCGAAAAATAATGATGTACCCCTAGAACCACTCCGTATCGACCTCCGGACAAGGGTTTGTAATAATCGAAATTCTTTAATATGCCGACACCCAACATGTATCGATCTTCATAATATAAAACATATTGATTGGGATCGTTTATAAACATGACCTGATACTCATTAACTCGAGACGCAAATCGTAATTCAAAATCTATATTGGTTTTATCTTCATGGATACTTGCGGAAACAGTTATAAACGAATCATCAAAATTGGTTGAATAACCCACCCCCAAACTCATGCTGTTAAAATAGGGATGCATATTCGGATGTGCACCATGTGACTTGAGTAACTTAACCACTGCCTTATTTCCGCTCTTACGTGCGAGCGTTAAGGTGTTAAATGATTTTTGAATGCTATCATTAATTTGAGCGCCATTATCCAATAAATATTTTGCGACTCCCTCATGTCCTTTCATTGAAGAAAGATCGAGTGGCGTAAAACCGGCTTCATTTTTTAATTCAATGAAGCTTTCTTCTTCAACCAAAACTTTCACTGCTTCAACAAACCCGTTAATAGCAGCAATATGCAGGGCGGAATTTCCGTCTTCATCTAAATGACTGATATTTGCGCCATTATCAAGTAAGACACTAATGTTTCCCTCCATTCCGAAAAAGGCGGCATGATGTAAGGCTGTTCGGTTATCCTCATCTATTGCATCCACCTTCATATCATAATAGAGCAGTAGGTCAAGCATTTCCCAAACATAGTTTTGTGCAGCAAGATGCAGTAAATTATTTTTAAATGAATTGGTAATATTCATTTTTGCTCCATTCAATATGAGTAATTCGGCAATTTCAACATGCCCATTCACCACAGCTGAATATAAAGCGGTTTGAATTGAATGATAGGGTTTTGTATTCACATCAGCCCTTTCATCAATCAATAATTGTACAATATCCAAATGGCCTGAAGCAGAAGCATACATAAGCGCAGAAATGCCCTCATCTGAGCGAAAATTCACATGGGCTCCTTCCAACAAAGCAACACGAACCTGCTTAATACTTCCTGTATCCGCAGCGATCAGCAAATCATATCCTGCATCTGACACTTGTGCATTCAAAGGCTTAAAAAAAGCAGAAAGCACAGCAATTAATATTAGCACCCTTACAATTCGAGACATATTCGAATAATTTTCAACCTTTAAAGATAATTAATTTCGTTTACAAATAAAAATTGTATTTTTGCAATTAATATCGGTCCCGTAGTTCAACTGGATAGAATGTAAGATTCCGGTTCTTATGATGGGGGTTCGAGTCCTCCCGGGATCACAATAACAGAGTGAGAGTGAGTATAGAGTGTGAAAAAACACTCAGTACAAAACTCACTCTGTTTTTTGATTGCAGCAAGTTGTCATTAGGCTTGCGTGATGGAATCGAGCTTGTAATATTTGAACAACAAGATACATTTCAGATATTCGTGACAAACACGATTTAGCATGATTTTTGCTGCATACAACAAAATCACAATAAGAATTCGAATGAAAAAACTTGCATTGCTATTTTTTGTTTCAGTATTAATTGTTGGATGTCGTAGCTGGAGCCCGATAAGTTTAGAGCAAGAAAAAGCCCCGATTAATCCGCAAATTCCAAATTTGCAATTATATGCCGGCACCGAATATTACACTGAAATCCTCAGCGAAACGGAATTTCGATTATTTCGACAAGAAATGGAAGAAAACATCATGAATCCTTACGGGGATAAATTCGGATCAGCATTTTACAGCAGCCGCGTCGTTGAAAATAAATCAGGAATGGGATATATTATTTTATCCGGTTTATCACTATACACATTAAATTTAGTTGGTTTGCCAATGCACAGAATTAATCGCACAATTGAAATTGAAATTCGAATTATCGACTTAAAAGGCAGACTGATTGGGAAGTACACTGCCCGAGGAACGGGAAAAGCAAGCATTGGATTATATTATGGTTTCAATTGGACATCAGCATATGACAAAGTGCTGTACGAAAGCATTACAGAAGCCTTATCGGACATAAGAACATCAATTGATGAGGATTCAGAACGGATAAAAACCGAGCTGCTAAAAACCGAAAAGGAAATAGAAAACGAAGAATAAGGAATTTATTCTGAAAGAAGAACAATGTTACCAAGCGATATCGTCACGATTAAACGGCATTGTCATACAGCGAGCACCACCTCCGCCTCTTGGCAGCTCAGAACCTTCCAATGTAACAACACAACGTTTATAATCATCCGGATGTTTTTTCCCTTTAATTACATCATCAGCTGTTATGACTTCAAAGCCATGTTTGTTAAGCTCTTGAATTGTATATTCATTTCGACCATAACCAACAATTTTTCCTGGAGCAAATGCAAAGAAATTCGCGCCGCTGTGCCATTGTTCGCGCTGCTGAACCCACGGATCTGAAACACCTCCACACATTGTCGGCTCAAGATCAATGCCGAGCTTTTGCAGTGCTTTTAGAATGTTCTCTTCTTCAGATATTTTCACCACTCCATTGGTAACCGCAATATGAATTACCTGATATCGGCTGGGTTTTAAAATAACCGGCTCATACACCATACATTTATCCATATCCAAAAAAGTAAACACCATATCTAAATGGATAAACGATTCCGGTGTATGCGGCAACTCCTGAACAATAATATGCATGGATTCTTTCCGTTGACGCAGACGTTTCAATATAAAATCGATTCCCTGAGATGTCGTACGGGAACCGTTTCCAATGACAAGTACATCTTCTCTTGCAACCAAAACATCACCTCCCTCAATGGTAATTTTATCATTAAACAACTCATCTTCAACCGGATTTACGGTTTGAGTAGCGAAATTGGGATGAAAATCAAAAATTGCTTGCATAATTATAGATTCACGCTCACGAACTTTATTGGCCATACGTCCAATTAAAACTTTTTCATTAATTGCCATTGAAGCATCACGTGTAAAAAAGAAATTATGTAATGGTCGCAATGTGTATCTATCTTTTTTTAAATAAGAGGTTAAAGTATCTTTAACCATCTTAACACCTTCAACCATTTGCCGCGCAAGCTCTTCGTCATTCATATTATCAAGTAAATGACGCTGCAAACTCACAGATTCATTTTCACAAATCCGATCAATTAAATTTTCACGAATCCTGCTATTTTGCAAAATATCGTGTAACAAATCCTTTATCTGGTATGTATTAGTAACTTTTTCAAGAAAACCGGAAAGCTGTTGGTATTCCTGCTGAGCCACGTTTAAATTAAGAATATCGCTGTACAGTGCTCGTTCTGCATTTTCAGGTGTCATGTTTTGCACCTCAGCACCGGGCGTATGTAATATTACACCATTTAATTTTCCAATTTCAGAATTCAGTCTAACTTGAAGCGCATTTGAAGTCATAATCATCACATTTTTGAAGCTGCAAAGGTACAATTTATAAACGAGAAGAAAAATCAATGCGCTGAGATATTTTTAAAAGATCAGAATATCCTGACATACAGATTTCAAGCAAGCATCAAGCATTACCGATTTCTCATCCAATTTGCACCACATGACTAAATCCAAACAACAGACAAAACTTCACAATTTCTTCGTCTTAACTAAAAAAAATAAATTTTGAGACAACGTTTTGCAACACTTCTTCGTCTTATTAAAAACCTGTGAAGTTAATTGGTGCGATGTATGTTAACTTTATTGACATGGGAGTCGGAATTCGGCTCCCATTTTTCATTAAAAAAAAGAGCCCGAATTACTTCGGACTCTCTGACAGACAGTGTTGTCAATTATTTCAATTAAAACCTAAAGCCAATGGTTGCCAACACGGAATGTCTTAACCGATCAATATTTGCTTCGGGTGCATCCAACTCGTATCCTTCATACATTAAATATTTGTTTGATTTGTTTTGATACACATAAGCCATATCAAAAAAGAAACTTTGCGTTCTGAAACCAAATCCACCGGAAAATTTCATTAAATCATTGCCTGAATTCAGCTGTCCAGTTGCATAAGGATTTGTAATATAAGAATATCCACCGCGCAATGCAATTAAACCAAGCTTGTACTCTGCTCCCACTTTAAACGCATGTGATGCTTTAAATGCATCCTGTATAGCATCATTTTCCGCATTAAAAGAATAATCGTCTGAACGCAATTTGCTGATTGAATAATCCAGAAATTCATAATCAAGACTAACAATTGCCTGATCCATCACAATAAAAGACATTCCTGTAACTACACGAAGTGGAGAAATCAAACTGTAACTAAAATATCCTGATGGAGATGCATAACTATATGATGTGTCAACAAAAGTGGAGCTAAAATTGGTACTGTACTCTTCGTACATATTATAAAATGTAGGAGTATGCAATGCTGCAGAAACTCTCATCCAATCAATCGGGCGATAAATTGCACCAATTTTAAAATTGTAACCGGTACCGTCAGCTTCCAAGCGATCGGTATAATTAAAGGAGTTAAAATCAGTAATTAAATTATCAGGATCTTCCTCTTTATAAAAGATATTTTGAGAAAAACTTACATTTTGAATTCCAAAACTTGCACCAATATACAACTCATGATTAAAATTCAATCCCATAGAGAAAACATATTCTCCCATATGTCCTTTGCGGTTAATATCCATACGTTGTGACTGACCTCTTGCATCGTAAGCACTCATATAAACATTTGTATCAGGAACAATGGGATCAAACAGGTAAGTTTCCCATGCGGGTGACAAATAAAAATTATCAAATGAGGAATAATCGCTACCGCTCGCTCTGGAGGCAAAATGATCCGTCATTGAATTAATCGTATTTTCACCTTCAATTTCAATAACTTCATCAAAATTATTAAGATTATTATAACCGAATCCAAAACTCATACTTTTGAGGGCATATTCATCATCATCAATTAATATGGTTCCGACATATCCAATATTACCCATGTTTACATTATAAGTAAAGTCAGTTTCGCTATTGCTTAAGAAATCAGACTGACTTCTCGTATAAGAAATAGAAGGTGTAAAGGTAAATTCAGAGCTGCGATATACTCCAAGCCCGGCAGGATTTAGGCTAATGGCAGAAAAATCGCCGCCCAAACTACTAAACGCACCTGCCATGGAGGTAAACCTTGCTGTTCCTGTTCCATCCAATGCGGAGTAACGCAATGCATCCACCTGATTTTGTCCAAATGCTGTTAGGCTGAACGCAAAAATTGCTATTATAAGGCTGTATCTTTTCATTGTCTTAAACTTTCTTTAGTTAAACAAATATTATCTTCTGCCACCTTTACTACTACTGCTTCCTGAGCTTCTTCCTGAACTTGAACCAGAACTTGAACCTGAACTTGAACCTGAACTTGAGCTGCCTGAGCTTCTTGATGAACCACCACTAAAGCTACTACCGGACGAACGGCTGGATGATGACGATCCGCTTTTTCTGTAACTACTTCCTGATGAACGACTTGAAGAAGAACCTCTGTAGCTACTACCGGAACGGTTCGAAGAACTGCTCGATGGTCTGCGGTAATTTGAATTACTTCGTGATGAAGATGGTCTTGAGTGGCTTGAGCTACTATTTGTGCGTGTTGAAGGTCTATAAGATGAACCTCTTGAACGTGAATTATTTCTTACAGAACCTGAGCTACGTGAGTTTGAATTTGATCTCACGTTTGAAGGTGAGTTACCACTTGAACGAGTGTAGGTTCTGCTATTATTATAGCGAGTTCCCGAATTATTTTGAGGTCTTTGGTAATAACGAGGGGCTCGTGCATTTGATTTCGAGGATCCAGCTGGCTTCACTGAATTTCCCTTAGGAGCACGTGTTCTCGGATCAACCTGTGGTTTTTTCTCAGCTGCAACACGACCACTGTTACTATTCGCTTCACGAATGTTTGCGGGAATTCGCTCTGAACCAGATACTCTGCCTTCAGTCGGTTTTTTGTTTACATCCGGCTTAGCACCATCTTCTTTTCTGTCTAATTGACTAGTAGAAGTTCCAGCGCCTCTACCGGAAATGGCTTCTGAGTTTGCACTTTCACGGCTAGCATTCACTGCACTGACATTGTCAGTTTTCGAACCGGTACGAGTGTCTCCCGGCTGGCGATTTCCACTCGCGCCACTTCCATCACCACCAACAGAGCCACGATGTCCAAAATAATTATCATTATCATCATCTGAATCACCCCAATAGTCATTGGAACCACCACCACCGGCATAATAACCGGTCAAGTATCCATTCCAATAAGGACTGTAACCATAATAATAGGGATTATAATACGGATTATGCCATGAATAATGTGGATGATAACCTATACCATACCAGGGAGTGTACCAAGGATTACTCCAACTCCAATTAAAACCGAAATAGTAGGAATCATAATAAAATGGATCATAATAATATGCCCCGTGAAATCGCCTTAACCTATCAGAGTAAGAATATTGGTCACCATAATAGTAATTATTTTCAACATAATTCCCGTCTTCATAATAAGCGGAATCTTCGGAATAATACTCACCGTCTTCATAATATCCATCTTCTTCATAATATCCATCTTCCTCATAATACCCATCATCATAATAGGTATCATCAGCATAGGTATCATCAGCATACTGATTTGTCCCAGCAGGATCTTCATATTGGGATGAATTGATAGTTCCCGAGTTCATATTTTGATTGTTATTATTTGATTCTGCAACTATTTCCTTTCCAGGAGAATAATACACATCATCATAACCATATCCTTCACCAAGATATACACTGGTAGTGCATCCTGAGGCGAGGATAATAATTCCGAGTGATATTAGCATAAAATGTTTCATGGTATAACCTTTATTTTTTATAGTTTTGACAAATAAAATTTCAATTGATTTAGTGCAAATTTCATACCACAATTATTATGTCGAAAGGATTGATAAAACGTAGCGAAAACTACTCACAATGGTACAACGAACTTGTTGTGAAAGCTGATCTCGCAGAAAATTCAGCAGTGCGCGGCTGCATGGTAATAAAACCGTACGGATACGCCATTTGGGAAAAAATGCAGGCTCAATTAGACAAAATGTTTAAGGACACAGGCCATATGAATGCCTATTTTCCTTTATTTATCCCAAAATCATTTTTTAACAAAGAAGCCAGCCATGTTGACGGATTTGCCAAAGAATGTGCGGTTGTCACGCATTATCGGTTAAGAACGACAGAGAACAATGAAATTGAGGTTGACCCGAATGCTAAACTCGAAGAAGAGCTAATTGTTCGTCCAACATCAGAAACAATTATTTGGAACACTTATAAAAACTGGATACAGTCTTATCGTGACCTTCCAATTCTCGTTAACCAATGGGCAAATGTGGTTCGATGGGAAATGCGTACCCGTTTATTTTTACGGACTGCAGAGTTTCTATGGCAAGAAGGGCATACGGCACACGCCACCAAAGAAGAAGCCATTGAAGAGACAAAGCAAATGATTAATGTGTATGCAGAATTTGCAGAAAACTGGATGGCAATGCCGGTGAAAATCGGGACCAAAACCGACAGCGAACGTTTTGCCGGTGCTGTTGACACTTACACCATTGAGGCACTAATGCAGGATGGAAAAGCATTGCAAAGCGGAACATCGCATTTTTTGGGGCAGAATTTTGCCAAAGCTTTTGATGTGAAATTTCTCACTAAAGAAAATAAAGAAGAATATGTTTGGGCAAGCAGCTGGGGAGTTTCAACTCGCTTAATGGGAGCATTAATTATGAGCCATTCCGATGATCTCGGGCTGGTTTTACCACCAAAATTAGCGCCGTTTCAGGTTGTTTTTGTTCCGATTTTCAAAAATGATGATCAGCTTAATGCGATTTCAGAACGCATTGACCCAATTATAAAAGCATTAAAATCACGTGGAATCACTGTTCAGTTTGACAAGCGAGATTCTCAACGTCCGGGATTCAAATTTGCAGAATATGAACTGAAAGGATATCCCGTACGTGTTGCTGTTGGTCCAAGAGATTTGGAAAGCGGACAATATGAAGTTGCACGTCGTGATACCTTGGAAAAATCCTTTGTCGCAGAATCTGAAATTGTTGAATACATTGAAAACCTTTTGGGGGAAATGCAGACAGCAATTTTTAATAAAGCGAAAATCAGACGTGAAGAAACAACTTCAAAAGTTGACACATACGATGAATTCAAAAAAATCCTAGAAGAAAAACCGGGATTCATTTTGGCACATTGGGATGGTACTGCTGAAACTGAAGAACGAATTAAAAATGAAACAAAAGCGACAATCCGCTGCATCCCAATTGATTCCGAAAAAGAGGAAGGGAAATGCATGGTCACAGGAAAACCATCAAAACGCCGGGTTATATTTGCAAAAGCGTATTAATATCGATATTATGAAAGAACAAATCATAAAAACATTATTAGAAAAGTCACAGGTCAAACAAATGGTTTATGACAACACCAAAGAGGCGTTTAAAACCATAAAAGGAATTTTACAAGACATTGTCAGCGAATACAATGCCGACCTAATTAATGCAGACAAACGGGTATTGCTTGAATACCGCGACAGAGGTGTCTTTGAAGCCGAGATACGAATTGCCGGAGACTTGTTGATTTTTAATATGCATTCCAATATTTTTGAATTTCCAAGGGAGCATCAAATTTGGAAAGCTGCAAGCGCAAAAGAAGATCCGCTAAGTACTTACAGTGGTATCATTAACATTTATAATTTCCTTGCGGATAGTTTTAAATATAATCGTGCTGAAGATGTTGGATATTTAATTGGTCGCATCTTTATCAATAAAAACAATCACTATTTTATTGAAGGACAAAAAGAGTTGGGCTCGACTTATCCAAGTTTTGATGAAAACAAAACTACTGAGGAAACGCTGAAAAAAGTAATTGATGGCACCATATTATATGCACTGAAATTTGACTTACTTGTTCCGCCACTGAAGAACATTCAGCTTGCGACTGTCAATCAAATGAAGGAACGCATTAACAAATCAAAAATCCAAACCGGAAAACGCGTCGGATTTAATTATAATACGGAAGATTAAAAAAATCGATTTTTTAAACAATATATTTCCGATACTGTTTCCCTGCAAATAACACGCAAAATTTATGGAAACATTAATCGGGAAAAAAGCGCCGAAATTCAAATCACAAGCAGTGATAAATGGAGGCGAAATTGTTGAAAATTTCAGTTTAGATCAATACATCGGAGAAAAATATGTTTTATTCTTTTTCTATCCGGCAGACTTTACCTTTGTTTGCCCAACGGAAATTATTGCATTTCAGAAACGACTTGCCGACTTTGAATCAAAAAACGTTCAAGTCGTCGGCTGCTCAGTTGACTCAGCTTTTTCACATTGGAAATGGCTAAGCACACCGAAAAAAGAAGGTGGCATTGAAGGTGTAAAATATCCGATTGTTGCAGATCAATCATTAAGCATTTCAGATAAATATGGCGTACTCGCCGGGGAATATATTTTTAATGAAGACGGAGAAATAGAATTTGAAGGACTTCCTCAGGCATATCGTGGTTTATATATCATTGACAAAGAAGGCACTGTTCGCCACATGCTCATCAATGACATGCCATTGGGTCGTAGTGTTGACGAAGCTTTACGTGTAATTGACGCCTTGCAATATTGCGAAAAACACGGAGAGGTTTGCCCCGCAGACTGGCATGAAGGTAAAGATGCATTAAAAGCTGATCAAAAAGGAATTTCTAATTATCTCAGCAAGCATTAAAAATCTAAGCATTTTTTAAGAAATTGTTAAGAAAACAATGAAGACCGGAATTTTTTCGGTCTTTTTTTCAAAAAAACATGATATATGTCTTATAACAGGATGTTAACTTCCTCATCCAACCATTCACTTAACACTCACTGTCAATAACTTAACCCATGAGTATTTTTCTTTAAAAAATTACACATTTTCTGTACGCTAATTGTGGAAAGTCCTTAATTTTGTTACAAATAATAAGGTTTTAACAAACGCTATCATACATCATGAGCAAGAATGGAAAAGTAATCGAGCGTGAAGATGTGGTTGTCAAGTTTGCAGGAGATTCTGGAGACGGAATGCAGCTAACAGGAAACCAATTTTCTGATGCTTCTGCATCTTTAGGTAACGATCTTTCAACGTTCCCGGATTTCCCATCAGAAATCCGAGCGCCACAAGGAACTGTTGCCGGAGTATCCGGTTTTCAGGTTCGAATCGGTCACAAGGATGTGGAAACACCCGGAGACCTCGCCGACGTGCTTGTCGCTTTAAACCCGGCAGCACTTAAGTCTAATTTAAAATGGGTAAAACCCGGCGCTACCATCATTATCGATATCGATAATTTTGACAACAAGCATTACAAAAAAGCAGGATATGTTGATGACCCGCTGGGGGACGACAGCTTGCAAGGTTACAATCTGATTAAAGCCCCAATCACAGGATTGTCAAGGGCTACAGTCAGAGAACTTAACCTGGGTATTGATAACAAAACTGCGGATAAGACCCGAAATCAGTTTGTTATGGGTCTTTTGTTTTGGTTGTTTAATCGTGATATCGAAGACGGTAAGGAATTTATCCTAAATAAGTTTGGTAAAAAGCCGCATCTTGCTGAAGCAAATATTGCTGTGCTTTACGGAGGATATAATTATGCTGAAACCATTGAAGCATTATCAACCACTTTCCAAATTAATCCGGTTAAAAACCGCAAAGGAAAATTCCGTCAAATTACAGGTAATGTTGCAACAGCATGGGGTTTAATTGCAGGAGCAGAAAAAGCCGGAAAAGAATTGTTTCTCGGCTCTTATCCGATTACACCTGCAACAGAAATACTCCAAGAATTATCAAATCGTAAAGATTTAGGGGTAAAAACCTTTCAGGCTGAAGATGAAATTGCCGGTGTAATGACCGCAATTGGTGCCAGCTTTACCGGAAAACTTGCTGCTACAAGCACATCAGGACCCGGATTGGCATTAAAATCAGAAGCATTAGGACTAGCGGGAATCACCGAACTCCCATTAGTGGTTGTAAACGTACAACGAGGTGGCCCATCAACAGGTCTTCCTACCAAGCCGGAGCAATCAGATTTAATGCAGGCATTATACGGAAGAAATGGAGAAAGCCCGATACCTGTTATCGCAGCATCAACTCCCGGAAATTGCTTCCATTATGCTTTTGAAGCATCACGTTTAGCAATTGAACATATGACCCCGATTATTTTGTTAACTGATGGTTATCTGGCAAACGGAACTGAATTATGGAAACTTCCTGACATGAATGAGATGCCGGAAATAAAAACTCCATTAGTAAAAGACAACGACCCAGATTATCAACCTTACAGAAGAGATCCTGAAAAGCTTAATCGTTTCTGGGCAGTCCCCGGACAAAAAGGGCTAAGACATCGTATAGGCGGATTGGAAAAATCTGACATCTACGGAGAAGTATCACATGATCCGTATAACCATGAAAAAATGGTAAACCTCCGTCAGGAAAAAGTAGATCGCATTGCCAATTACATTCCAGAACAAACAGTTTACGGAAATAAAGAAGGTGGCGAACTGCTTGTTGTCGGCTGGGGCGGAACCTATGGAGCACTTCATTCTGCAGTGAAAGAAATGCGAGAAAATGGAAGTGATATCAGTCTTGCGCAGTTCAATTACATTTATCCACTGCCAAAAAATACAGGCGAGATATTTAGTAAGTACAAGAAAATTGTCGTCTGCGAAATTAACAATGGTCAGTTTTCAACTTATCTGAGAAGCCAGCTTCCTGATTACAAGTACGAACAGTACAATAAAATTCAGGGCTTGCCATTTTATATCGCAGAATTGAAAAACAAATTTCAGGAAATTTTGGAGGACAAATAATCATGGAAAACACACATAAATTAACAAAAAAAGACTTTGTAGTTGACGGACCAGTCAAATGGTGTGCCGGCTGTGGAGGATTCAGCATATTATCAGCTGTACAAAATGCACTGCCAGAGATTAATGTTCCCATTGAGGACATCGTTTTTGTTTCAGGTATCGGTTGCTCTTCACGTTTCCCTTATTACATTGAAACCTATGGATTTCACGGACTTCACGGACGTGCTGCTGCATTAGCATCAGGCATGAAATCTGCAAATCCAAAATTGTCAGTATGGCAAATCACAGGTGACGGAGATGCAATGGCAATCGGGGGAAATCACTTCATCCATTTGATTCGACGCAATATCGACATCAATGTGTTGCTATTCAACAACAAAATCTACGGATTAACCAAAGGACAGTACTCTCCAACTACACCAAAAGGCTCAGTTACCAAAACATCACCACACGGAACCATTGAGAACCCGTTTAACCCAGGTGAATTAACCATGGGTGCACAAGGGACTTTCTTTGCCAGAGTTATTGACAAAGAACCGAAGGTGATGAAAGAGGTTTTCATAGAAGCGCATAAGCATAAAGGAACTTCAATTGTCGAAATCTTACAGAATTGTGTCATCTTCAACAACGATGTTCACGAACAAGTTACTGGTAAAGAAGTAAAAGATGACCGCACTATTTATCTCGAACACGGAAAACAAATGATTTTCGGGAAAGAGAGAAATAAAGGCCTCGTGCTTAACAAAGGGTACAATTTAGAAGTTGTTACCATTGGGGAAAACGGCATTACCGAAGATGATTTATTGGTACACAATGCCTATGACCCAAATCCAAATCTTCATTATATGCTCGGACGCATGACTTATCCGGATTTCCCGGTAGCAGTTGGTGTAATCCGCTCAGTTAAAGACACAACCTACGAAGTAATGCTCGAGGAACAAGTAGAGCACGAAAAAGCGAACAGCAAAATCAAAAACATGACAGACTTGTTGAATTCAGGAAATGTACATGTAATTGAATGAACTTAGTTATATCATACTAAAAACAAAGGGTTGGAAATTTCCAACCCTTTGTTTTTAGACACAAAAAAAAGGTGGACAAAATTATCCACCCCAAAAAGCAATAAAAATATTTTAAAGGTTCGCCTTGAAATGAGCAGGTCCAGCATATTCTTCCTGATCCAAATTGTGATTCGGGTGATATTTTCCTTTGGGTAAGGGAGCAAGTGAATAGTCATTGCATTTACGGGCAACAGACACATATTTTGTTGCCGCAGTTGATATAGCATTAGCAGTTAAACTAATCGCAGCACCAATCCAAGAACCTGAAGACCCCTTAGAAACTCTTGTGTCATACTTAATATTACCACGTCTATTAAACAACACCTCGCTAGTTATTGCGTCTTTTATTGTATATTCGACATCTACAATCACAACAGATGCCAATCCAGACTTATTCCAAGTATGGATTGTAGTAAACAAAATTAGATCAGCACCAAACACTTCTGCGAATTTTGATAAATTTCCATCAATAAAATTCTCAGAATCATAAGCGCTTTCCTGTTTTAAAATCTCAAGAGAAAGGAATGGAGGTATTACATAATAGCCAGCCTCTGCCAAAGGAATATTTAAAGTTGTATGGAAAAACTCTTTAGCTTCAACTTTTGTACTGTTATTAACAGGAGGCATTATTAAAATACTAAGCTTTTCCTCGTCATAAAAACCTTTATAAACATCTTTCTTTAAGCTTTTATTAAAGGAACAAGAACTTAGGAAAATTAGCACACTAAAAACCGATGCAATTATAATAGTTCGTTTCATTCTTCAAGTTTTTTTAAGATTCTATCAATAAAAATTTTAGACTCTGGGTAGAGTTCTATTTCACGTGCCAACATTTTTTTACCTTTCTCGGTTTGATCCAACTGCAGTAATAAATACCCATAATCAGCATAAATACCAGGAGGGACAGTATTCCTTTCACCTCGAGGTTTCTCAATAATGGATTCATAAGTTTCTGCTAAATTTTGATCAGCTTTTTCATCATTCTTTTTCAGATATGAATAAGTTGTATTGTCATAATTTCGATAATCATACAATGGTTTCTGACCACATGAGAAAAGCATAAAAGCTGCAACAATAGTTACAAATAGTTTTTTCATTTTAAAATAATTTTTTTAGTTTCCTGTGATGAAACAAAAATTTGTTTCTGATAAATCTTTTTATTATTGCTTTTTATAATCAATTCGTGAGTACCTTTTGAAATGGCGTACTTTTTGCCTTTAGGTCTATTAACATGGTCTTTTACGACTTCAGCATCGAAACTGAGTGTTCCGTCGATTATAACCTGAACTGTTTTGTTCTCAAAATCATTTGGTTCACCTAAAAATATTAGGTAAGCTTCATCCTCTAGACCAACTGTCAGAGTCTTTACACCCGTACAAGCAGAAAAACCAATTAATACAGGTAACAAGATAAATAATAGTTTTTTCATGTTATTCTTCAGTTATATAATAATCACTTAAATTTGTTTTTTCCACTTTACCCTCAATAATGCTAACCATTGAAAATTCATTTGAGGTTGTGTTTCCTCCAGTAAAATCAATTTTTATTTTAGCTACTTTTTCACCAGGGAGTTCAACATACATTCCCGTCTGAGGATTTTTTACTTTTTTCCCTTTTTTGATAACATCGAATAATGAACCAACTTCAATACCCTGTGATTCACCTCCGGAAATAATAATTCCGTCTTCATCATACGATAGAAAATAAGCTCTCCATTCCCTATCCATACAATTATTTATAATATTCTCCACTAGTTTTGAAATTGCTGCTGAAATAGCCTTATCACTTAAAGTCGCATCGTAGTCAGCCTCTTCACCTAAGCCCATAACAGTTTTTGCTGTTTCCTCAGACTCTCCTTTAGCTTCCTCGGAATAAATAACTTGACCGGTAGAAACATCAATCAAACGCAAGCTTACTCCTGCTTGAACTTTTTGTGTTTTGCTTCTAGAAAACATGTTGACATCACCAACATTTTTTCGGCCAAATTCAGTAACAGAACCAATAATAATATAATCTGCACTTACTTGCTGAAAGGACTCGCTATCACCTATTTCCATTTCTGCGATTATTTTATCCATATCTTGCCGCTCAAGCAAGATAAATTTATTACTTACAGCTAATTTCGTTGATAAAATATCTGAAGCCTGCTTTCCTAAAGGGTCATTATCTTTATCATAAAATATACCCTTTGCATATTGCGTTTCATTCGAAAAACGCGCAATTGCTACTTTACGCTTTAATACCTTCTCTTCTGGTTGAGATTCAATAACCTGAGATTCAACCCGAACGACCTCCTGATTTGTAGTACATGACAACATAAAAACAGCAAAAGGCAACATTATAACACCTAATCTTTTCATCATTGTGATTTTTTTATGTAAATATATATACAAAAAGCTCACTAGCGACAAAATAAATATTATTTTATACGAAAAGCACTCTGTGGATTGTTTTAAATCTCTTTCAAAATACAACATAAGAGTTAAAGTAATCAGATAAATGAATCTACAGTAAAATAACTAGATCATTTTAGTCATTTATTCCAATAAAATTCGTCATTAAAAACAAAACATAAAAAAGGGAAACATAAAGTCCCCCCTTTCTTACCATATTTATACTACTATTTTACAATAGCTTTTTTAATAATATCGTTTTCAATCCATCCCGATCATGTAACACACAATCATCTAAAGTATTGACTTCAGTGGTTGTATAAATGAGTTCCTCCATAAACTCAGGAGCTCTTGCAACACCTTCCCCAGTGTTGATAAGTACAGTTTCACCATCCTTAATCAATCCTAATTTCAGGGCATTTAGGAAACCACCGAGACAAACTGCAGATGCAGGACCCATGGCAACTTTTTGCTCAAAAGCAACCCAACGGGAGATGTCATAGATTTTGGCTTCCTCCATTTGAATAATGCTACCGCCGGATTTTTTTACCAAGCGGGAAATTATCGGGTAAGTTCCAGGCTTTCCTGTTGCCAATGTAGGAACAACTGTTGGCGGATTTTCAATTATCGGAAAATTAATATCCCAACCTTCAGCGAAATTATTTTTAATCGCATTTTCCCATGCCAAAGCCATCGGCGGACATTTATCAGGCTGTACTAAAATCTGGCGAGGCATTTTCCCTGCAAATTGTGTGCCTTCAGCGTCTTTCAATGCTTTTTCAATGGCGATTGGACCGGTGCCGCCGCTTAATGCTTGTACATAAACATCGGGCAATTTGCCTAACTGGCGATACCACTCATATACCATGGTTTTCTTTGCTTCAACACGCAAAGGATCAACGTTTCCGCCAGTCATCAAATAGCCGTGTTTCTCGGCAAATTGTGCAGCAAGTTCTTTGGCTTTCGAATAATCACCTTGCACCCGAAACACTTTTTGTCCAAATGCATTAATGGCAGCTTCAGATGCTTTTAATGCATCAATCGGCATGAAAATATAGGCATTAATTCCGGCCATTGCAAGATATTTCCCAAATGCGGTCGCTGTATTTCCGGTACTGGCAACCACATAATTTTTCACGCCGGCCTCTTTCAAAACACTTGCAGCAAGACTAGCCGCTGTATCCTTAAAGGTTCCGGTTCCGCCATTCAAATCATTTCGATAAACCTGTGTCTCAATATTAATTCCATATTGTTCACGGGCAAAATCCTCAAGAAATGTCCATCGCTCAAGCGGAATTGCACCTTCTTTACAAGAAATGATGTTATCATCATTATCTAAAGGAAGGAAATCTTTGTACAACCAAATTGATTCAGCCAAATTATTTGGTGTATCCATTAAATCAGACAATCCATCATATTTAAAAGGATAAATCGCCTCAACATGTTTTGCTCCACACTTCGGACATACTTGATTGAGTTCAAACCATAATTTGAAATTATCAATTTCATATCCGCATTTTGTGCATTTCAGCGTAAATTTATTGTTTTGCATTGTGTTGATTTTAAGCGATGCTCATATTTCTCAATCCACCTTTTGCATATTCTCCGGCAGCAAGTTTATCACGAATTACTGAAAATGCTTCCAAAGTCTCATTGACATCATCCAAGGAATGAACGGCTGTCGGAATGAGGCGCAACATAATTGTGTCTTTCGGGACAACCGGATACACAACAATCGAACAGAAAATACTGTAATTTTCGCGCAAATCAATCACACAATTTGTGCCTTCTATCAATCCACCTTCAAAATAAACAGGAGTTACACAAGATTCGGTTTCCCCGATATTAAATCCACGCTCTTTAAGTCCTGATTGCAAAGCATCAACAACTTTCCAAAGATTTGCCTTTAGCTCCGGCTTGTTTTGCAAGAGTTCCAAGCGTTTCAAAGCGCCTTTTACCATCGGCATTGGCAATGATTTAGCAAAAGTTTGTGAGCGCATATTATATCTCAGAAAATCAACAATATCTTTATCAGCAGCAACAAATGCACCAATTCCGGCCATTGATTTTGCAAAGGTTGAGAAATACACATCAATTTCATCTTGAACATCATAATGTTCTCCTGTTCCTGCACCGGTTTCACCCATTGTACCAAATCCGTGCGCATCATCAACCAATAAACGGAAGTTATGCTTTGATTTCAATTTTGCAATTTCATGCAAGTGACCGAGATCTCCGGCCATTCCAAAAACGCCTTCAGTAATAACCATCACGCCGCCACCTTGTCTTTCAGCAATTTTCGATGCACGTTCCAGTTGTTTATCTAATTTTTCAATATCATTATGTGGGAATACAAAGCGTTTTCCAATGTGCAAGCGCATCCCATCAAGGATACAAGCGTGAGATTCTGAATCATAAACGATGACATCACGGCGGTCAACCAAAGAATCAATAATAGAAACCATTCCCTGATATCCGAAATTCAAAAGAAATGCATCTTCTTTTTCAACAAATTTCGCCAATTTTCGCTCTAATTCCTCATGATATTTTGTTTGTCCTGACATCATACGAGCGCCCATCGGATAAGCCATTCCGTATTCAGCAGCAGCTTCAGCATCTGCTTTTCTAACTTCGGGGTGATTTGCAAGTCCCAAATAATTATTTAAACTCCAGGTTAAAACTTCCTTTCCGTTAAAAATCATTCTTGGCTTAATTTCACCTTCGAGCTTCGGAAATGTAAAATACCCATGTGCTTGTTCTTGATAACGACCCAAGGGTCCTTTTTCAGTTCTGATTTTGTTAAAAATGTCTGACATAATATTCAGTTTTTAATTTTACCATTTATTTTTTCATCCACTTTAAGCGGAAACAATATTACAATTTTTCATTATGCGCATTTACTAAGCGTTTTATTCGTAAAAACACGAAGCTAAATACGTATTAATACGAAGAAAATGTGTCTGAATCACGAAATAACGCATCAAAGCACGAAAACGCAGGCAAGATAAGAAAAAGTCAGAAATTCTATATCAATTGATTAGAATTTTGCAAAATGAGAATTTAGAAATTAAAAACATAAATGACAAAATATAAATTTCAAAACGAATGCACTGTTTTTAATTATGTTTCTTGGATTTTGGAATTTGAGGTTTGTTATTTCACCTTTTTAGTGCTTGGGATTTCCCCTCATACTTCGACAATTTTATTTTTCACGGCAAAAATTACAAGGCTGGCAGTATTTTTACAATGGGTTTTTTCCATGATATTTGCCCGGTGTTTTTCAACTGTGCGCTTTGAAATGCACAAATCATCAGCAATTTCGAGATTAGATTTTCCCGTGCAGACTTGTTGAATTACTTCAATTTCTCTTTCAGATAATTCATACTTTTCAAGACCGGTGTCATGATACAATCCGGACAAAAGCGCTTGCAAGAGTTCCTGCGAAAAGAAGGTTTTTCCTTGATACACAGTTCGAATTGCAGATTCAACCTCGGCAATGCCAGCATCTTTCAAAATAAAACCCCTAACTCCTGCTTCAACCATTTGTTTATAATAGGCTTCATCAGCAAACATAGACAAAGTAATGATTGACATGTCTTCCTGCAGTTCCAACGCTTTTGTTGCTGCCTCGACCCCATCCATTACAGGCATTGCAATATCAAGTAAAACGATATCCGGTTTAACTTCATCCAATAGCTCAAGGAACTTTTTCCCGTTTTCTGCCTCTGCAACAACACGAAACCCTTGAATTCCATTCAACAAATTTTTTAATCCGTTGCGGAAGAGGGTGTGGTCATCTACTAACACGATTCGTATGTCATCTTGTGTGTTCATGCTTCAAAGGTATATAAATTTTCACACTCATGCCTTCGTCCGGATTTGACAAAATATCAACACTCCCATGCAAAGATGAAATACGCGAATAAATGTTTGCAACCCCCATTCCGTGATGTCTGACAAGCACTTCATCCACATCAAAACCATGCCCATCATCGCAATAATTTAAACTTAAATGGGTGTTTTCAGCTTCAATTTCCAGATTTGCTTTTTTCGCATCGGCATGCCTAAAAGTATTCGTAATTAACTCACAAGCAACACGATAAATAATAATTTCAACATTACCGGGTAGTCGTTTGTGCTTTGCACGCATTTTAAAATCAATTTGAAGTTGTTTTGAATCATTGACCTTGTTAATAAAGTTAGCCAGCGCCTGCTCCAACCCAAAGTGATTCAACATTTGAGGCGACAAATTCGCAGAAATATCCTTTACGGATTTCAATGCTTCCTGAACCAGCATATTGACATTGGTAGCCAATTGTTTTTGATTCTCATTCTCCGCCTGTTGCTCAATGGCAGAAACCGTCATTTTGATACTTGACATCAGGGGACCGAGTCCATCGTGCAATTCCCTCGATAAGCGTATCCGCTCCGATTCTTCAGCTGCAATTACAGACGATAGCATCCGACTTTCAGCATGTCGGCGCTCAGACTCAACCCGATAAATGTAGTTGAAAATCTGCCGAATGAGAATAACGCCCATTGCGAAAAATAGAGAGCTGATTGTCCCCACCCAAATGAAAAGCAGACGAAAATCCTGCGGCTGAAAATCGCTGACAAGGGGCAAAAATTCCACAACGCGTCGCACTAGCAATGCCGCCAGCCCAATGGTAATGAGCATCCAGGCAAGATTATATTTTGTTTTTTTTATGAGGCGAATCGCCATCAGGGCTGCAATTACCTGAAAAACAACGGATAAAAGTATGGTTATCTTAAGTAGCATAGCTTTAATTTTTGATGCTAAATTAGTGAATTAGAGGGATTGGACAAATGTGAAATGCTAAAAACCAGGTACCTCCGAGATCATTTCAAAATCACCATTCCATTTAAATCAGAAAGCTGGCGGATTTTTTCAAGTAAATCCTTCAATTCTGTTTGAAGCTGAATTATTTCATCAGAATGTGCTTTACTTTTTTCCGCCTCAAGCATTGCCTTCACTTTAATTTCAAATCCTTTTTCAAGGATTTTCCGCTTGTATTGTACAATTAAATTTGGAACATCAGTCGGGAGTTTTTGATCCTCAGTTTCTATTTGTGACCCATGTTTTGCCCAATAGGGATCTAGGCTATAGCGATTTGTCAGTAACTCGGCACAAAGCTTTGCAATACTAGCATCCGAATGATTAATAAACACATGTTTTTCAATCACTTTCCCTTCGTTTAAAAGCTCAGCGGCTGTTTCAAATAAGCGATTATAAACCAGATTCTCAAATTCAAGCTCATCATTTCGGATTTCTCCAATAATATATTCGGCAACCCGCACTTTTTTCCCGACCTCATCCTCAAAAATCAACATGTCTCCGTACAAAAGCAGAACCCGGATAATTTCCTTTTCATGCTCCTCCATATAAACATTGGAGACATGTGCAGGAACCACCGGAATTACATTATCTTGCTTATGCAGCGTTTTCTGGCGATTTTTTCTTTGCTTTTCCTCTAATCGTCGTTTGCGAATTTTCTGCAATTCTGAATAAAGTACATCTTCACCAATATCCAGTAATTTGCTACAAGATTTTATGTAAACCGATTGTTTGATTTGATCGTCAATTACTCCAATGCTTTTCACAATCCCGGTAACAAGTTCTGATCGGCGAATTGGGTCGTTTTGAGCATCTTCAAGCAGTAATTTGGTTTTAAAATGGATGAAATCCTGCTTTTCAGATTCGATATATTCCTTTACGCTTTCCGGCGTGTTGGCACGCGCAAAAGAATCAGGATCTTCTCCTTCGGGAAACAACACAACACGAACATTCATGTCCTGCTCCAAAAACATATCAATTCCGCGCAAAGAGGCTTTGATACCGGCAGGATCACCATCATACAAAATGGTTACATTGGAAGTAAAGCGCTTTATCAAACGGATTTGATCCTCTGTTAATGAGGTTCCGGATGATGCCACAACATTTTCAATCAACTTTTGATGCAGCGAAATAACATCCGTATAGCCCTCAACTAAATAACAATTATCTTCCTGAACAATTTTGCGTTTTGCCTGAAAAATCCCGTAAAGAACTTTGCTTTTATGATAAACATCCGACTCCGGGGAGTTGAGATATTTTGCGATTTTCTTTTCTGTACTCAAGGTACGCCCGCCAAAACCAATAACGCGTCCTGCAACCGAATGAATCGGAAACATGACTCGTCCGCTAAACCGATCGGCACGCCAATTTTCACGGACAATTGTCAGCCCCGTACTTTCAAGAAATTCAAGCTTATAGCCTTTTCCAAGCGCATCATTTGTAAAAACATCTTGCCCTTCGGGACAAAAACCCAAATCAAACTTGTCAATCATTTGATCATTGATCGCCCGCTCCCGAAAATATGCAAGCCCTACCGCTCTTCCTCTATCAGTTTCAAGTAATTGCTGACAAAAATATTTGCGTGCAAACTCATTGACAATCATCATAGATTCTCGATGATCTCGCTTTTGAACTTCTTCCTCAGTCGGTTTTTCTTCGTGAACAGGAATGCCGTATTTCCCGGCAATATATTTCAATGCCTCAGGATAAGCCATATGTTCATGCTCCATCACAAAAGACACCACATTTCCGCCTTTCCCGCATCCGAAACATTTATATATTCCTTTCGATTGTGAAACGTTAAAAGAAGGCGTCTTTTCATTATGAAAAGGACACAATCCAATATGATTGGTACCACGACGCTTGAGCTGCACGAAATCAGAAATGACATCGACAATGTCGGCAGTGTCAAAAATACGGTCTATGGTCGCTTGGTCAATCATAAAAATCAAAGGCTGTTTTCGGATTATTTTGTCATGACAAAGATAAAAAAAGCAATGGTTAAAAATGCGTTTCTGAGTTCATTTTTCATCGGAATAAAAAACAGTTTCAGTACTTCGTGAAATAGTCGTGTGTGTGAATATTCTGGACTGGATAATTCAATCATAAAAAAATTATCCCAATCATCCCTTTCGCTTCCATTCCTTTTTGTACCTTTAAGCTTTTAATTTTAACCCGTTCAAAAAGATGAAAACAGATATAAAATTAGTGGATTTTCGTTCACCGGAAAACTCTGTTGTTTACCTCATACACAAAGACACAGCGATTTCCGATTTGTCATTTACAAAAACAGAAGCCGCTTATCTCAAAGAAAAAATTGAGGCAGATACAGACTTTATTCACATCAATTCTTATTTCAAACAATCATTTGTTGTCGTCATTGATAAAAATGCGAGCGATAAAGCCCGTGAAACGCTGAGAGAAAAAGCGCATAATGCCTGTTCCATCATTAATGAGCATAAATTAAAGGAAATTTTCATTGATGATAAGAGTAAAATTGACACGGCATGGTTTGATTTTTCTGAAGGATTGGCATTGTCGAATTATCAATTCAACAAATATTTTAAAGCGCCTAAGCGAAACAGTTTGCAAACTATTAATGTTCACAGCAGCTTTTGCGACACTCAAAAAACACAACGAATCAACGCGTTGATTGAGTCGGTTTATTTTGCGCGAGATTGCGTTAACGAACCGCACTCTCATTTGAATGCCGTTCGCTTTGCTGAATTACTCGGAGAAACAGCAAATGATACCGGATTAAAAGTTAAAAGCTATTTAAAAGCCGAAATTGAAGCACATAAAATGGGCGGACTGCTAGCCGTAAACAAAGGCAGCGAAGTAGGTCCAAGTTTTACGATTATGGAATGGAAACCAGACAATGCGCTGAATGAAAAGCCGCTTGTTTTGGTCGGGAAAGGTGTGATGTTTGATACCGGCGGTGTCAGTTTGAAACCGACAAAAGGCAGTATGGATTTGATGAAATCAGATATGGGCGGTGCAGCAGCAGTCGCCGGAAGCATGTTAAATTTCGCCAAATCAGAAATTCCTTTGTATGTGATTGGATTAATCCCAGCAACGGACAACCGCCCCGGAAAAGACGCCTATCTCCCTCAGGATGTGATCCACATGTATGACGGCACGACGGTTGAAGTCTTAAATACAGATGCCGAAGGACGTATGATTCTTGCCGATGCACTGGCATTTGCCAAACAATATAATCCAGAACTAGTCATTGATCTGGCAACATTGACAGGAGCTGCCGAAGTTGCCGTGGGAATTAAAGCCATTGCAGCCATGGGCAATGCACCCGACGAAATGGAATTGCTCAAAAAAGCAGGATTTGCATGCCACGAGCGCATTGCAGAACTTCCCTTTTGGGATGATTACAAAGAACAATTAAAATCCGATATTGCCGATTTACAAAATGTTGGCGGACGAAATGCAGGAGCAATTACTGCAGGAAAATTCCTCGAATATTTCACGGATTACCCCTACATCCATCTCGACATCGCAGGTCCAGCCTTTTTAGAATCTGCCGATTCGTATCGCGGAAAACAAGGAAGCGGTGTGGGTGTAAGACTTTTAAATGATTTTTTCTATTTTCGCACTGAAAAACAAACAAGATAAAAACAGAATAATATGAACAAAATACGATTGGGAATAACCCACGGAGATATCAACGGTATCAGCTATGAAATCATTATAAAAACCTTGAGTGATGCACGGCTTCTCGACTTGTGCACACCGATTATTTATGGCTCACCCAAGGTCGCTGCTTATCATAAAAAAGCGATTAACAATAATAACTTCACACCAAATCATATCAATGAAGCAGCGCAAGCAAATCCGAATCGTGTAAACATTATTAATGTAGTTGATGAAAACATTCGTGTTGAACTCGGAAAAAGCTCCGAAGAAGCGGGTGAATCTTCATTTTTAGCATTGGAAGCGGCAGTTAACGATTTAAAATCAAATGAAATTGATGCACTCTTAACCGCTCCAATCAACAAACACAACATTCAAAGAGAAGGATTTAAATTTCTTGGACACACAGAATATCTCGCAGAACGTTTTCAAATTGAAAATTACCTGATGTTGATGATTAGTGACGATATTCGCGTTGGTGTCGTTACCGGACATTTACCCATTTCAGAAGTTGCAAGTCACATCACAAAAGAGGCAATTCTCAAGAAAATCCATGTGCTGAATAAAACACTCAAACAAGATTTTAGAATTCGGAAACCGCGCATTGCGGTCCTTGGCTTAAATCCACATATCGGAGACGAAGGATTGCTTGGAAAAGAAGAACAGGAAGTAATCACCCCGGCACTTGAAGAAGCGCGCGAAAAAGGCATTATGGCACTCGGGCCATATCCTGCTGACGGATTTTTCGGAAATCATCAATTCCATAATTTCGATGCAATTTTGGCCATGTATCACGATCAGGGACTTGCTCCGTTTAAAACCCTTGCAAAAGACGGCGGAGTGAATTTTACTGCCGGGCTACCAATTATCCGTACATCACCCGACCATGGAACTGCATATGAAATTGCCGGCGACGGAAAAGCGTCTGAAGAGGCTTTCCGAAAAGCACTCTATTTGGCAATTGATTTGCACAAAAATCGCAGCGAAGAAGACGCACTTAAACTGGCAGCCGAAAAAGATGGACTAAAGGATACAAATCAATAGAAATCAGCAAAATCATGGACAAAACATATAAAAGACATCTTATTACCACAGCTTTACCATACGCTAACGGACCCGTTCATATAGGACACCTCGCAGGGGTTTATGTGCCTGCCGACATTTATGTCAGATACATGAGAATGAGAAAAAGGGATGTGCTTTTTATCGGTGGTTCAGACGAACACGGCGTTCCGATTACACTGAGAGCAAGAAAAGAAGGCGTAAGCCCTCAGGATATTGTTGACCGATATCACAAAATCATTAAAAATGCGTTCGAAAATTTTGGAATTACGTTTGACATTTATTCCAGAACCACATCAAAAACCCATTTTGAAACTGCATCGGAGTTTTTCAAAACCCTTTACGACAAAGGCGAATTCATTCAAAAAACGACAAAGCAGTATTTTGATGAAAAAGAAAATCAGTTTCTTGCAGACCGATACATCATTGGAACCTGTCCGAAATGCGGATTTGAAGAAGCCTATGGCGATCAATGCGAAAAATGTGGATCATCGCTTTCTCCCGAAGAACTCATCAATCCGAATTCAACTATTTCCGGGAATCATCCCATTTTAAAAGAAACCACTCACTGGTATCTCCCATTAGATAAATACGAGGATGAGCTGCGGCAGTGGATTCTTGAAGACCATAAAGAATGGAAACCGAATGTTTACGGACAATGTAAATCGTGGATTGACGGCGGATTACATCCCAGAGCCGTATCCCGCGACTTGAACTGGGGCGTGCCTGTCCCGATTGAAGGAGTTGATGACAAAGTCCTTTACGTGTGGTTTGATGCACCGATTGGATACATTTCCGCCACAAAAGAACTGACTCCAGAATGGGAGAAATACTGGAAAAGTGACGACTCCCGCTTAATTCATTTCATCGGGAAAGACAATATTGTGTTTCACTGCATCGTATTCCCGTCCATGTTAAAACACGAAGGCTCTTATATCCTACCGGATAATGTGCCTGCCAATGAATTCCTGAATCTCGAAGGAAATAAAATATCCACCAGTAAAAACTGGGCGGTTTGGTTGCACGAATATCTTGAAGATTTTCCGGGCAAACAAGATGTGTTGCGCTATGTTTTAACGGCAAATGCGCCGGAAACCAAAGACAACGATTTTACATGGAAAGATTTTCAGGCAAGAAATAATAATGAACTGGTTGCAATTCTCGGGAATTTCATAAATCGAAGTTTAGTGTTAACGCATAAATACTTTGACGGAAAAGTTCCTGCTGCTGAAAAATGGGGAGAACAAGAAGAGGCGATCATTCAGCAGGTTAATGCATGTAAACTCGGGATTGAGAAAAACCTAGAGCAATTCAAATTTCGTGAAGCGCTGAAAAATTTAATGAATATTGCACGAATCGGCAATAAATATCTCACCGAATCAGAACCGTGGAAACTCATAAAAACTGATGAATCCCGTGTGAAAGGGATTCTCAATGTTTGTTTACAATTATCAGCACATCTCGCACATCTCGGCGAGGCGTTTTTGCCCTTTACCATGAAAAAACTACGTGAATATCTCAATATTTCCGAAGCGATGTGGTTAGAAGAGGATAATTTTCAATTGCTTCAAGAGGGAGCTGAAATAAACAAACCAGGCTTGCTCTTTGAAAAAATTGAAGACAAACAAGTGCAATTGCAATTGGATAAACTTGAGGCAACAAAACAAAGCAACCAAGCAGAAGCCATGGAAACGGAACCCGTTAAAGAAGCCTGTTCATTTGACGATTTCATGAAAATGGACATCCGTGTTGCACAAATAGAAACGGCGGAAAAAGTTGCTAAAACTAAAAAGTTGCTAAAACTCACATTGAATATTGGCTCTGAAATCCGAACCGTTGTTTCCGGTATAGCAGAATATTACAAACCCGAAGATATTATCGGAATGCAAGTGTTGTATTTAGCAAATTTGGCCCCGAAAAAACTTCGTGGCATTGACTCTGAAGGCATGGTACTCATGGCAAAAGAACCTGACGGACGCTTACGCTTTGTTTCTCCGATTGAACCCGTTAGGAATGGTTCTGGTGTGAGTTAAATTGCTGAAGTTTATCTTCCTTCGCTAAGGCTTTAAGCGTTTATGTCATATGGCCGATTTAACCTTCATCTCAGAACGAAGTTGTACTATTTTTTGCTATGAAAATAGTTTTTTGCTCCGTGAAATATGAGAAAATCTACTCATATTGTACGTTTTAACAAAACATTACGATTTCTTATAGTCAGTTTACAGGTTTATCAGTCGGCTAAGCCATTTTTATACTTACCTTGTGCATGAAAATCAAAATAAAATTTGTACAATGAAAAAAATTAGTGTTGTATTATTAATTGGTATCACAATGTCTTTAATTTGGGCCTGCCAACCAAAGGAAGAATTCAAAGTTGGTGAAGTGTATAACGGTTTTAAACTTGAACAGAAAAAGTTTGTTGAAGAAGTAAATGCCGATTGTTTGTTTTTTACTCACGAAAAAAGTGGGGCACGCTTAATGAAAATTATGGCTGACGATGAAAACAAACTTTTTAACATCGCATTTAAAACCCTACCCTCTACCGATGGTGGAACACCACATATCATTGAGCATTCCGTATTAAACGGATCAAAAAACTTTCCGGTAAAAAGCCCGTTTGAAATTTTAACAAAAGGCTCTTTAAACACATTCCTAAATGCAATGACTAGCTCAGATTGGACAACCTACCCGGTTGCCAGTATGAATGAAAAAGATTATTTCAATCTCATGCATGTCTATCTTGATGCAGTTTTCAATCCCTTGTTGCATGAAGATGACAGGATTTTTGATCAAGAAGGATGGCATTATGAACTCAATAGTTTAGATGATGAAATCACTTACAAAGGGGTGGTTTATAATGAGATGAAAGGTTCGTTTTCACAGCCTTATCGTCAACTGAGCTACCTCACATACAAAACGCTTTTCCCAGATAATACTTATGGCGTTTCATCAGGTGGACATCCGGATGCAATCCCCGAATTAACTATCGAACATTTTCGTGATTTTCATGAAAAATATTATCACCCAACGAACAGCTATATCCTCCTTTACGGAAATGCTGATTTGAATAAAGAATTGGAATTTATTGACAAAGAATATCTGTCAAAATACGAAAAATCTGATGAAGAAATCAGTATTCCGATTCAAAAGGGCTTTAAAGAAAGAAAAGATGTTCACGGCACGTATCCAGTTGCTGAAAATGCAGAAACAGAAGATAAAACCTATTTGACTTATAGCTTTGTTTTCGGAGACAATACAGATCCTGAAATGAATTTTGCACTCCGTATTTTAAGTGAAGCAATGGTCGGTCACGAATCTGCTCCTTTGCGTCTTGCAATTCAGGAAGCCGGGATTGGAAAAAGTGTGTATGGATACAATAGCAGCAATAAACAAAATGTATTTACCATTGGTGTTGAAAATGCAAACCCAGAAGATAAAGAAGCGTTTGAATCAATCATCTTTAACACACTGAACGAGATAGTTAATGAAGGATTTGACCAGGAAATGCTGGAAGGAATCGTTAATCGAATGGAATTCAGACTTCGCGAAGGAAACACTCCTCAAAAAGGGATGATGTACATGTACAGAACCATTCCTTATGTATTTTTTGCAGACAATCCTTATCTCGGACTTGAATTTGAAGCTCCACTTGCAGCAGTTAAAGCCGACCTAGAAAATGGCTTACTTGAAAACATGATTCAGGAACATTTCATTGATAACAATTTCGCATTACTCACTATTCTGGAACCTGAGCCAGGCTTAGAGAAAAAACGCGGTGAGGAAATCAAAAAAGAACTTGCAGAATACAAGGCAAGTTTATCCGAAGAAGAGCTGGGACAATTAATTGAAAAAACGCTGGCACTCAAAGAATATCAGGAAGAAGAAGACAGCCCTGAGGAAGTTGCGATGGTTCCGATGCTCGAACTTTCTGACATTGATACAGAAGCTGAATTCTATGAAATAACAGAAAAATCCATAGACAAAACCAACATACTATTTTACAATGACTTCACCAATGACATCCTTTACTCAAATTTCTATTTCGACTTGAGAGTGTTGCCGCAGGAATACTTACCTTATGCAAATTTATTGTCAGAAATTCTCGGGAATATGAGTACTGAAAAATATGAATTTGGAGAGCTTGAAAATCAGTTAAACATTCACACAGGAAGCTTTTACACCTATCTAAGTACTTTCATGGTGAAACAATCAACCGAGAATTTCATCCCGAAATTCACTGTCTCATACAAAGCAACAGAAGACAAAGAAGCAATTGCAACAGAACTTGTATCCGAAATAATCAACAACACGAAATATAATGACAGCGTACGTTTGAAAACACTTTTACAAAGACATCATTCAAACCAAATGTCCTTTGTGAATAATCGGGGAATTAATGTGGCACTCACACGCTTGAGTTCTTATCAAACAGCTTACGGAGCATATAACGAAATCTTAAATGGTTATGAATATTATCAATTCATTGACAAGCTAATGGCAGATTTTGATGAAAATCAAGATGAAATCATTGAAAAATTAATAAAAACTGCCGAACTGCTTTTCACTAAAGACAACATGATTGCATCGGTTACCTGTTCTGAGAAAAATTATGAAAGCTTTGAGAAATCATTGAAAGCATTTAATAAAACGCTTAGCACAGAAACTTCTGAAATGCAAGCCTGGAAATTCTCTCCTGAAGTGAAAAACGAAGGCATAATGGCAATGTCCAAAGTGCAGTATGTAACCAAAGGCGGAAATTTCAAACAACTCGGTTACGAATGGAATCCAAAAATGCGCGTGCTGAATCAGATTTTATCACGGGATTATCTGCAAACACAAATTCGTGTGATTGGTGGTGCATATGGAGGATTTGCAGGATTCAGTCCAAGCGGAAATGTATATTTTGCATCATACCGGGATCCAAACCTAACCGAAACGCTTGAAAATTTTGATGCAACACCGATCTTCTTAGAAACCTTTTTACCCGAGGAACAAGAAATGACACGATTCATTATTGGAACCATTGCAAAGCTTGACAAACCGACTACCGCCTCACAACGTGGCTCGCAAGCTGTTAATAATTATTTCGAACAGAAAACCGAAGCAGATGCTCAGGCTGAGCGGGATGCAATTCTCAGTACCAGCATGGAAGATATCAAATCATTCCAAAGCTTGACACAAGATATCCTTAGCGAAAACATCATCTGTGTTTACGGTAACGACCAAATTATTCAAGAAAACGAAACTCTTTTTGATGAGACATTCTATGTGACAGAATAAGAAGTAAGTCCATATTATACTAAAAAGAGCCATCCGCTGGTTAGTGGATGGCTCTTTTTTTTATGTACTAAACCCCGGAAAAAACACCCAACAATACCGATTAAACATCAAAATGGCGCATACTTTCACTTCGTTCTGTATGCTTGTTTTGCTGTAATATCGGCATTAACCATTGTAGTTTCAAAATTTCATTGTCAATCATTTGGAAACACAATTGGTATAACACCGAGCCATTTTCCAAAACAGAAGAAATACATTTTTTTTACAATTGAAACAAAAAAAATCGTACTTTCATAAAATAAAATGCATGCCATGAAATATTTTAAACATTTACTCTTTTGGGGACTACTTATTTCCGTCTTTAACTTATCCGCACAGGATCGCTCCATTAGCGAAAAAGACAAACAAGCAATCATGAATTTACCGGAACTCAAATTGCCGGATTCATATAAAAACCGCAGTATCCCCCACATAAAAAATAATGCTGAAGAAATCTTTTTCAGAGATGTGTTTCAGCAAGCCGGAATGAGTTGTGGTCAAGCATCATCGGTTGGTTTAGGATTTAATTATGAAATTAATTGTGTCAGAAATCTGGCAGCTGACAGTGACACAACACGGTATCCAACCCACTTTGTCTATAACTGGGAAAGCGATGCCTATTACGGTGTCAGTTATTATCACACCTATGATGTTTTACGATTGGTCGGCACTCCAAATTTACAAAATTATGGTGGCACAAATGACACCGGAGGAACTACTCGCTGGATGACAGGCTACGACTTGTATTACAGCGCAATGAAAAATCGTATCCGCCAGGCGTATAAGATTGACGTGTCCACTGAAGAAGGCATGCTGACTTTAAAACATTGGATGAACGATCATCTGAATGGCAGTCCACATGGTGGGGTTGCGAATTTTTATAATGGTGTGCCATCTGCATCCTATACGCTACCAGCAGGAACTCCCGAAGAAGGCATGTATGTTGTGCCAAACATGTACGGTGGAACATCTCATGCAATGACGGTTGTCGGATATCATGATTCAATTTGTTATGACTACAATAACGACGGACAATACACAAATCATATTGATATAAATGGTGATGGTGTCGTAAACATAAAAGACTGGGAAATTGGTGGCGTAAAAATTGCCAACACTTACTCGGGCGGTCCCTCATTTGCAAATGGTGGCTTTATTTATGTTATGTATAAGACCATTGCTGAAGGCGGTTTCTGGAATGGAATTGTTACCGTTCAGGATGCAATCCCCGATTATGAACCACAAATCACTGCAAAGGCATCCATTACATACAATAAGCGCCAAAGAATAAAAGTAACAGCCGGAATCAGCACAAACCTTAGCAGCACACAGCCTGAATTTGAAATGGAATTTCCCATTCTCGATTACCAATGCTCAGACCAATACATGACAGGAGGAACCAACGAAGAAAATAAAACATTGGAGTTTGGACTCGATTTAACGCCATTATTAAACCACATTGAACCGAATCAAACTGCAAAATATTTTCTATGTGTCACCGAAAACGATTCAGATGCCACCGGTATTGGAACCGTTAATTACTTTTCTGTGATGGACTACACCGCAGAAACTGTACTGGAAACCCCATCAACACAAGAAAATATCCCGATTATCCAAAACGGGAAAACCATTTTATCAGCAACTCACGCATGTAACTTTGATCCACCGTCAATCAGTACAACGGTGCTCCCACCTGCCCCTATTTTAGCATCATACGAAGCACAAATGCAAGCAGAAAACGGCACTGAACCCTATTTCTGGGAATTTAATCCTGATTTTCAAGTTGAAGAAACAACAGGTTTCATATCACTCACCGGCGAAAGCATTAGTGGAAGCCTTACTGAAGTCAATCTGAATTTTGAATTCCCATTTTATGATTCTCTGTATTCAAGCATATATGTCTCCGAATACGGAATTATTGCTTTCGATGAAAGTTTTACGCATAATTTACCTTACAACAACGACGACCATGTGGTTTTTAGCCATTCACGCTGTATTGCCCCATTTTATAACAGTCAAACAAACTGGAATATTAAGATGCAGGAAGGTTTAGGTTATCTTACACTGAATTTTGACAATAATACTATCGATTATTCAGTCAACCTATTTGAAACAGGGAAAATAACTATGACTTACGGAAATGCCAACACATCGCAACAACAAACATATGTCTGTGGTGTAAGCAAAGGCAACAATAAAACCATGCAAAAATTCTTTTTTGATGACATGACAAATATCTCGGAAGGTTATTCTAAAATGTTAACCCCTTACTCACGCCTTGAGGAATTTGAAATTTCAGAAAATGGTTTAATAACAGGAACTCCAAGCATCGTATATTCCGGAGAAGATCTACACATAAAAGTCACTGATAACAACGGACTTGTTGACATACGATCCATCCCGATATTTAGTGAAGGTTTAACTTTTGATATTAGCACAAGTACAAGCGATGGAGACGCAATCATTGAATATTCCGAACTTGTTAATCTTTCATTACAGGCTCATAATCCGATGAATTCTGAAATGACGAATATTCTACTTGAACTTGAATCAAGCGACCCCTACATAACAATCACCGACAATTCAGGCAGCTTACCCGACATGCCTGCTGATGCGACTGAATCCCTCACGGATGCATTTCAATTTACTGTCTCAGGCAGCATCCCCGACCAGCACGAAATTACACTCAATATCAATATGACTTGTGATCAGGGAAACTATGATTTTCCGGTAGCATTAATTGGAAATGCCCCGAATATTATCATTGAAAATATAACAATACAGGATGGAAACGACGGATATTTTGCTGCCGAAGAAAGCGGAACGATACAACTTAACCTTAGGAACGTTGGTGGCGCAGATTTAGACACGATTGACTTTCTTTTGACAAACAGCCAAACATCGCTCCAAATTGACATTAATAACATTCAGCTAATTGAGCTTACTCCTGGCACAGATTCTGTCATTCAATTTGCTGTTCAGACTGCGAGCAGTGTCCCTGAATCCGAAATTAATTATTTAAATCTCTTTGCTTCAGCAGACAATGGTTTCGAACAAAACAATAATTTTGAAATCACAGTACATACACCTGAAATAGCATTAGACGCTTATGACATCCTTGATGACGACAACCACTTACTTGATATGGATGAAACCACGGATGTCAAATTTATGCTTGGAAATTCGGCACTTATTCCTGCTCAGGATTTGGAAATTCAAGTCACCTGCGACGACCCACTAGCAACAATTAATTCCGGAACTGCTTTCATCTCTCACATTTCTCCTGACGGCACAGGCATATTTCAAATTAATGTAACAGTGGCAGAAACTGTTCCAGAGGGTTATGTCCTTGCGTTTAACATTAACCTACACAACACTTCTGATTATGAAATCAATATTCCTGCAAATATCCCGGTAGGAATTTCACTTGAAGATTTTGAAACAGCTGATTTCAACCAATACCCTTGGGATTTAGAAAGCCCGACACCATGGTTCATTACCGACCAGGAAGTGTATCATGGAAATTTTGCAATGCAATCAGGAGCAATTGATAATAGCTCAGAAACGAGCATCAGCATTGCCTTTGATGTAACAAATCCCGGTGAAATCTCATTTGTGCGAAAAGTATCATCCCAAACCTATTATGATTTTCTGGATTTCATGATTGACGGCGAGGTACAAATGTCTTGGTCAGGAGAAATGGATTGGGCGATTTTTGCTTATTCCGTAGATGTTGGATATCATGAATTTACTTGGCGCTACCGAAAAGATTTTCAAACTACTGCAGGACAAGATGCAGCTTGGATAGACTCTATTGTATTTCCGCCATTAATGAACCTACCACCTGAATTCGAAGTAAGCACAAACAGCATTACAAAAGTAATGTATCAAAATTTACAGGATGATGACAGCATTGTAATAAGCAATGCAGGTGCAGGACACTTACATTACGACATTTGGCTGGAACTTGACGAAATAGGAAAATCACTTAAAAACATTGACGGATCAGAAATTAATTTCACCCCAAACACCTATGTTACAGGTGAAAATACCGTTACAGCAACTGTCTATAATACATCGACAGATTCTGAATGGCTAAAAACAATCAATATTACATTTCCGGGGGGCACAGAAGTAATTAGCAGTACTGACTTTATTGGTGGTGGTGGCGGTCCATTAACAACAAACAATTCCACCGGACATGCTGCTGAAATTGAATGGACTTGTGACGACTGGGGAAATATTTATGGTAGTGAATATGCGAGTTCCGACATTGTTTTTAATGTATCTGATGGGGTGACTGGGGATTTAAACATACCTTACATGATCTATGGCGACATTTATGGGAGCACACCTCATGAACTTCAAGGAACGATTAATCTCTCAAATGCAGATGAGCAATGGTTAAGTCTGGATCATTTTAATGGAGATTTATATTTCGAAAACGACACAAACCTAATCCTTAGCTTTAATTCCAACGGACTAAACCCGGGCTTTTATTATGGAAACATCACCATTTACCATAATGATGATCAAACAGAAATCCCAGTAAGTTTACAAATACTAAATCCGGTGGATATCCCAGAGGCCTCCAATCAAAACAGCGTTTCAATTTATCCAAATCCTGCATCAAACAATATTGTTATTCAGTCTGAAAAAGCAAATTTACAACGAATTCGTATCCTGAACATTCACGGAAAGGTGCTTTACGAAAGAAATTGCAATAATAAAACAATGCGGTTTAACATCCCGGAATCATTTAGCAACGGGCTGTATTATTTTGAGATTAAGACAGATAATGAGTTGCTAAAACAAAAACTTACTATCATTAGATAAGCATCAGATATTTTTATATGTTTGTGAGACATTTATTATGTTTGATGAAAGTTCGTTACATAATTTTTAGTTTTATACTGATACTGGCATTGCATAACAGCAGCTTTGCCCAAAATTTATCTGCTCAAATATTAGCTGCTCCAGAAGACAGTTTATCACATTATATTGAGAAATCGAAAAATCTCATACAAGCCGGAATCATTGCTATTCCAACTAGTGACATTGCTAGCTGTGGTTTAAGCTGCTACCAACGTGGTGAAATTAAATCAGCAAGAGATTTCTTCAAAATTGCAAAAAATGAATTTACAAATATAAACGACAGCATTGAAATTGGCAGGATGCAATCTAACATTGCAGTAACTTATGAATTGGAAGGGAAATACGACTTAGCTGTGGAAAACTATCATCAAGCACTTGACATCTTTATCAAGATGAAGGACAACAAGTCTGAATCTAAAGTTTATAACAATCTAGGTGTCGTTTTCCAAGAAATAAACGAAAAAGATAAAGCGCTGAAATATCACAAACTCGCCCTCAACAGCAAGCAAAAATCGAGGGATACTTTAGGAATCGCCTCTTCTTACAATAATTTGGGCGTGATTTACGAGGAGAATTTTGAAAAACCCGACTCGGCATTATATTTTTATCAAAAAAGCCTCGATATTTATCGGATGTTTGATATGGACAGCTTTGAAGCACAACTCTTAAGTAACATTGCATCCATTTACATCCAAACCAACAGAATCCCGGAAGCAATTGAAATCTTAGAAGATGCCGCCAAACAAGCTGAAAAAACCGATAACAAACTACTAAAAACAAGAATTTATAAAAATGCAGCATTGGCCTACTTGAAGACTGAAAACCTAGTGGAGGCTGAATCATTTATTCAAAAAGGAATCGCAATCAGCAAAGCTCAAAACTTGCGTCAAAACCACATAGAAATTCTGGATCTTAAAGCGGAACTGCAAGAGAAAAACCATGCATACGAAGCCTGTATTGCCACATTGCATGAAAGGACACAACTTAAGGACAGCTTGCAGAACGCTGAAATGAATGAGGCAATCAGCAAGCAAGAAGTAATATTTGGCACGAAACAAAAAGAACATCAAATAATCTTAGCGGAACAATCCTTAATGTTTAGCGAATTTGAACTGAAACGGCAGAAAGATTTACTGATTCTGGCAATATTCAGCTTTGTCCTTACTTCACTCATCGTGCTTTTATTGGTTTACAGGTCACGACTCAAAGCGAAAAACAGGCAAATTGCACTGGAAAACAAGATGCTCCGCTCCCAAATGAACCCACACTTTATGTTTAATGCACTGGGAGCCATTCAAAATTATATAATCCAACACAATAGCATGGATAGTATGGTTTATCTTCTGGATTTTTCGAAACTCATGCGAAATATTCTCGATGCATCACGAGCCGAGGAAATTACAATTGAAAAAGAAACAGAAATTTTAACATCTTATCTTAAACTGCAACAACTTCGTTTTTCCAATAAATTTGATTACCAAATTACAATCGACGAACAAATAGACATAGAAAACACTAGCCTCCCTCCCATGATTCTTCAACCTTTTCTTGAAAATGCCATTGAACATGGGATGAGAAAATTACCTGAGGACAAACAAGGTTTAATTCAATTGTCGATTACAAAAACAAATGATGGAATAAAATTACAAGTTTCAGATAATGGACCAGGATTTTCAACAAAAAATGCCACAGAAAAACCGGAAAACATTTCCCATGCGATAGATATCACCAAAGAACGCATCCGAGCAATTAATCATGATAAAAAATTCAAAATTACACAGCACATCACAGAAAAAGCAAGCCAAGGAGTCATTGTTAACTTTGAAATCCAAATATTGAAATGAAAGCATTTATTGTAGATGATGAAAAACATATAATAAATACCATTCAGCTTTTCCTGAAAGGCATGCATGAAATCGAAGTGGTTGGCACCGCAAATTCAGTTAAAGAAGCGATTGCAAAAATCCCCACTTCCGAGGCAGAATTACTGTTTTTGGATGTCGAGCTTCAGGATGGAATGAGTTTTGACATTTTATCACAATTGAATTACAAAAACTACCGCATTGTTTTCATTACTGCACATGAACATTACGCGCTGAAGGCAATCCGATTTTCCGCTTTCGATTATTTACTAAAACCAATTCACCCAACTGACTTTAAGACAGCATGTGAGCGTTTAATTCAAGAAACAACTCAATCCTTAGAAGCCAGAGTTAAAACACTGGAAGAAAACTTAAACACACAAGGAGACAATCAGAAAATTGTTCTGAGGACGGCTGAAAAACATATCATTGTCAAAGTACAAGAAATTGTAAACTTAGAAGCAGATAATATCTACACCAGTATTTTCTTTAAAGACGGAAAACGAATTGTTGTCTCAAAACCCATTAAGCATTTTGAAGAATTGCTTACAGAAAAAGGCTTTTATCGCTCACACAGATCACATCTCGTTAATATCACAGAAATCAGCGAATATGTCAAATCCGATGGTGGATATCTTGTTATGAGCAATAGCAAACAAATTCCTCTTTCCACATCTAAAGCAAGTGAACTCATGAGTAAATTAGC